>DASSTJ010000087.1:0-2104 GCA_035707965.1 Actinomycetales bacterium
CCTCGGGCGGCTCGACCAGCCGGAGCTTCAGGCTGGACGAGCCGGCGTTGACCACGAGGACGCGCACGTCAGCCGGGCCAGGTCCAGTCGCTGATCTCCGGCATGTCCTCGCCGTTCTCGCGGGTGTAGGCACGTGCCCGCAACCGCGCGTCGACCATCCGCTGACGCAGCCCGGCTACCCGCTGGCCCAGGTGCGGCACCCGGTCGATCACGTCGATGACCAGGTGGAACCGGTCGAGGTCGTTCAGCATGACCATGTCGAACGGCGTGGTCGTCGTCCCCTCTTCCTTGTACCCGCGCACGTGGATGTTGTCGTGGTTGGTCCGGCGGTAGGTCAGCCGGTGGATCAGCCACGGGTAGCCGTGGTAGGCGAAGACCACCGGCCGGTCGGCCGTGAACAGCGCGTCGAACTGGTCGTCCGGCAGGCCGTGCGGGTGCTCGTCGGGCGTCTGCAGCCGCATCAGGTCGACGACGTTGACGACCCGCACCCTGAGCTGCGGCAGGTGCTCGCGCAGCAGAGCCGCGGCGGCGACGGTCTCCAGCGTCGGCACGTCGCCAGCACAGGCCAGCACGACGTCGGGGTCCTCGCCGTCGTCGTTGCTGGCCCAGTCGAAGATGCCGAGACCGCGCGTGCAGTGCGCCATCGCCTCGTCCATCGGCAGGTAGGTGAGTGCCGGCTGCTTCCCAGCGACGACGACGTTGATGTAGTCCCGGCTCCGCAGGCAGTGGTCCATCGTCGACAGCAGCGTGTTCGTGTCGGGGGGCAGGTAGACGCGCACGATCTCGGCCTTCTTGTTGACGACGTGGTCGATGAAGCCGGGGTCCTGGTGGGAGAAGCCGTTGTGGTCCTGGCGCCACACATGGCTGGACAGCAGGAAGTTCAGCGAGGCGATCGGCCGGCGCCATGCGAGCCCCCGGGTCACCTTCAACCACTTGGCGTGCTGGTTGACCATGGAGTCGACGATGTGGACGAACGCCTCGTAGCAGTTGAACAACCCGTGCCGGCCCGTCAGCAGGTAGCCCTCGAGCCAGCCCTCGCACAGGTGCTCGGAGAGCACCTCGAGCACGCGCCCGGACCGGCCGAGATGGTCGTCCGTCGGCTCCATCCGCGCCTGCCACATCCGATCGGTTGCCTCGAAGACCGCCTGCAGCCGGTTGGAGGCGGTCTCGTCGGGTCCGAAGATGCGGAACGTCGTGGGGTTGCGGCGTACGACGTCGGCAAGCCACTCACCGAGGACGTAGGTCGCCTCGCTGAACTCCGTCGCGGGCTCGGTGACGGTGACGGCGTAGTCCCGGAAGTCGGGCAGCTCGAGGCCGCGCAGCAGCAGGCCGCCGTTGGCCACCGGGTTGGCGCTCATCCGCCGGGGGCCGGCCGGCGGGAGGGCGGTGAGGTCTTCGCGCAGCGCGCCGGTCCGGTCGAAGAGCTCATCGGGTCGGTAGGAGCGCATCCACTCCTCGAGCATCCGCAGGTGCTCCGGGTTCTCCCGGACGCCGGCGAGCGGCACCTGGTGCGAGCGGAACGAACCCTCGACCGGCAGCCCGTCGACCGTCTTCGGGCCGGTCCAGCCCTTCGGCGTACGCAGGACGAGGCAGGGCCAGCGGGGCCGGTGGGTAGCGCCCTCCACGCGAGCGGCGTGCTGGATCTCGGCGATGCGGTCGCAGATCGTGTCGAGCGTGGTCGCCAGCTCACGGTGCACGCGGGCCGGATCGTCGCCCGCGACGACGTAGGGCTCGTGGCCGTAGCCGCGCAGCAGGTCGAGCAGCTCGGCGTCGCCGATGCGCGCGAGCACCGTCGGATTCGCGATCTTGTAACCGTTGAGGTGGAGGATCGGCAGGACGGCGCCGTCGTGCACCGGGTCGAGGAACTCGACGGAGTGCCAGGAGGCCGCGAGCGGGCCGGTCTCGGCCTCACCGTCGCCGATGACGCAGGCGACGAGCAGGTCGGGGTTGTCGAACGCCGCGCCGTAGGCGTGCACCAGCGAGTAGCCCAGCTCACCGCCCTCGTTGATGGACCCGGGCGTCTCGGGGGCCACGTGGCTCGGGATGCCGCCGGGGAAGGAGAACTGCCGGAACAGCCGTCGCAGCCCCTCCTCGTCGTGCCCGA
>DASSTJ010000088.1:0-3118 GCA_035707965.1 Actinomycetales bacterium
GCGGCGCGGGTCGTTCGCTTCTTCTACGACAACGTCCTGGACAAGGAGACCGGAGAGCGCTCGCTGGCCGTCGTCCGCTGCTTCCTGGCGCGCCCCTTCGAGCGCCTTCCGGCCGCCTTGCAGGATCTCGCCGTGACGGCCTCGCCGGCCTCCACCCCACACCCGCGGCAGCTCTGCCTGACGCTGCTGGCGGCGGCCGGCGACGAGCAGGCGGCGCACGACGATCGAATGACGCGGGAGCGCACCACGATCGTGCTGCCGAGCGCGGCGGCAGAGGCGTTCACGCCGATGGTGGCCGAGGTCGCCCAACGGCTTCATCGCGGTGAGGCCGAGGGGGGAGTGCTGCGCCGGGTGGCGCCGAGCTACGCCGTCGGCTTCGTGTCGGACGCGCGGGACGACAGGGTGCTGTCCGGCTGGTCCGGCGTCGTCGTCGCCTACGGCATCCGCAGCATTCTGACGCTCACTGCGCGGTTGAGCCCGGACACGCAGATCACGGTCGCGCTCGACTCGAGGGTGGCGATCCCGGAACGTACGGCGGATGCCTTCGCGGCTGTCGGCATCGGCCTGAAGCTGGCGATGCTGCCGCACGCGGGCACGGGTGCTCTCGCTGGGGATCGGGGCCGTCCACAGCCCGCACCCGCGGGCGAGGAGGCGATGCTCCGCATGCAGAACGAGACGCTGCACGAGTTGCTTCGCGTGCGCCACGAGGTGGCTCTCGACCAGTCCGGCGAGTTGCAGCGTGCGCTGGAGCTCGCCGAGCAGCGAGCCGCAGAGCTCGCGATCTCCCAGGCAGCGCTTGCGGGCAGTGAGGCGCGCGCGTCGGCGATTGTCGGAGCCGCGCTCGACGCCGTCGTGGTGATGGACGCCGGCGGGCGGGTGGTGGAGTGGAATCCGGCGGCCGAGGCCACGTTCGGCTACCTGCGCCACGAGGCGCTGGGCGAGCTGGTGGCCGACCTGGTGGTGCCGGACGCCCTTCGGTCCAGACACACCAAAGGGCTGGAGAACTATCTCGCGACGGGCGAGGGTCCGCTGATCGGTCAGCGCGTCGAGATCACCGCGATGCACCGTGACGGCAGGCTGCTCCCGGTCGAGCTGACGATCACTCCTGTGCAGGGCGGCGGTGGCGCCCCGGCGTTCACCGCCTTCATCCGTGACATCACCGAGCGGCGGGAGGGGCAGGCGGAGCTGGTCGAGAGCCGGGAGAACTTCGCCCACATTGCCCGGACGCTGCAGCGGAGTCTGTTGCCTGCTGCCCTGCCGCAGGTCGCGGGTCTCGAGCTGGGCGCGGTCTTCCACCCCTCGAGGGCCGGCAGCGACGTGGGCGGCGACTTCTACGACGTCTTCCGGCTCGGCCGCACCGACTTGATGCTCACCTTGGGTGACGTGTGCGGGAAGGGTGCCGAGGCGGCCGCGATCACCGCCATCGCCCGACACACCGTGCGCGCTGTGGCGCCGGACCTGCGCCACCCGAGCGTGATCCTGCGGCGGTTGAACGACGCGCTGGCCGATCACGACATCGGTGAACGCTTCCTGTCCATCGTGACGGCACGGGCCGTGCCGATCGTGCGCGGCCTGCGGCTGTCCGTGTGCTGCGCCGGACACGCCCAGCCGATGGTCGTGCGCGCCGGTGGCGACATCGAACGGGTAGGGGTCCCGGGCGACCTGCTCGGCCTTTTCCCGGAGGTCCGGCTGTTCGAGGAAACCGTGCAGCTGGCGCGCGGAGACACCTTCGTCGTCTTCACCGACGGGGTCACGGAGGCGATGCGGCAGCACGAGGAGTTCGGTGAGCACGGGCTCGCCCGAGCGTTGCTGGAGGCCCGTCACAGCTCGGCGACCGAGATCGTCAACCACGTCCTCGATGAGGTGCTCGCCTTCGGGGGGGAGCAGTCCCGAGACGACATCGCCGTCCTCGCTATCCGCGCGGTCGACGAAGGCTAGTCAGTCCACGCTCTGCTGCTCCCCGAACGTCTCTCCGACGACGACGCCTTCGTTGCTGATCGTGTACTGACGGATCTCCGGCTCGTGCAGGCTGGCCCGGGTCTTCAACACGGTCACGGCGCGCTTCACCTTCGACTGTCCACGCAGGTACTGCAGCAGCACCACGTTGTCACTCATGTTGGAGATGCCGGTCTCCGACAGCCGGGAGAGGTGGAACAGGTCCGGCACCTCCATCGTCATGTAGACGCTGATGCCACGGTGAGAGCAGCGCTGCACGAACGAGTACACGTACTCGCGGAACCGGACGTGGTCGGGTGAGGCGAAGGAGAGGTCGCCGAGGCTGTCGACCATGAGCCGGCGTACCCCCTCGCGCTCGGCCCGTTCGAGGACGTCGTGGACCCACTCGTCGATGTAGAGGTCGACCGAGGAGCGGTAGTGCAGGCTGACGGTCGGGTCGTCCAGCGACCAGCCGAACCCCGCCGCCGTCCGAGCCAGCTGCACCGGGTTTTCCTGCAGGGTCGCGATCAGCCCGCGTTCGCCGGCACGGGCACCGGCGAAGATGAAGCTCAGCCCCATCACGGTCTTGCCCGCTCCGGACGGCCCCGCGACGAGGGTGGAGGAGCCGGGCCAGTAGCCGGTGCCGATCATCGAGTCCAGCGCCGGGATCCCGGAGGACTGCCGGGTGTCGTCCATCGCGTAGGAGTCACTGACCGGTAGGTCGGCGAGCCGCGGGAAGACGTCGAGCCCGTTGTCTGACAACCGGTAGCCGTGCCGGCCGGAGAGGAAGTCGCTGCCGCGCAGCTTCAGCACCTGCAGCATGCGCATCTGGCGTTCGCCCGACATCGTCGAGGACAACGAGATGATGGCGTCGGCAACGGCGAACTCCGGCTCCCGGCTGAGCTCGTCCGGTCCGTATTCGCCGACCCACAGCGAGGCGGCGCCGGTGGTGCTCAGCCGCGCCGCGAAGTCGTGGAGGAACCAGCGAAAGTCCCCGGGCTCGCGGGCGAACGCGTGCACCGCCTTGAAGCTGTCGATGACGACCAGCGCCGGCTTCCGTCTTGCGATGACAGCTTCGAGCTCTTCGACGAACGCCGGCAGCCCTCTCTCGTCCAGCAGCCCGCCGAGGTCTTCGTAGAACACCCAGTTGCCGACCGCCTCCTCGCTAAAGAACTTCAGCGTC
>DASSTJ010000089.1:0-10282 GCA_035707965.1 Actinomycetales bacterium
CCCCAGCGCCCGCGAGTACTCGCGCCGCTACGGTCTGGACAAGCGTCGGCTGGGCATGCTGCCCGACCACGCGATCGTGATGCACCCCGGCCCGATGAACCGAGGCCTCGAGATCTCGGCGGACGCGGCGGACTGCGTGCGTTCGACGATCGTCGAGCAGGTCGGCACCGGGGTCTCGGTGCGCATGGCGGTGCTGTACCTGCTGCTGGCCGGTGGCCACGCCGACGGCCAGCCACCGCAGCCGGCCCCGCTCGCCGAACCGGCCGACCGCGAGCTCGTGGGGGTGGGCAAGTGAGTGCCTACCTGCTGACGGGGGCGCGGCCGCTCGGCGGCGACGCCACCGACGTCCTCCTGGCGGACGGCGAGATCCGGTCTCTGGGCGCGGACGCGCGCGCCGCCGCCCCGGCTGACGCGCACGTGGTCGACGCTTCTGGGCTCGTCGCTCTCCCCGGTCTCGTGGACCTGCACACGCACCTGCGCGAGCCGGGCCGCGAGGACGCCGAGACCGTCGAGTCCGGCACGAAGGCGGCCGCGGTCGGTGGCTTCACGGCCGTGCACGCCATGGCGAACACCGACCCGGTCGCGGACACGGCAGGGGTGGTGGAGCAGGTCTGGCACCTGGGACGCGAGGCGGGCTGGGTCGACGTGCAGCCCGTCGGCGCGGTGACCGTCGGCCTCGCGGGCGAGCAGCTGGCCGAGCTGGGCGCGATGGCCGACTCTGCCGCCCGGGTCCGCGTGTTCAGCGACGACGGCCGCTGCGTGAGCGACGCGGTGCTGATGCGGCGCGCGCTCGAGTACGTCAAGGCGTTCGGCGGCGTCATCGCGCAGCACGCGCAGGAGCCTCGGCTGACCAGTGGTGCCCAGATGCACGAGGGCGAGCTGTCCGGCGTGCTCGGCCTCGCAGGCTGGCCCGCGGTCGCCGAGGAGGCGATCATCGCCCGCGACGTGCTGCTGGCCGAGCACGTCGGCTCACGCCTGCACGTCTGCCACGTCTCGACGGCCGGGTCCGTCGAGATCCTGCGGTGGGCGAAGAGCCGCGGGGTCGACGTGACCGCGGAGGTCACGCCGCACCACCTGCTGCTCACCCACGAGCTCGTGCGTTCCTACGACCCGCGGTTCAAGGTCAACCCGCCGCTGCGAGCCGCGTCCGACGTGCAGGCCCTGCGCGAGGCGCTCGCCGACGGCACGATCGACGCCGTCGCCACCGACCACGCTCCTCACGCCAGCGAGGACAAGGACTGCGAGTGGCTCGCGGCGGCCATGGGCATGACCGGCCTCGAGACCGCTCTAGCGGCCGTGCAGATGGCCATGGTCGACACCGGCCTGCTCGACTGGGCGGGGGTCGCCGACCGCATGTCGGTGCGTCCGGCGCGCATCGGGGGCCTGACCGGTCATGGCCAGCCGCTCGCGGTGGGCTCGCCCGCCAACGTCACCCTCGTCGACCCGGCCGCGCGCTGGACCGTCGACCCCGCGCGCATGGCGTCCGCCAGTCGCAACACGCCGTTCGCCGGCCGCGAGATGCACGGGCGCGTGGTCGCCACCTTCCTGCGCGGCCGACCGACGCTGCTCGACGGGCACCCCGTCGGACCGCAGGCGCAGCTCGCCGGGAGCATGGCGTGAACCGGCCGGAGGCGGTGGCCGTCGTCGCGCTGCTCGTGCTGCTCGCCTGGGGCCTGATGTACCTGGGGTGGAAGCACCGTCAGGCGCGGCAGGCCGACGTCGCGACCCCCGAGCCCGTCACCGAGGCGCTGAGCGAGCGGGCCCGTGCCCACGGCGTGGAGGGCAGCTACGTGTCCACGACGAGCGCTGGTGAGCCGCTCGAGCGCATCACGGCGCACGGCCTCGGCATCGGCGGCGTCGCGCACGTGCTCGTCGTCGACTCCCCGGCCGGTGTCGTGATCGACCGCACCGGTGCGCCCGGGCTCCTCGTGCCGGCAACGGCGCTCGCCGACGTCCGGGTGGAGTCCATGCGCGCCGGCAAGGCCGCGCCCCACGGGCTGCTCGTCGTCGAATGGCGGCTGGGCGACCGTGCGGTCGCCACCGCGTTCCGACCCCGTGACCCGAAGGACCGAGAGCCGCTCATGCGCTCGGTCCGGGCCCTCATCGCTCGGCAGGACGCGGCGTGAGCGCGCGTCCGGTCGAGCCGGCCGTGCTGGTGCTCGAGGACGGGCGCAGCTTTCACGGGGACGCCTACGGTGCGGTCGGCCAGACCGTCGGTGAGGCCGTCTTCACCACGGCGATGACCGGTTACCAGGAGACGCTCACCGACCCCAGCTACCACCGGCAGGTCGTGGTGCAGACCGCGCCGCACATCGGCAACACCGGCATCAACGACGAGGACGGCGAGTCCACGCGCATCTGGGTCAGCGGCTACGTCGTCCGCGACCCGTCGCCCCGCCCGTCGAGCTGGCGCAGCCGCCGGACGCTGGACGACGAGCTCACGGCCCAGGGCATCGTGGGCATCAGCGGCGTCGACACGCGCGCTCTCACCCGGCACCTGCGGGAGCGCGGCGCGATGCGGGCCGGCATCTTCTCGGGAACGGCTGCGGCACGACCGGTCGAGCAGCTGCGAGCCGTCGTCCGTGACGCACCGGGCATGGCGGGCGCGGCACTCGCCGCGGAGGTCAGCACGCCGGCGTCCTACGTGGTCGACCCGGTGGGGGACAAGCGGTTCACCGTCGCGGCGCTCGACCTCGGCATCAAGTCGATGACCCCGCGGCGCATGGCCGAACGCGGCATGCAGGTGCACGTGCTGCCGGCGGCGTCGACGCTGGACGACGTGCTCGCCACGGGTGCGGACGGCGTGTTCTTCTCGAACGGTCCGGGCGACCCGGCCACGGCCGACCAGCAGGTCGAGCTGCTGCGCCAGGTGCTCGATCGGCGCCTGCCGTTCTTCGGCATCTGCTTCGGCAACCAGCTGCTCGGCCGGGCGCTGGGCTTCGGCACCTACAAGCTCGGCTACGGCCACCGGGGTGTGAACCAGCCCGTGCTCGACAAGGCCACCGGCCGGGTCGAGGTGACCGCGCACAACCACGGCTTCGCGGTAGAGGCACCGCTCGAGGGCAGATCGCCGACGCCGTTCGGCGCGGCCGAGGTGAGCCACATCTGCCTGAACGATCAGGTGGTCGAAGGGCTGCGCTGCCTCGACGTGCCGGCCTTCTCGGTGCAGTACCACCCCGAGGCGGCGGCCGGTCCGCACGACGCGGGCTACCTGTTCGACCGGTTTGCCGACCTGATGGCCGGCGTCACGACGGGAGGCGGCCGCTGATGCCGCGCCGCGACGACATCACGAGCGTCCTGGTCATCGGGTCCGGCCCGATCGTCATCGGGCAGGCGTGCGAGTTCGACTACTCGGGCACCCAGGCCTGTCGGGTCCTCCGCGAGGAGGGCTTGCGCGTCGTCCTCGTGAACTCCAACCCGGCCACGATCATGACCGACCCCGAGTTCGCCGACGCCACGTACGTCGAGCCGATCACGCCGGATGTGGTCGAGGCCATCATCGCCAAGGAGCGCCCCGACGCGGTCCTGGCGACCCTGGGTGGGCAGACGGCGCTCAACACGGCGATCGCCTTGCACGACAGGGGCGTCCTCGAGAAGTACGACTGCCCGCTCATCGGTGCGAACGTGGAGGCCATCCAGCTCGGCGAGGACCGCGAGGCCTTCAAGGGGGTCGTCGAGAGGTGCGGCGCGGAGTCGGCTCGCAGCGCCATCGCGCACTCCATCGACGAGTGCCTGGCCATCGCTGACGACCTGGGCTACCCGGTGGTCGTGCGGCCCTCGTTCACCATGGGCGGGCTCGGCTCCGGCTTCGCGTACGACGAGGCCGATCTGCGCCGCATGGCGGGAGCCGGCCTTCACGCGTCCCCGACGACCGAGGTGCTGCTCGAGGAGTCCATCCTCGGGTGGAAGGAGTACGAGCTCGAGCTGATGCGGGACCGCGCCGACAACGTGGTCGTCGTCTGCTCGATCGAGAACCTCGACCCGATGGGTGTCCACACGGGTGACTCCATCACCGTTGCCCCGGCCCTGACGCTGACCGACCGCGAGTACCAGCGCCTGCGCGACATCGGCATCGCGGTCATTCGTGAGGTCGGCGTCGACACCGGCGGCTGCAACATCCAGTTCGCCGTCAACCCGGTGGACGGTCGCGTCATCGTCATCGAGATGAACCCGCGGGTGTCGCGTTCCTCCGCGCTGGCCAGCAAGGCCACGGGCTTCCCGATCGCCAAGATCGCCGCCAAGCTCGCTGTCGGCTACACCCTCGACGAGGTGCCGAACGACATCACCGAGCAGACGCCCGCGTCGTTCGAGCCCGCCCTCGACTACGTCGTGGTGAAGGTGCCGCGGTTCGCGTTCGAGAAGTTCCCGGCGGCCGACACCACGCTCACGACCACGATGAAGTCGGTCGGCGAGGCGATGGCGATCGGACGCTCGTTCACCGAGGCGCTGCAGAAGGCGCTGCGGTCCGCCGAGCGTCGGGACGCGATGTTCCACTGGCGAGGCCCGGTCGGGGACGTCGAGGCGTTGCTGCACCAGGCCTCTCGCCCGACCGACGGCCGGCTGCTCGCCGTCCAGCAGGCGCTGCGGGCCGGTGCGTCGGTCGAGCAGGTGCACGACGCGACGGGCATCGACCCGTGGTTCCTCGACCAGCTGGCGCTGATCGAGGACGTCGCCACCGAGCTTCGCGAGTCGCCCGAGCTCTCCCCGGGACTGCTACGCCGAGCAAAGAGGCACGGCTTCAGCGACACCCAGATCGGTGAGCTGCGCGGCATGCCCGAGCCCGTCGTCCGCGGGGTGCGGCACGCGCTCGGTGTCCGCCCGGTCTACAAGACGGTCGACACCTGCGCGGCCGAGTTCGCGGCCCGTACGCCGTACCACTACTCGTCCTACGACGAGGAGACGGAGGTGGCGCCACGGTCCACGCCGGCAGTGCTGATCCTCGGGTCCGGGCCGAACCGGATCGGGCAGGGCGTGGAGTTCGACTACTCCTGCGTGCACGCCAGCTTCGCCTTGCGCGACGCTGGCTTCGAGACCGTGATGGTCAACTGCAACCCCGAGACGGTGTCGACGGACTACGACACGTCCGACCGCCTCTACTTCGAGCCGCTGACGCTCGAGGACGTGCTCGAGGTCGTTCACGCGGAGCAGCAGGCCGGGCCGGTTGCCGGCGTGGTCGTGCAGCTGGGTGGCCAGACGCCGCTCGGGCTCGCGCAGGCGTTGGCCGACGAGGGGGTGCCGATCGTCGGCACGTCGCCGAGTGCGATCCACCTCGCCGAGGACCGCGGGGCGTTCGGACGGGTGCTGGCCCAGGCCGGGCTGCCTGCACCGAAGTTCGGCACGGCGTACTCCGCGTCGGAGGCGGTCGAGGTGGCTCACGCCATCGGTTACCCGGTACTGGTGCGACCGTCCTACGTGCTCGGCGGCCGCGGCATGGAGATCGTGTACGACGACGAGACGCTGTCGGCATACGTGTCGCGCGCGACTGCGTTGTCGTCAAGCACAGGCTCGCCGGACCATCCTGTGCTCGTCGACCGCTTCCTCGACGACGCGATCGAGATCGATGTCGACGCCCTGTTCGACGGCGAGCAGCTGTTCCTCGGCGCGGTGATGGAGCACATCGAGGAGGCCGGCATCCACTCCGGCGACTCGGCGTGCGTGCTTCCGCCGGTGACGTTGGGGCACAGCGAGATCGAGCGGGTGCGGCAGTCGACGGAGGCGCTGGCGCGAGGCATCGGTGTTCGTGGGCTGCTCAACGTGCAGTTCGCCCTGGCCGCCGACGTGCTCTACGTGCTGGAGGCCAACCCGCGGGCGTCGCGGACGGTGCCGTTCGTGTCGAAGGCGACAGCGGTGCCCTTGGCGAAGGCAGCGGCACGCATCATGCTGGGCGCCTCGATCGCCGACCTGCAGGCCGAAGGTCTGCTGCCCGAGGTCGACGGCACGCACCTGCCAGCCGGCTCGCCGGTCGCGGTGAAGGAGGCGGTGCTGCCGTTCAAGCGGTTCATCACCGACGGCGGTCAGGTCGTCGACTCGGTGCTCGGGCCCGAGATGCGGTCGACCGGTGAGGTCATGGGCATCGACGACGACTACGGCACGGCCTTCGCGAAGAGCCAGGCCGCTGCCTACGGGTCGGGTCTGCCCGACGGCGGCACGGTCTTCGTCTCCGTCGCGAACCGCGACAAGCGGGCGATGATCTTCCCGGTGAAGCGGTTGGTGGACCTCGGGTTCACGGTGCTCGCGACCGAGGGAACGGCGGAGGTGCTGCGGCGCAACGGGGTCTCGAGCGTCGTGGTCCGCAAGCACAGTGCCGGGCGGGGACCGGACGGCGAGCCGACCGTGGTGCAACGCATCCTCGCCGGCGAGGTCGACATGGTGGTCAACACGCCGTCCGGACGCGATGCCCGCGCCGACGGGTACGAGATCCGGGCCGCCACGACGAGCATGGACCGGCCGATCATCACGACCGTGCAGCAGCTTGCCGCCGCCGTGCAGGGCATCGAGTCGGCGCGCGATCGGGCGTTCGACGTGCGGTCGCTTCAGGAGCACGCCGTGCTGCTGCGGTCGCTCGGGGCCGGTCGTGTCGAGGGCTGACGTGCTGACGGGCAGGAGCAAGGCGCGGTTGGCGGGCGTCCCGGCGTCCGGGGGCTGGTTGCTCCTGCCGGTTGGTCCGGTGGGCTGCGCCGCGCCAGCTGGACGCAGGGGCAGGAGCAACGAAGGGACGGCGGCTGCCCCGGCGTCCGGGCGCCGGTTGCTCCTGCCGGTTGGTCCGGTGGGCTGCGCCGCGCCAGCTGGACGCAGGGGCAGGAGCAACGGGGGGACGGCGGCTGTCCTGGCGCCCGGGGGCCGGTTGCTCCTGCCGGTAGGGCTACGCCATGGCTGACCGCGGCGTCTACCGGTCGTTGGTCCGACCGGCGCTGTTCCGGCTGGACGCCGAGCGCGCGCACGGCGTGGCGCTCGGTGGGCTGTCGCTGGTGTCGAGGGCGTTGCAGGTCCGGCCGCTGCGTGAGCGGTTCGGTCACGTCGTGACCGGGTCCCGGGGCACGTCCACCGAGGTGATGGGGCTGCGGTTCCCGACGCGCGTGGGTGTCGCAGGCGGCCTCGACAAGGACGGGCGCGCGCTACTGTCGTGGCCGTTGCTGGGCTTCGGGTTCGTCGAGGTGGGCACGGTGACCGCGCACGCGCAGCCCGGCAACCCGCGCCCGAGGCTCTTCCGGCTGCGCGACGACGAGGCCGTCATCAACCGCATGGGATTCAACAATCGCGGTTCGGCTGCCCTGGCGGCCCGGCTGGGCGCGCTCGGCCCGCTGCCCGTGCCGCTCGGCATCAGCATCGGCAAGTCGAAGGCCACGCCGGTCGAGCAGGCGGTCGACGACTACCTGCTGTCGTTGCGGCGGTTGCACCGGTTCGCCGACTACGTGGCCATCAACGTCAGCTCCCCGAACACGCCGGGACTCCGGTCGCTCCAGGATGCCGACACGCTGCGACGGCTGCTTGACGCGTTGGTGTCGACGTCGGCCTCGTTGTCTGCGGACGACGGCCGCACCCTGCCGCTGGCCGTGAAGGTCGCGCCCGACCTGACCGACTCGGCGCTCGACGAGCTGGTTGACGTGTGCCTCGACCACGGCGTGGCGGGCATCATCGCGGCGAACACGACGCTGCGGCGGGACGTGCTCACCCCGGGCCAGGCTGCCGCGTCCGAGGCCGGCGGCCTGAGCGGTCGGCCGCTGCTGCCGCGGGCGCTCGAGGTCGTGCGCCAGGTGCGGGCGCAGGCCGGCTCGCGCCTGGCTGTCATCGGCGTCGGGGGAGTCCGGACGCCGGACGACGCTCTGCGCATGGTCGACGCCGGAGCCGACCTGGTGCAGGTGTACACCGGGCTCGTCTACGAGGGCCCAGGCGTGGTGCGCGACATCGCGCGTGCATTGCAGACTGCCCCGCGACCGGTAGGGCACTCGTGAGAGCCGCTCGGCGCTGGTCGGCTCGGCGCGGACATCCTCTGGCGCCTCCCGGCCTGACTGCTCTCGCGCATCTCCTGCCGGGAGGGCTCGTCTTGCGGCGCGTGCCGGAGGCACCCGCACCGACCTCCGGTTGGGCCGCTCTGCTGCGCGCAGGTCGGAGGGGCGCACGTGGCACATGACGTGATTACCGGGAGGAGAAGTCGTGACGACTGCTGATGGCGTGGTTCCGTTCGGGCAGCGGTTGCGTGCGGCGATGGCTGAGCGGGGTCCGCTGTGCGTCGGCATCGACCCGCACCCGTCGCTGCTCGCCGGCTGGGGCCTTCCGGACGACGCCCACGGCCTCGAGCGGTTCGCGCTCACGTGCGTCGAGGCACTGGCCGGTCGGGTGGCGGTGCTCAAGCCGCAGTCCGCGTTCTTCGAAAGGCACGGGTCGGCGGGTGTCGCGGTGCTGGAGAGGGTGCTCGCCGAGGCGCCGTCGTCCGGGTGTCTCACGCTGCTCGACGCCAAGCGGGGTGACATCGGCTCGACGATGGATGCGTACGCGCAGGCGTATCTCGGCTCTGGTCCTCTCACGGCCGACGCCGTGACGCTGAGCCCGTTCCTCGGCTACGGGTCGCTGCGTCCGGCGATCGACCTGGCGCTCGCGAGCGGACGTGGCGTGTTCGTGCTGGCGTTGACGAGCAACCCTGAGGGCGCCTCGGTGCAGCACGCTCGCGGCTCTGATGGCCGCTCCGTGGCGGCGTCCGTGATCGAGGGTGCCGCCGCTGACAACACGGGGGCCGCCGACGCGGCGGACGACCTCGGCAGCGTCGGACTCGTGGTGGGGGCTACGGTCGGGTCGGCGGTGACGGACCTGGGGCTCGACCTGGCGGCGAGCCGAGCTCCGCTGCTGGCCCCGGGTATCGGTGCTCAGGGCGCCGGACCAGACGAGCTGAAGCAGGTGTTCGGTGAGGCGCGGCGCAACGTGCTGGCGTCGTCCAGCCGCGCGGTGCTGGCGGCAGGGCCGTCGGTCGCCGCCCTGCGGGAAGCAGCCGGGCGCACGGTCGATCAGCTAGCGGCTGCCCTGCGCTGACAGCGACCTGCTGGCTTAGCGTCACGACGTCGCTGCACGTCACGACGTGGCTGCGCGTACCGCTGACGAGCTGCCTCCCCGTCTCTGCTGGCGTCGACCCGTCCGTTGTCCACAGGGCTGGTGCGCTCGCCGCTGGGAACGATCTTGCTCTAGTAGGGTTTCGTCCATGGGTGGGCATCGTGGGCGTTGTGCTGGGTTCGTCGTGTTCGCGGCGTTGGTCGTGGTGTCGGGGCTGGCGGGGTGCTCGGGTGCGCAGGGGGCATCCGGGTCGGGCGTCGGTCCGCCGGCGTCCGGGTCGGGGTCGGCGTCGGTGTCGGGGTCGGGGTCGGGTCCGAGCGTGTCGGGGCCGCCCACGGTCACGGCGAGCCTGGACGCTGCGGCGCGGGCGCGGATCCCGGAGGCGGCGCGGGCGCACACGCCGCAGGGTGCGGAGGCGTTCGCCCGGTTCTACCTGGAGCAGGTGAACCAGGCGTGGATGGTGCCCGACCCGGAGCTCATCCGCCCCTACGCGCTCGCCTCCTGCAAGACCTGCGCCAACTACGTGGAGACCGCCAGTTCGCTCGCGCATGACGGGCTGCGATACGACGGCAGTCCATCAGAGCTCGGTCCGTCGATTGTCATGCCAAGCTCGTCCGAGGAGCTGACCGTGGTCCACATCGGCCAGGTCCAGTTGAATCGCCGAATTGTGCATGCGGATGGCCGAGTGGACGAAGTCATGCCGCGCGTTCCTGGCGAGACTGAAGTGCAACTGGTGTGGGAGGACAATCGATGGACGATCGTTGAGATCAAGGATGTCCAGTGAAACGGCGTGCCGTCGGAGCCGTTCTCCTGCTCCTGATGTGGGGATTGGGCGAAGCGCGCTTCTCGATCGACTCGGCGTATGCCTCGAGCCCCCGATGCGGTATCGCGGTCTGTAAGACAACTGGCGGTGGAGCGTCGGTGGCTATCACCACGCGGCACCTGGAGAGGCCGCGTGGTCCTGCGGTGCACGGTACACGCCAAGGTCAGGCGTGGGAGACGACGGTCACGCCAGCCTGCCCCGGTAACGACCCCAACTTCGGCGGGCCGTATGACGTCTCGTGCGCCTACATGACGAACGTGTGCCAAACACGTGGAGAGGGAGACGGGCCGATGACGTGGGTCTGGCGGCGGCCGCTCGCTCCCTCGGGGGTTCCGTCTGGTGCTTGGGCGCAGGTGGGGTACTCGTGTGACCGGCCGTTGCCGAAGGATGCTGGGTTGTCGTTGGCGGCGGTGCGGC
>DASSTJ010000090.1:0-2482 GCA_035707965.1 Actinomycetales bacterium
GAGGTCGTGGATCTGCGTGGTGTAGACCTCGCTGCCGCTGATCGCCTTCTGGAAGATGCTGGGGTTGGTGGTGACCCCGACGACGTGCCGGTCACGGACCTGCGGGTCGTAGACCTCGCTGCCGCTGATCGCCTTCTGGAAGATGCTCGGGTTGGTCGTCACGCCCACGACGTGACGGTCGCGGATCAGCTCGCCGAGGTTGCCGGTGCGCAGGCGGTCACGGCTGATGTCGTCGAGCCACACAGCGACACCTGCCGCGCTGAGTTGGGCGAGAGGGTCGGTCATGAGGCTCTCCTTAAACGAGTGCTAGTTGCCGGTCGTCGTACCCCGCGTGGCGCCGACCTTGGACAGGGTCGCGTGGGCGGCGGCGACGACCCGCTCCGCGGTCAACCCGAACTGCTCGTAGACCACCTGGTAGGGCGCGCTCGCGCCGAAGTGATCGAGGCAGAGGATCTCTCCGTCGTCGCCAACGATGTCGCGCCAGCCCTGCCCGACGGCGGCCTCCACCGAGACCCGTGCCCGGATCTCGGGAGGAAGCACCTGCTGGCGGTAGGCGGCGTCCTGCGCGTCGAACCACTCGCGGCACGGCATCGACACGACCCGGGTCGGTACGCCGTCGGACTCCAGCTGCTCGCGCGCGGCGAGCGCGAGGTGCACCTCGCTGCCGGTGCCGACGACGATCACGTGGGGCGTGCCCGAAGACGCCTCCGCGAGCACGTAGGCACCACGGGCGACGTGGTCGGCGGATGCCAGCGTCGAGCGGTCGAGCACCGGCACGCCCTGACGGGTGAGGCACAACCCGGCCGGCCGGTCGGGGTTCTCGAGGATCGTGCGCCAGGCGACGACGGTCTCGGTGGCGTCGGCGGGGCGTACGACGTCGAGCCCGGGGATGGCTCGCAGCGCCGCCAGGTGCTCGATCGGCTGGTGCGTCGGGCCGTCCTCGCCGAGCCCGATCGAGTCGTGGGTCCAGACGTACACGACCGGCAGGCCCATCAGTGCGGCCAGCCGTACCGACGGGCGCATGTAGTCGCTGAACACGAGGAACGTGCCGCCGTAGACCCTGGTCGGCCCGTGCAGCGCGATGCCGTTCAGGGCGGCCCCCATCGCGTGCTCGCGGATGCCGAAGTGCAGCACCCGCCCGTAGGGCGACCCGCCGTGCGCCTCCGGCAGGAAGCTGTCGGCACCGTCGATCGTGGTGTCGTTGGAGCCAGCCAGGTCCGCGGAGCCGCCCCACAGCTCGGGCAGTGCGGGAGCGATCGCGTTGATGACGGCACCGGATGCCTTGCGGGTGGCGACCTGCTTGCCGGCCTCGAACGTCGGCAGCTTCGCGTCCCAGCCCGCGGGCAGGCGCCGCGCGGTCATCCGGTCGAGCTCGGCCGAACGGTCCGGCTGCTCCTTGCGCCAGGCCTGGAAACGCTGCGCCCACTCCGCGTGGCGGGCACGGCCGCGGTCGACCACCTGACGAGCGTGCGCGAGCACCTCGTCGGGCACCACGAACCTCGCGTCCGGGTCCATGCCCATGACCTTCTTGGTGGCGGCCACCTCCTTGGCACCGAGCGCCGAGCCGTGCGCCTCCCCGGTGTTCTGCGCGTCGGGCGCCGGCCAGCCGATGATCGAGTGGACCGCGATGATGCTGGGCCGGTCGGTCGTGTCGCGGGCCGCCACCAGCGCCGCGTGCAACGCCCCGACGTCGTTGACGTCGTCGACCCGCTGGGTGTGCCAGCCGTAGGCCGCGTAGCGCCCGAGCACGTCCTCCGACAGCGCGACCCGGGTGTTGCCCTCGATCGAGATGTGGTTGTCGTCGTACAGCAGCACGAGGTTGCCGAGCTGCTGGTGCCCGGCGAGGCTGGCGGCCTCGGCCTGCACGCCCTCCTGGATGTCCCCGTCGGAGGCGAACGCCCAGATCGTGTGGTCGAACACCGACTCGCCCGCGGCCGTGTCGGGGTCGAACAGACCGCGCTCCCGCCGGGCCGCCATCGCCATGCCGACCGCGTTGCCGACGCCCTGCCCGAGCGGCCCGGTCGTCGTCTCCACACCGACCGTGTGGCCGTGCTCGGGGTGGCCGGGGGTGCGGCTGCCCCACTGCCGGTAGAGCTTCAGGTCGTCGAGCGTCAGCCCGTAGCCCGAGAGGAAGAGCTGGATGTAGAGGGTCAGGCTCGAGTGGCCGCACGACAGCACGAACCGGTCGCGCCCGATCCACTCCGGGTCGGTGGGGTCGTGGCGCAGCAGCCGCTGGAAGAGCAGGTACGCCGCCGGGGCAAGGCTCATCGCGGTTCCGGGGTGGCCGTTGCCGGCTTCCTCGACCGCGTCCATGGCGAGCGCCCGGACCACGTCCACCGCGCGCCGGTCTAGGTCGCTCCACTCCAGGGCAGCAGTGCTAGGGCTCACACTGGCCGAGCCTACCCACGGACCTCGTGACAATTGCCGCGGCTAGCATTGCCTCCTGTGACGCTCGTCCCGCTTGCTGAGCATCCGACCGTTG
>DASSTJ010000091.1:0-4062 GCA_035707965.1 Actinomycetales bacterium
CTGCAGGTGCGCGACACCCTCGAGGAGCGTCGGCGGCGCGGCGCCGAGCTCCGAGCGCTGTACGAGACGGCGAACGACCTCGCCGCCCTGCGCGACCTCGACGCCGTGCTGGCTGCGATCGTGCACCGGGCACGCCAGCTGCTGTCGACCGACGTCGCGTACCTCAGCCTCAACGACCCCGAGCGCGGCGACACCTACATGCGGGTCACCGACGGCTCCGTGTCGTCGCTGTTCCGCCAGGTCCGTCTGCCCATGGGCGCGGGTCTGGGAGGCCTGGTCGCGCAGTCCGCCACGCCGTACGCCACCGCCAGCTACTTCGAGGACGAACGCTTCGCTCACACTCACGGCATCGACAGCGCCGTCCTGGACGAGGGACTCGTGGCGATCCTCGGCGTCCCCCTCGTGCTCGGCGACCACGTGCTCGGCGTGCTCTACGCGGCGAACCGGACGGCGCGGCCGTTCGCCCGCACGGAGGTCTCGTTGCTCGTGTCGCTGGCGGCGCACGCCGCGATCGCCATCGACAGCGCCCGGCTGCTGGACGAGATGCGGCAGGCGGTGTCCGACCTCGAGACCGCGCACACGCTGGTGGCTGCGCACAGCCGGTCGGTCGAGCGTGCCGCCGACGCCCACGACCGATTCACGGGTCTGGTGCTGCGTGGCGGCGGCGTCGACGACGTCGCGGCCTCGGTCGCGGAGGTCCTCGGGGGGCCGGTGCTCGTCCTGGACGAGGAGAGCCGGCTGGTCGCCGCGTCCCCCGAAGCCCCCACGTCCGACGTCGTCGACAAGAACGGTCGGCTCCTGTCGTCGCTGCGCGCCGTGCAGGCGCAGGCTCGCGAGAGCGGGCGCACCGTGCAGCACCAGCAGCTGTGGATGGCTCCCGTGGTGGCGGGCAGCAGCCAGCTCGGGGACGTCGTGCTCGTCGGTCACGACGAGCTGGAGGAGGCCGACCAGCGGATCCTGGAGCGCGCAGCGCTCGTGACCGCCCTGCTGCTGGTGTTCCGCCGCGCCACCGCGGAGGCGGAGCAGCGGGTCGCCGGTGAGCTGCTCAACGAGCTCGTCCAGGCCACCGACCGGGACCCGGTGTCGTTCAACGACCGCGCGAAGCTGCTCGGCGTCGACCTCAGCGGGGAGCTCGCGCTCGTCGTGGCGCGCTGCCCGGCCGAGCAGCGACACCGCGCCGCCCTGGCCGCCGCCCACCTGGCGTCCACCCACCACGGTCTGTCGGCCGTCCACGGCGACCACCTCGACCTGCTGCTGCCCGCCGCCGACGGCGGGCCTGGCGCAGCCGCGCAGCTCGTCGCGCGCGAGCTCGCCAAGGCGACCGGCGTGCCGGTCACCTGCGGCGGAGCGGCCCCCGGCGGCACGTCGGTCCTCGACGAGCTACCCAGCTGCCACGACGAGGCCGCCCGGTGCGCCGACACGATGCTGGCGCTCGGTCGGCGGGGGCAGGGCGGCGACGCCGGCGAGCTCGGGTTCGTCGGTTTCGTGCTCGGCGAGCACCGCGACGTCGGCCAGTTCGTGCGGTCGCAGATCGGCGCGCTCGTCGAGTACGACGAGCGGCGCGGCACGCAGCTGGTCGCGACGCTGGTTGCCTACTTCGCGTCCCAGCTGAGCCCGGCTCGGGCCAGCCAGACCCTGCACGTGCACGTCAACACCGTGACGCAGCGGCTGGACCGGATCGGTCAGCTGCTCGGCGACGACTGGCAAGAGCCGGAGCGCGCCCTCGAGCTGCAGGTCGCCCTGCGGCTGCACCGCCTGCTCGGCTGACGACAGGTCCGGCTCCCGCCCCACGCCGACGTCCCCCGCGCTCTTGTCCGAAGGTGCGTCCACAGACGCCGCTGTGGCGGCACCCTCGTACGAAGGTGCGCTGGCTGTGGTGAGTGCAGCTAGCGGACGCGGCGACGTCGGCGGTGCGAGAGGCGCTGCAGCAGCAGCAGGAGCGAGCCGAAGATGCCGCGGCGGAACAGCAGCACGACGACGATGAAGATGGCACCGAGGATGATGCCGGTGCCGTTGAAGCCGCTGGTGGCCAGCTGGTCCTCGAGGTTGACGACGACCGCGGAGCCAGCGAGGGCCCCCCAGAGAGTGCCGATGCCGCCCAGCACGGTGACGAGCACGACCTTGCCGGACGTCTGCCACGAGACCTCCTGCAGCGAGGCGAACCCGTGGCTGATCGTGAACAGGCCACCTGCCACGCCGGAGAGGCCGGCCGAGAGCACGAACGCGAGCACCTTGTAGCGCTCCACGTCGTACCCGAGGGCTCGGGCGCGGTCGGGGTTGTCGCGGATGGCGACGAGCACCCGGCCGAACGGCGAGTGCACGATGCGCCAGGCGACGAACGCCGCGAGGACCAGCACGGGCAGCGCCGAGTAGTAGAAGTAGAACGGCTCGGTCTCGACCAGGTCGATGCCGAAGAAGTGCGTCGGCACGGCCTGGAGGCCGTTCTCACCACCGGTGAGGCCGCGCCAGCGGTTGGCGACGAAGTAGATCATCTGCGCGAACGCGAGCGTCACCATCGCGAAGTAGATGCCCGACCGTCGCACCGAGAGCATGCCGATGGGCACGGCGAGCAGCATGGCGAACACGGCGCCTACCGCGACGGCGACGTAGTACGGACCGCCGAGGTGCAGAGCGGTGAGGCCGGCCACGTAGGCCGAGCCGCCCCAGAAGGCAGCGTGGCCGAACGACAGCAGACCTGTGTAGCCCAGCAGGATGTCGAGACCCATCGCGAACAGGCCCCAGCAGAGGATGTCCACCGCGACGGGCGGGTAGGTGACCCAGGGCAGCAGCAGCACCGCGACGAGGAGCGCGGCGTACCCGACCCACCGCAGCAGGCGCAGGCGCGGCGCGCGCACCGTGGACGTCCCGGTGGCGCTCGTCTCCAGCGTCGCCGTCATGCCCGCTCCTCCTTGCCGAACAGCCCGGCTGGTCGCAGCAGCACCACGACCGCCATGAGGACGAAGATGAGGATCTGGGAGAGGGATGGCGCGTACGCCTGTCCGAACGCCTCCAGCAGCCCGACGGCGAAGCCGGCGACGACGGCACCGGCGATCGAGCCGAGCCCGCCGATGACGACGACGGCGAACAGCACGATGACGAAGTTGCTGCCCATGTCGGCCGTCACAGCGCGCATCGGCGCCGCGAGGACGCCGGACAGGCCGGCCAGCGCGATGCCGAAGCCGAACACCGGGGTAACCCACCGCCCGACGTCGATGCCGAGGGCGCGAGTCAGGTCCGCGTTCTCCGTAGACGCGCGGACGATCATGCCGAGCCGGGTGCGGGCGAGCACGACCCACACCAGCGCGCACACGACCAGGGAGAAGCCGAAGACGAACAGCTGGTAGTACGGCAGCTGCACGGCACCGACGTGGAGGACGCCGTCCAGCTGCGACGGGGACTCGTACCGGAGCGCCGAGACACCGTAGCGGCGCTTCACCAGGTCGACGATCAGCAACGCCAGTCCGAAGGTCAGCAGGAAGTTGTAGAGCGGGTCGAGCGCGACCAGCCACCGCACCAGCAGCCGCTCGATGAGAATGCCGAGCACGAACAGCACGACCGGCACGACGGCGAGCGACACCCAGAAGCCGGCGTCGAGCTCGGCCAGGAGCACCGCGGCTCCCACGGCCCCCAGCATGAAGCAGGCGCCGTGCGCGAAGTTGACGACGCCGAGGAGGCCGAAGATGACGGCCAGCCCGAGGGCCGAGAGTGCGTAGAAGCTGCCGGACGCCAAGCCCTGCAGGGTGTATTGCACGATCGCGCTCACCTCAGGTGGCCCTCCTGGACGAGATGGCTGGTGCGGACGCGGCGAAGGGGCCCGGCTGCCGCCGGGCCCCCGCCGGGGTCACATCGAGCAGGTCGACTCGCTGAGCGGCATGAACGCGTCCGCAGCGGGGATCGTGCTGACGATGTCCTCGTAGTCCCAGTCGGTCGTCACCTTGTCGGCATCCTTGACCTTGGCCAGGTACACGTCGTGGATGACCCGGTGGTCCTGAGCGCGGATCTCGCCGTTGCGCAGGAAGAAGTCGTTGATCTTCTTGCCCTCGAGGTTCTTCACCACCTGGT
>DASSTJ010000092.1:0-28563 GCA_035707965.1 Actinomycetales bacterium
CGTCGTACGGCGGCAACGACTCCAGCAGCGCCCACCCCTCGGGGGTGAGCAGCGAGCGCATCGCGGTGAGGTCACTCATGCAGCGGGACGACCCAGCTCTCCGGCGGTTACTTGGTGTCGACGACGACGATCAGGTCGCCCTCGTTGACGACGTCGCCCTCGGCGACGCCGACCTCGGCCACCGTGCCGGCCCACTCGGTCTCGACGGGGATCTCCATCTTCATCGACTCCAGCAGCACCACCATGTCGCCGACCGCCACCTCGTCACCTGGTGCCACCAGCACGTTGATGACGTTGGCCACCAGCTCGGCCTCGACCCGCTGCCTCATCGACCCTCCGCAAGACGTCCTGGGCCGCGCTTCTGGCACTCGGGTTGACCGAGTGCTAACGCGCGGCATAGATTCTGCTTGGCACTCTCGGTGTGAGTGTGCCAGATCGTGAGCCCCGCTCCGACCCCCGCGACGGCGGTGCGACGGCCCACACCGCCAATCGTTCATCCGCGACATTCCCGAAGGGGGAGGTCAGCAAGTGTCGGTCAGCATCAAGCCGCTCGAGGACCGCATCGTGGTCAAGGCTCTCGAGGCCGAGCAGACGACGGCCTCCGGGCTGGTCATCCCGGACACCGCGAAGGAGAAGCCCCAGGAGGGCGAGGTCCTCGCGATCGGTCCGGGCCGCATCGACGACAACGGCCAGCGCGTGCCGCTCGACGTCAAGGTCGGCGACAAGGTCATCTACAGCAAGTACGGCGGCACCGAGGTCAAGTACGCCGGCGAGGAGCTCCTCATCCTCTCCGCCCGCGACGTCCTCGCGATCGTCGAGAAGTGACGTCCGCCGGCTCCTGAGCCGGCTCGCACGACACCGCCCCGGTGGGCCCGGTTCCACCGGCGCCCCCGGGGCGGTGCTGCACCCCCCACCACAGACACACCGCCGAAAGGGACAGACCACCCATGGCCAAGACCCTGGAGTTCGACGACTCCGCCCGCCGCTCGCTCGAGGCCGGCGTCGACGCGCTCGCCAACGCCGTCAAGGTGACGCTCGGGCCGAAGGGCCGCAACGTCGTCATCAACAAGGCGTGGGGCGCGCCGACCATCACGAACGACGGCGTGACCATCGCCCGCGAGGTCGAGCTCGAGGACCCCTACGAGAACCTCGGCGCCCAGCTCGCCAAGGAGGTCGCCACCAAGACGAACGACGTCGCGGGTGACGGCACCACGACCGCCACCGTGCTGGCGCAGGCGATGGTGCACGAGGGCCTGCGCAACGTCGCCGCCGGTGCGGCCCCGGCGGCCCTCAAGCGTGGCATCGACGCGGCCGTCGACACCGTGAGCGACGCCCTGCTGGAGGCGGCCCGCGAGGTCGACGGCAAGGACGACATCGCCCACGTCGCCACGATCTCCGCTCAGGACCGCGGCATCGGTGAGCTCATCGCCGAGGCCTTCGACAAGGTCGGCAAGGACGGCGTCATCACGGTCGAGGAGTCGTCGACCACGGCGCTGGAGCTGGACTTCACCGAGGGCATGCAGTTCGACAAGGGCTACCTGTCGCCGTACTTCGTGACGGACGCCGAGCGCATGGAGGCCGTCCTCGAGGACCCGTACGTGCTCATCCACCAGGGCAAGATCTCGGCGGTCGCCGACCTGCTGCCGCTGCTCGAGAAGGTGCTGCAGACCGGCAAGCCGCTGTTCATCGTCGCCGAGGACGTGGAGGGCGAAGCCCTGTCGACGATCGTCGTCAACAAGATCCGCGGCACGTTCAACGCGGTGGCCGTGAAGGCTCCGGGCTTCGGCGACCGGCGCAAGGCCATGCTGCAGGACCTGGCGATCCTCACCGGTGGTCAGGTCGTCAGCGAGGAGGTCGGCCTCAAGCTCGACCAGGTCGGTCTGGACACGCTCGGCAAGGCCCGCCGCGTCGTCGTCACCAAGGACGACACGACCGTTGTCGAGGGCGCCGGCGAGCGCTCCGAGGTCGAGGGCCGGATGAACCAGATCAAGGGTGAGATCGAGCGCACCGACAGCGACTGGGACCGCGAGAAGCTGCAGGAGCGTCTGGCCAAGCTCGCCGGTGGCGTGTGCGTCATCAAGGTCGGTGCCCACACCGAGGTGGAGCTCAAGGAGAAGAAGCACCGCATCGAGGACGCCGTGTCGGCGACCCGCGCGGCCATCGAGGAGGGCATCGTCGCCGGTGGCGGCACCGCGCTCCTCCACGCCGCCTCGACGCTCGACGGCGGTCTCGGCCGGTCCGGCGACGAGGCGACCGGTGTGGCGATCGTCCGCAAGGCCGCGGCCGAGCCGCTGCGCTGGATCGCGGAGAACGCCGGTCTGGAGGGCTACGTGGTCGTCGAGCGTGTGCGTGACCTGGGGGCCGGCAAGGGCCTCAACGCCGCGACCGGCGAGTACGGCGACCTGCTCGCGGACGGCGTCATCGACCCGGTCAAGGTGACGCGCTCCGCGCTGCGCAACGCCGCGTCCATCGCGTCGATGGTGCTCACCACGGACACCCTGGTCGTGGAGAAGAAGGAGGAGGCGCCCGAGCCCGCCGCCGGTCACGGCCACGGGCACGGTCACTGAGCACGTCGGTCAGCGGTACCACGTCTGAACGTACTGCGGCCCGGCCCCCGATCGGGGCCGGGCCGCAGTCGTCTCAGGCCGATCAGCTGGCGGCCGCCAGACGCCGTCCGCTCTGCTGGGCGTAGATCTGCTCACGCTCGTCCTCGGTCATGCCACCCCAGACGCCGTAGGGCTCGCGGACCTTCAACGCGTGCGCCCTGCACTGCTGCAGCACCGGGCACGTCAGGCAGACCTGCTTGGCCTGCTCGTCGCGGCGGCGGCGCGTGGGGCCCCGCTCGCCCTCGGGGTGGAAGAAGACCGCAGGGTCCTGCTGGCGGCAGGCGCCCTCGAGCTGCCACTCCCAGAGGTCGGCGATAGGACCGGGGAGCCTCGAGATCTCAGCCATGTCTGCGTCCTTCCTGAAACGTTGCGCGTGAGAGTTGAACCAGTCGTGAAGCGATTGAGAGCAACCTAGTACCGCGTCAGAAATTGTTCAAGTAGCAATCGAGGCGAAGTTCCAGGCGCGATGTCCGGTAGATCCGGTCATCATGTGACGCGATTCTGAGGCGTGGGTGCGTGCGACCTGGGAACTGCCTGGGAGCACAATCGGAGGGGACGGCGCGCGTGGGGAGCCGCAGGGGGGCCGTCCTCGTGGGCGTCGCCCTGGCGCTCCTCGACCCCAGCACCCCCTGATCAACTGGCAGGAGCCGTTGTGCACCAAGAGAATGCACATGTGGCGAACAGACCGGACGACGTCGAGGGCGAGGCATCTCACGCCCCGACCCTGACGGTCGCCGCCGTCGCCCGCCGGCTGGGCGTGGCCCCAGCCACCCTGCGCACGTGGGCCCGCCGCTACGGTCTCGGGCCCAGCGCGCACACGGCCGGAGCCCATCGCCGGTACTCCGCGGAGGACCTCGGGCGCCTCGTCGTCATGCGGCGGCTGACCCACGAGGGAGTGTCGCCCGCCGACGCCGCCCGCATGGCGCTCGCCGGTGACACGGCCGACGCCGTGCCTCGGCAGACCGGCCGAGTCATCGACCTCGTGCCCGCTGACCCTTCCGCCTCTCCCGCGCACGACCACGCGACCAGCCGGTCGGGCGGCGGCCGCGTCCTCCCGCTTCCCGACGCCACGCCGGCGGTCCGCGGGCTCGCCCGCGCCGCCATGGCGCTGGACGCCGGCGCGCTGACCGAGTCCTTCCAGCGATACCTGGAGCGGCTCAGCGTCCTGGAGGTGTGGGAGCGGCTGATGGTGCCGCTGCTGCGCGGGGTCGGCGACCGGTGGGCGTCCACGGGCGAGGGCATCGAGGTCGAGCACCTGCTGTCCGAGTCGATCCTGGGCGTCCTACGCGCCCATGGCGCCAGAGGGCGCGACGCGCGCCACAGCGCTCCGGTGCTGCTGGCGTGCCTGGATGACGAGCAGCACGGGCTCTCGCTGCACGTCGTCGCGACGGCGCTCGCCGAACGTGGTGTCGACGTGCGCATGCTCGGCACCCGCACGCCGCTCACCGCCCTCGAGGCCGCCGTCCGCCGCTGCGGCCCTGCCGTCGTCATCGTCTGGGCCACGGTGCCTGGCCTGTCGACCGACGCGCTGTCGCGGCTGCGGGGCATCAGGCCCTCGCCGTTGGTCCTCGCCGGCGGGCCCGGGTGGCCGCCGGCCACCGGCGGTCCGACCAGTCGTCAGGTGACGGTCCAGCAGGCGGTGGACGCCACCCTGTCCGCCGTCCTCTGACACCAGGATCGTCGGCACCTCAGCTCTCAGGTCCGGCCACCCACGTGCCGATACCGACAGAGCACCGGCCGGAGGAGCGCTCTGGCCGGACCGAGAGGAGCGTGCATGGCGACCGTCATGGTGTGCGACGACTCACCGCTGGCGCGGGAGACGCTGCGCCGTAGCGTGGCCACCATCGCGGGGGTCACCCGCGTGCTCGCAGCCGCCACCGGAGAGGAGGCCGTGGCCCGATGGCCGGTCGAGCGTCCCTCGCTCGTGCTGATGGACGTCCGGATGCCCGGTCTCGGCGGCATCGAGGCCACCCGGAGGCTGCTCGCCCTGCATCCTGAGGCCAGTATCCTCATGGTGACCATGGCCGAGGACGTGGATGGTGTCGCCCGTGCCGTCGCCGCGGGTGCCCGGGGCTACGTCGCCAAGGACGCGTCCCGCGAGGAGCTCGCCGCCACCGTCGTCCAGGCGATCACCGACGCCGCGTGGCGCCGTTCAGCCCCTGCCAGCACCCCGGGACCGGGTCGGGCTCCGCAGCCCAGCCTCACCGAGCGCGAGCTGCAGGTGCTCACGGGCATGAGCCGTGGCCGCTCCAACGCCGAGATCGGCAAGGAGCTGTACCTCTCCGAGGACACCGTGAAGACGCACGCGCGCCGCCTCTTCCGCAAGCTCAGTGCGGCAGACCGGGCCCAGGCCGTCGCGGTCGGCTTCCGCTGGGGGCTCGTGCACTGACGTCCGCCCCGCCGAGCAGGTTCGTCGCCTCGCCGTCGGGTCGTTAGAATCGGGTACCGGCTCGCACTGCCGGTTCGGTGTCGGCGATTCCTGGAAGGCGGCGTGCATGAGCGAAGTCCCCGAGAAGTTCGCGACGCTCGGCCTCACCTTCGACGACGTGCTGCTGCAGCCGTCCGAGAGCGACGTGATCCCCTCGGAGGTCGACACCTCCTCGCGCGTCTCCCGACGCATCACGGTGCGGGTGCCGCTGCTGTCGTCGGCGATGGACACCGTCACCGAGGCGCGGATGGCGATCGCGATGGCCCGCCAGGGCGGCCTGGGCGTGCTGCACCGCAACCTGTCCATCGACGACCAGGCCAGCCAGGTCGACCTCGTGAAGCGGTCCGAGTCGGGCATGATCAGCCATCCCGTCACCACCGGCCCGGGCGCCACGCTGGCCGAGGTCGACGCGCTGTGCGCCCACTACCGGGTGTCCGGCCTGCCGGTGGTGGACGACGACGGCCTGCTGCTCGGTATCGTGACCAACCGCGACCTGCGCTTCGAGTCCGACCAGAGCCGCCTCGTGCGGGACGTCATGACGCCCATGCCGCTCGTGACCGGCGGCGTGGGCATCTCGCCGGACGACGCGATGTCGCTGCTCGGCAAGCACAAGGTCGAGAAGCTGCCGCTCGTCGATGACGACGGTCGGCTCCGGGGTCTGATCACCGTCAAGGACTTCGCCAAGAGCGAGAAGTACCCGCTGGCGACCAAGGACGAGCAGGGCCGCCTGCGCGTCGGTGCCGCCGTGGGGATCTTCGACGACGCCTGGAAGCGCGCCATGGCGCTGGTCGAGGCGGGCGTCGACATGGTGGTCGTCGACATGGCGCACGCCCACTCTCGCGCGGTGCTCGACATGATCGCCCGCCTCAAGCGTGAGTCTGCCGCTGCCCACGTCGACGTCGTCGGCGGCAACGTCGCGACCCGGGCAGCCGCCCAGGCGCTGGTGGATGCTGGCGCCGACGGGGTCAAGGTGGGTGTCGGGCCAGGCTCCATCTGCACCACCCGCGTGGTCGCTGGCGTCGGCGTCCCGCAGGTGACGGCGATCTACGAGGCATCGCAGGCGTGCCGGCCCGCGGGTGTGCCGGTGATCGGGGACGGCGGCCTGCAGTACTCGGGGGACATCGCGAAGGCTCTCGTTGCCGGCGCCGACACGGTGATGATCGGGTCGTTGCTCGCGGGCTGCGAGGAGAGCCCGGGTGAGCTCGCGTTCATCAACGGCAAGCAGTTCAAGTCCTACCGCGGCATGGGCTCGCTGGGTGCCCAGCAGTCGCGGGGGCTGCAGCGCTCGTTCTCCAAGGACCGCTACTTCCAGAACGACGTGGCTTCGGACGACCAGATCGTGCCCGAGGGCATCGAGGGCGCAGTGCCGTACCGGGGTGCTCTCGCCCAGGTGGCGCACCAGCTCGTAGGGGGGTTGCGGCAGTCGATGTTCTACTGCGGCGCTGGCACCATCGGTGAGCTGCAGCAGAACGGCCGCTTCGTGCGCATCACGGCGGCCGGGCTCAAGGAGTCGCACCCCCACGACATCCAGATGACGGTCGAGGCGCCGAACTACTCGGGCCGCTGAGACGCATCCCAACGGGGCGGTCTGGTGCCAGATGCGACACCAGACCGCCCCGTTGCTGCGTGGTGATGCTCAGCTGTCCTGCTGGCTCGACCGCACCCGTCGCTTGCGACGCTCGTCGAGCACCAGGCCGACGACGCTCACGACGACCACGAAGACGACGTCGATCATCAGCGCCTCATAGCTGAACCGGCCGACCCAGGCGAGGATCACCAGCGCGAGGAAGGGCAGGTTGCCGAGGATCCGGAGCAGGTAGGCGGTTCGACCGCCGGCACGGCGCTCAAGCCCGAAGAACGGCATCATCCACACACCGGCGACGACGGCGATCAGGTAGTCCATCGAATCTCAGCCGACCGATCAGTGCCTGCAGGACCAGTACCACGGGATGAGCGGCCCGACCCAGGCCTTCTTCATCGCGATGCACTTGTTCCGGCCCATCGCCGCGGTCGCCCACGCTGACACGAGGCCACAGCTGATGCTGACCGCCTTGGTCAGTGTGGGGTCCGGGATGGCTGCGGCCACCGCCGCGCAACCGGCGGCGCTGCTCGCGGTGAGCCACGTCTCGTACCAGCTGTAGTGCACGTCGATACCCCACCAGTGCCACGACACCGACGGGTCAGCCACAACGGGGAACGCGGTGTGCGCGTCGACGTCGACCACCTGGGACAGCGTGCTGCCGTCGATCTCGTACCGGGTCTTCACGGCGTTGCCGTGCGCGTCCTTCGCCCAGGCCGGCTCGATGAGCGCCACCGGTTCACCGCTGCGGTCGTACACCGCGACGTAGCCGTGGCCGAGCTGACGCAGCTCGTGGCCGGCGAACGAGTAGTCGTATCGCGTGGGCGCCTCGGCGTCGGCGATCACGGTGAGCATCCGGACGGCGTCCGTGCCGGTGGACTGCACCACCTGGTCGAAGTGGCGTCCGTCGAAGACTCGGGTGTGGGCGTCGAGCCGTCGACTGCCGGCCGCGGCGTCCGGGTAGGTGATGGCGAGGCCCCCTGCTCGGACGGTGTGCCCGTGGACGGGCAGCGCGACGCCTGGGGCGCCGCTCGACACCCCCGCCTGCTGGAGCGCCAGCCGTGTGACGGACGTCGTGTCCGTCGTGGCGGAGGCCGCGCCGATGCCGGTGGACAGCGTCACGGCAAGAGCCGACAGCGCTGTGATCATTCGTGTTCCCCTGCGCATGAGTCTCCTCGAGTCGCCTGCGGACGGCACCTGACTGGTGCCAGGCGTGACGCTTGCTGACAAGCGACAGCGATGTCAAGGGAGCGCGATCGGCTGTGGACGACGCTCCGCCTGCCGAGAGCCCGGAGCGGTGTCATGCTCGAACCATGAAGATCGGTGTCGTGGGTGTCGGCAGGATCGGAACCGAGCACGCGCGGACGCTGCACGACCATCCGGACGTCGAGCTGGTGGTGACCGACGCCGACCTCGTGCGGGCGGAACAGGTCGCTGACAAGCTCGGTGTGCCGTCCGTCGCGAGCGTCGACGAGCTGCTGCGGACCCCACTCGACGGGCTGGTGATCGCGGCCGCCACCAAAGCGCATCCCCAGCTGATCTGCGCGGGGGTCGACGCCGGCCTGCCGGTGTTCTGCGAGAAGCCGGTCGCCAGCGACGTCCCAGGCACCCGGCAGGTGGCCGACCACGTGCGGCGAGCGGGCGGCACGGTGCAGGTCGGGTTCATGCGTCGCTTCGACCCCGGGTACCGCACGGCCCGGGAGGCGTTGCGGTCGGGCGTGCTCGGCGAGCTGCGCCGGGTGCACGTCGTCACCGCCGACCCGCGCCCGCCGTCACCGGTGTACGTGCCGATCAGCAACGGCATCTACCGCGATCTGCACATCCACGACTTCGACGCCGTCCGGTGGGTCACCGGGCGCGAGGTGCGCGAGGTCTTCGCGATGGGCAAGAACCGGGGCGACCCCATGTTCGCCCGGGCTGGTGACGTCGACGAGGCGACGACGATGCTGCGCCTGGACGACGACACGCTCGTGACGATGCACGGCTCCCGGTACAACGGCGCCGGCTACGACGTCCGCATGGAGCTCGCCGGCACCAAGGACACCTGGGTCGTCGGGCTGGACCAGCGCATCCCTCTGCACTCGGCCGAGCCGGGCGCGGACATCCCGAGCGCCCACCCGTGGCCCGGCTTCTGGCCGCGCTTCACGCCGGCCTACCGCGCCGAGATCAACGGCTTCGTCGATCTGGTGCGGGGCGGCGGCGAGAGCCCGTGCACCGTTGACGACGCGCTCGCCGCGCTCGTCGTGGCCGAGGCCGCGGCACGCTCACGTCGCGAGCACCGCCCGGTGCACCTCGTCGAGATGGGCTCCTGAGCCGCCTGCCGCCACCGGTAGCCTGGCGCGGTGACCGAGATCGAGATCGGACGTGGCAAGCGCGGTCGACGCGCCTACTCCTTCGACGACATCGCCGTGGTGCCCAGCCGGCGCACGCGGGACCCCGAAGAGGTGTCCGTCGCCTGGCAGATCGACGCCTACCGCTTCGAGCTGCCCGTCATGGCAGCGCCGATGGACTCCGTCACCTCGCCGGCCACCGCCATCGCGCTGGGCCGGGCCGGCGGACTGGGCGTCCTCGACCTCGAAGGCCTGTGGACCCGCTACGAGGACCCGGAGCCGCTGCTCCGGGAGATCGCCTCGCTGGACGACGACCGGGCCACCCGCCGCATGCAGGAGATGTACTCGGTCGAGATCCAGCCGGACCTCGTCGCCGAGAGGCTGCGCGAGATCCGTGACGCCGGCGTCACGGTCGCCGGGGCTCTGACGCCCGGCCGCACGCAGCAGCTGTGGAAGGCGGTGGTCGACGCCGGCGTCGACCTCTTCGTCATCCGGGGCACGACCGTCAGCGCCGAGCACGTCTCCGGGCGCGCCGAGCCGTTGAACCTCAAGCGCTTCATCTACGAGCTGGACGTACCCGTGATCGTCGGCGGTGCCGCCACGTACACCGCGGCCCTGCACCTGATGCGCACCGGCGCCGCCGGCGTCCTCGTCGGCTTCGGCGGCGGTGCCGCGCACACCACCCGCACCACCCTCGGCATCCACGCGCCGATGGCGACGGCGGTGGCCGACGTCGCGGCTGCCCGGCGCGACTACATGGACGAGTCCGGTGGGCGCTACGTGCACGTCATCGCGGACGGCGGCGTGGGCCGCTCCGGCGACATGGTCAAGGCGGTCGCGTGCGGTGCGGACGCCGTGATGCTCGGTGCCGCTCTCGCCCGCGCCGACGAGGCGCCCGGGGCCGGCTGGCACTGGGGCCCGGAGGCGCACCACCCGCAGCTGCCGCGCGGCGCCCGGGTGCGCGTCGGCACGATCGCGCCGCTGGCCGAGATCCTCGAGGGCCCGGGTCGCGCGGCCGACGGCACGACCAACATCATCGGGGCGCTCCGACGGGCCATGGCGACCTGCGGGTACTCCGATGTGAAGGAGTTCCAGCGGGTGGAGGTCGTGGTCGCGCCCTACCAGCCGGCCTGACGCGGGCGCCTGGCGTTACTGGCCAGTAGCCACGGCTGTCGCGGCCGTCCTAGTCTGGCGGCATGTCGTCCGTCGCGGATCCCGAGATCGACCCCAGCGCCACGTACGCGGTGGATCCTGCGCTGGTGCGGCGGCTGGTGCAGCGCGTCGTCGCGGGCCCCCGGGCCGCGACCCGCACCACAGTCGCCCCGGCTACCGGGTCCCCGATCGCGGCGCTGCCGCTCTCCACGCCGGACGACGTCCGCCTGGCCGTCGACTCGGCGCGGGCGGCGCAGCGCGCCTGGGCCAGCCGGTCGCTCGCCGACCGCGCCCGCGTGCTCCTGGCCGCGCACGACCTGGTGCTGAACGAGCAGAGCGACCTGCTCGACCTCATCCAGATCGAGAACGGCAAGGCGCGGGCGCACGCCTTCGAGGAGGTCGCGGACGTCGCCATCGTGTGCCGGCACTACGCGCGGCGGGCGTCGGCGTACCTGCGGCCCCGGCGGCGCCAGGGCGCCTTTCCCCTGCTGTCGCAGGCCACGGAGCTGCGCCACCCGGTCGGCGTGGTCGGCATCATCGTGCCGTGGAACTACCCGCTCACGCTCGCCGTGAGCGACGCCGTCCCCGCGCTGCTCGCCGGCAACGCGGTCGTGCTGAAGCCGGACACGCAGACCGCGCTGACGGCCCTGCGCTCCCTCGAGCTGTTCACGCTGGCCGGCGTGCCCGAGGGTCTCGTGCAGGTCGTCCTCGGTGACGGGCCCGTGGTCGGTTCAGCGCTCGTGGACCACGTCGACCACGTCTCCTTCACCGGCTCGACCGCCACCGGACGCGTCGTGGCGCAGCAGGCAGCGGGACGGCTCATCGGCGCCAGTCTGGAGCTCGGTGGCAAGAACCCGCTGTACGTCGCGGAGGACGCCGACCTCGAGCGGGCCGCGGAGGGCGCGGTACGGGCCTGCTTCTCCAGCACCGGTCAGCTGTGCATCTCGGCGGAACGCATGTACCTGCACCACGAGATCGCCGACACGTTCCTCGACCTCTTCGTCGCGCGGGTGCGCGCCCTGCGGCTGGGTGCGTCCCTCGACTACACGGTCGACATGGGGTCGCTCACGTCCGAGCGGCAGCTCGACGCCGTCGTCCGGCACGTCGACGACGCGAAGGCACGTGGCGCCACGGTTCTCGCCGGCGGGCGGCCGCGCCCGGACATCGGTCCGCTGTTCTACGAGCCGACGGTGCTCGAGGGCGTCACCCCCGAGATGCGGTGCTACGGCGAGGAGACCTTCGGCCCGGTGGTGTCCGTGTACCGGGTGCGGTCCGACGACGAGGCGGTGCAGCGTGCCAACGAGGGCGAGTACGGCCTGAACGCGAGCGTGTGGACGCGGGACACGACGCGGGGCAAGCGGATCGCGGCCCGCATCAAGGCTGGCACGGTGAACGTCAACGAGGGCTACGCGGCTGCCTGGGGCAGCGTCGGGGCTCCGATGGGTGGCATGGGCGCCAGCGGGCTCGGCCGACGTCACGGTGCCGAGGGCATCCTGGCGTACACGGAGTCACAGAACGTGACAGTGCAACACCTCGTCGGCTTCGGGCCGCCGTTCGGGCTCGGCTCAGAGCGGTGGGCCGGCCTGCTGACGACCAGCCTGCGGCTGATGAAGCGGTTCGGTGTGCGGTGACCTCCGCCGTTCCTCCTCGGCAGCGAGACGTGCCGCCCCTCGACACCGACGTCCTCGTCGTCGGGTCCGGCTTCGGCGGTTCGGTGGCCGCCCTGCGGCTCGCCGAGAAGGGGTACGACGTGACCGTGCTCGAGTCCGGACGGCGGTTCGCCGACTCCGAGCACGCGGCGACGTCGTGGGACCTGCGCCGCTACCTCTGGGCGCCCCGGCTCGGCTGCTTCGGCATCCAGCGCATCCACAAGCTGCCTGACGTCCTGCTGCTGGCGGGGGCTGGCGTCGGCGGCGGCTCGCTCAACTACGCGAACACCCTGTACGTGCCGCCGAAGGCATTCTTCGACGACCCGCAGTGGGCGGGCATCACCGACTGGGCGGACGAGCTGACGCCGCACTACGACACCGCGGCGCGCATGCTCGGCGTGGTCACCAACCCCTGCCACGGGCCCGTCGAGGAGATCATGCAGGCGGTCGCCGACGAGATGGGCGTCGGGCACACGTTCCGGCAGACGCCGGTCGGGGTCTTCTTCGGTCGTCCCACGGCCGACGGCACCCCGCGCCGCGAGCCCGGCGTCACCGTGCCCGACCCGTACTTCGGTGGCGTGGGACCGGAGCGCACCGGCTGCACCGAGTGCGGCAGCTGCATGGTGGGCTGCCGCGAGGGCGCGAAGAACACGCTGGTGAAGAACTACCTGGCGCTGGCCGAGCGTCTGGGCGTGCGCATCGAGCCGCTGCGCACGGTGGTGGACGTGCGTCCCCTCGACCCTGCCCGGCCGGAGAGCGGCTGGGCCGTGACGTCCGAGCGCAGCGGCGCCTGGTGGCGGCGCGACCGACGGACGACGAGCGCCCACCAGGTCGTGCTCGCGGCCGGCACGTGGGGCACGCAGCGGCTCCTGCACTCGATGCGGACCGAGGGCGTGCTGCGTCGCGTGTCGGCGCGCCTCGGCGAGCTCACCCGTACCAACTCGGAGGCGCTCGTCGGCGCGATGTCGGCACGTGTGCCCGACGCTGACCTGACCCGTGGCGTCGCCATCACGTCGTCCTTCTACCCGGAGGCGGACACGCACGTCGAGAACGTCAGGTACGGCAAGGGGTCCAACGCGATGGGGCTGCTCGCGACGCTGCTCGTCGACGGTGGAGGACGGGTGCCGCGGCCCGTGCGGTTCCTCGGGCTGGTGGCGCGGCAACCGCTCACGTTCCTGCGCTCGCTGTCGGTGCGCCGGTGGAGCGAGCGCACCGTGATCGGCTTGGTCATGCAGTCGGTCGACAACTCGCTCACGGTGTCGGCGCGGCGTCATCCGCTGCTGGCGCGGCTCGGCTTCCGCCCGGTGGGTCTGACCTCGCGACAGGGGCACGGCGCCCCGAACCCGTCGTGGATCCCCTCCGGCCACGAGGCCGTGCGGCGGCTCGCGCATCGGCTCAGCGAGCGCACCGGGGTGCCGACGTACCCGGGCGGCACGATCAGCGACGTGCTCAACGTGCCGATGACCGCGCACTTCCTCGGCGGCTGCGTCATCGGCGAGACCGCGGACGACGGGGTGGTCGACGCGTACCACCGCGTCCACGGGTACGCGGGGCTCCACGTCGTCGACGGGTCGACGGTCTCCGCCAACCTCGGTGTGAACCCGTCGCTCACCATCGCTGCTCAGGCCGAGCGCGCGCTGTCGTTCTGGCCCAACAAGGGTGATCCGGACGTCCGGCCGTCTCCTGGCGCGCCCTACCGCCGCGTCGACCCCGTCGCTCCACGCCGCCCCGCGGTGCCGGCGTCCGCCCCGGTGATGGCGGGCCGCTGACCCAGACGCTCCTCGTCAGGTTCAGTGATGCAGCCTGGGCAGACGCGCGGGCATGTCGCACGAGAGCGCATCACTCAACGAGCCTGGCCTGAGCCGCGCCCAGCGGACCGGCCACCCCGACGAGCAAGGGCCCCGGCTCCGTCGCATGATGAGGGGGCCGACGAGAGGACGCATCATGCCGAAGGCGCTGTGGAACGGTGAGGTGATCGCCGAGAGCGAGGACACGGTGGTCGTCGAGGGCAACCACTACTTCCCGCGCGCGAGCCTGCGGGAGGACGTCCTGCGCGACAGCAGCACGACGACGATCTGCCCGTGGAAGGGCACGGCCCACTACTACTCGCTCGAGCTCGACGGCCAGCGCAGCGACGACGCCGTCTGGTACTACCCGGACCCCAAGCCCAAGGCAGAGCTCGTCACCGACCGGGTCGCGTTCTGGAAGGACGTCACCGTCGAGGAGTAGACGGCCTCTCGCTGTGGGGTGGCTGGCATCGTTCTGGCGAAGGGATACGCCCCACAGAGGGCCGGTGGTTGGCGTCGCTCGAGCGAAGGGATCCGCCACGCAACCCTTGTGGACGACCTCAGCGGCCAACAGCCACCGTCGTCCAGGCTGGTCCGGTGCACCGCCGCCTCCAGACGCCCCAGCTCGCGACGCTGCTCGACGACCAGTCGGGTGCGATCGGTCGTCGCCAGCTGCTGGACGCCGGTTGGACGTCGAGTGCGATCGCGCACCAGGTGCGTTCCGGGCGTTGGCAGGTCATGCATCCCGGCGTGTACCTCACCTTCACCGGCACGCCATCATTCCTCAGCCTCGTCTGGGCGTCGCTGCTGATGGCCGGCCCCGGGTCGGTCGCGAGCCACCGAACTGCCGCGAGGCTGCAAGGCTTGGTGGACGACGACCCTGACGTCCTCGACGTCACCGTCCCGCACGACGTTCACCGGCTCCGAAGGTCAGGCGTGCGCACCCATCGAACGCGGCACCGGAGCGTGTGCGTCGGCCGGTCGCCTCGGTGCCGCAGACGCGCCTCGAAGTGACGGTGCTCGACCTCGTCAGGGATTCACGGAACGCTGAGGAGGTCGTCGGGTGGCTCGCCCGTGCCTGCCAGCGCCGCCTGACCACGCCTCCCCGCATCCTCCAGACGATGGCCCTCTGGCCTCGGCATCGGTGGCGAACACTGGTCACGCAGGTGCTCGCAGACGTGGCGGATGGCGTCGCCTCCCCGTTGGAGCTGTTCTACCGCGAGCTGGAGCGCCGCCACGGGCTGCCGGGTGGCGAGGCGAACGCGCGCACGACGGTTCGCGGCACGAACCGCTACACCGACGTGCTCTACCGGCGATTCCGCCTGCGCGTGGAGCTCGAGAGCCTCGCGTGGCACCCGGAGGATGCGCGATGGCGAGATGCGCGGCGGGACAACGAGGCCGTCCTGGCTGGTGATGCCGTGCTGCGCTACGACTGGAGAGCCGTGGTCGGTCGGCCGTGTGACACCGCCGCTGAGGTCGCCTCGGTTCTGCGTGCGCGCGGGTGGGCCGGGCACACGACGCCATGCTCGCTGACCTGCACGCTGAGCCGCGCGGCGTAGGAGCTGTTCACGCCGGGACCGGCTACCGGCTGGCCTTCTGGGGTTGATCGCTTCGGCAGAGCGAAGCGATCAACCCCACAGACTCAGGGGGTCGGGGCGTCGCGGGCAGCCGTGTCGGTCCAGGAGCGCCAGAGGGCGGCGTAGGGCCCGTCGGCGTCGACGAGCTCGGCGTGCGTGCCGATCTCGCTGATCCGCCCGCCCTCGACGACAGCTACGCGGTCGGCGTCGTGCGCGGTGTGCAGACGGTGGGCGATCGCGACCACCGTGCGCCCGTCGAGCACCGCCGACAGCGACCGCTCCAGGTGGCGGGCGGCGCGGGGGTCGAGGAGGGACGTCGCCTCGTCGAGCACCAGCGTGTGGGGGTCGTTGAGCACGAGCCGGGCGAGCGCCAGCTGCTGTGCCTGCGCCGGCGTCAGCTCGAGCCCTCCGGACCCCACCTCCGTGTCGATACCCTGCGGCAGCCGGTCGGTCCACCCGAGGGCGTCGACGGCCAGGAGCGCCTCACGCAGCTCGTCGAGGGACGCGTCCGGACGCGCGAGCCGCAGGTTGTCGGCGAGGCTGCCGACGAACACGTGGTGCTCCTGCGTCACGAGCGCGACGTGGCCCCGCAGCTCGTCCAGCGGCAGCTCGACCAGCGGCACGCCACCGACGTCGACCCGCCCGGTGCGCGGCCCGTGGATGCCCGCCAGCAGGCGTCCCAGCGTCGACTTGCCGGCGCCGGACGGCCCGACCACGGCCAGCCGCTCGCCTGGCGCCAGGTCGAGCGAGATGCCGTCGAGCACGTCGTGGCCCTCGCGGTAGGCGAAGCGGACGTCGTGAGCTGCGAGCCGGGTCCCGTTGGGCGTCTCCCCGGACGGCGTGCGGTCATCGGGGACGTCGCCCACGCCGATGATCCGCGCGAACGCGGACGCGCCGACCTGGATCTCGTCCAGCCAGGACAGCAGCTGGTCGACCGGGTCCATGAGCTGCAGCACGTAGAGCGTGACGGCGGTGACCTGCCCGACCGTGGCGTGCCCGCCGTGCGCGAGCCAGCCGCCCCACAGGAGCGTGACGGCGACGGGCATGAAATAGCTGACCTCGACCGTCGGGAACCACACGGTGCGCAGGAACAGCGTGTACCGCTCGGCGGAGTACGCGGCGCGGAGGTCGTCGTCCACCTGTCGGCGTCGGCTACGTCCCAGACGCAGCGCCTCCACCGTGCGGGCGCCGTCGACGGACTCGCTGACCGTGCCGTTCAGCACCGCGTACGCCGCCATCTCGGCGAGGTAGCCCTTCGGCGCACGCGTGAGGTACCAGCGCGTGCCGACCACGAGCAGCGGCACGCTGAGGAGCACCGGCAGCGCGACGAGCCAGCCGGCCCAGAAGGTCGCGGCCACGGTCAGCAGGGTCGTCACGCTCGCCACCAGCACGGTGGGGACGGCGAAGCGCACCGTCCACGACAGCGCGTCGACGTCGCGGGTCGTGCGGGTCACGAGGTCGCCGGTACCGGCCCGTTCGACGGTCGACAGGGGCAGAGCCGTCACGGTGTCCATGAACCGTTCGCGCAGCTCGGCGAACACGGTCTCGCCCAGCACGGACGCCTGGCGCCGCGCCGCCCACGTCAGCCCGGTCTGCACGACGATGGCGACGGCGAGGACCGCGGCCAGGTGGTCGACGGTCGACAGGCCGCTGCCGTTGCGGACGTCGTCCACGAGCCGGCCGAGGATCGCCGGACCAGCCAGCCCGGCCAGCGACGCCAAACCGTGCAGGCCCAGAACCGCGGTGAGCTCGCGCCGGTGCTCGCGGGCGAGCGCGCGCGCCTCGCGTCGCAAGGTCTCGGGGCCGGCGACCGGGAGGATGGTGCTCGCGCTGGGGGCTGTCGGCGCGCCTCTTCCCGGAGCTCCGGGCCTCGCTCGTTCCTCGCTCGTGTCCTCGCTCCGGTCGGCGCTCACAGGTCCTCCCCTCGGATGACCGTGCGTCGGTAGGGCGGGTGGGACTCGAGCAGCTCGCGGTGCGTGCCCTCGGCCGCCAGCCGTCCGGCGTCCAGGTACAGCACGTGGTCCGCCGCGTCCAGCAGCAGGGGGCTCGCGGTCACGAGCACGGTGGTGCGCCCGGACCGGTGCGCCGTCAGGCGCTCGGCGATCCGTGCCTCCGTGTGGGCGTCGACCGCGCTGGTCGGTTCGACCAGCACGAGGACAGGGGCCTCGGTCATCAGCGCCCGGGCGAGGGACAGCCGCTGCCGCTGGCCGCCGCTGAACGACCGGCCACGCTCCTCGACCGTGCTGTCGAGCCCGTCGGGCAGCGCGTCCAGGACGTCGTAGGCGTCGGCGGTGTGGACGGCGCGGTCGAGGCGGTGCTGGTCTGCCCCGCTCACGCCCGCCAGCTGCTCGCGCAGGGCGCCCGTGAACAGGCGCGGGTCGCTCTCGCTGACGACGACGTGCTGGCGCACGGAGTCGAGCGGCAGCAGGTCGAGGCGTTCGTCGCCGAGCCGCACCGGGGCGCCGGGGACGTCGACGAAGCGACCCAGCCGGTCGGCGAGGGCCGCTGACTCCTCAGGGTGCTCCGACACGATCGCGGTGAGCCGGCCCGGCTGGATCACGACGCCGGACGTCGGGTCGTGCAGGGGTGCATCCGGCAGGGGCTCGACCCGCCGGGTGGTCGCGTGGTCGGTGATCGCGGGCTGCACCCGCAGCACCGAGACGATGCGCTTGGCGCCGACGTACGCGCGCGTCGTCTTCTCGATGGCCTCGGTGGCGGTGCGCAAGGGGGTGATGAGGAAGGCAGACAGGCCGTAGAACGTGACGAGGTCGCCGATGTCGAGGTGACCCTGGATGGTCGCGCGTGCACCGAGCCACGTGACGAGGACGACGAACACGCCTGGCAGCAGCACCTGGGCGGCGTCGAGCGTGGCCTGCACCCCTGCCACGCGCACGCCGGACAGCCGCACCCGCTCCGACCGGTCCCGGTAGCGCGAGACGAAGGTGTGCTCGCCACCGATGCCGCGCAGCACGCGCAGCCCGGCTACCGTGTCGGCGCCCAGCGTGGTCAGCTTGCCGGCCTCCTCGCGCTGCGCGGCCTGGCGCCGGTGCAGGGGCCGGACGAGCAGGCCGAGCACGCCGGTGAGCAGCGGCACCCCGAGCAGCACGAGCAGCCCGAGCGAGCGCGAGATGCTGAGCAGCAACGACGCGATGACGGCGTAGCTGGCGATGGAGCCGGCGAACCTCGCGGAGATGTCGTAGGCGCCTCCCAGGCGCATGGCGTCGTTGGCGACGGTCGACACGACCTCGCCGGTCGGCACGGCGCGGGGGAGGGCCTCGCCGGTCGTGGCGGTGTGGTGCCCGATGAGCTGGGCGACGCGGAAGCTGGCCTGCAGCCAGTTGCTGACGGCGGTGCGGTGACGCAGGACTCCGGCCCCGGCCTGCACGAGCGCGAGGACCAGCACCGCGGCCGACCACCGGAGCAGAGCATCCGAGCTGTGCTCGACGACGCCCTGCTGGACGCCCTGGCCGACGGCCACGGGGATGAGGGCCTGGGCCACCATCCAGACGACGCCCCAGACGACGCCGACGACGAGGGTCAGCTTCTGGTGACGAGCGACCCACAGCAGCAACCGCCCCGCTGATCGCAGATCCGGCTGCCCCGGGTCGACGTAGGGGAGGGTGCGCACGGTGTTCCACGGTACGTCGGCGGAACCGGCCGAGGCGAACGGGTTTTCACCCCGACGGGTGACCCGCTCAGCGCCGCCGTCTACCGTCGAGTCGTGCTCCGAACCGCCCTGCAGCCGCGCTGGCTGGCGCTTCTCGGCGCGGTGCTCGTGATCTGCGCCGGCTTCGGCTGGCTCGGCTCCTGGCAGCTGGGCGTCGCCAAGCACCGCGGGGAGCAGCAGGCGCTCCGGGAGGCGCGCAGCGCCGGCAGGGTGCCGATCGACGAGGTGCTGCCGCCGCAGCAGTCGTTCACGGGTGCGGCCGACGGTCGGCGCGTGTCGGTCCAGGGCACGTACGACCCAGCGAAGCAGGTGCTGGTGACCGGCCGGCTCCAGCCCGGCGGCGACGGTACCGTCGGCTGGTGGGTGGTCGGCGCGCTGAGGACCTCGTCCGGCGCTTGGCTCCCGGTCGTACGCGGCTGGGTGCCGCGGCCGGACGACCCGGCGGCGGCGTCGTCGTCCACGCCTGGCGGCGCGGTGACCGTCGACGGCGTGCTGCAGCCGGACGAGCCGGCCGGTGACTCGGCGGGTCTGGCGCAAGGGCAGCTGGCGACCATCGACGTCGCCGAGCTCGTCAACCGGTGGGGAACCCCGATCTACAACGGCTTCGTCGTCGCCACCAGCCAGCACGCCGACGTCCCCGACGAGGCGCCCCAGCCGGAACCGGTGCCGCCACCGGCGCCGCAGCCGCAGGGTGTCGCCTGGCGCAACGCGGCCTACGCCGTGCAGTGGTGGGTGTTCGCGGCCTTCGCCCTGGTGATGTGGGGGAAGATGGTGCAGCAGGCGGCGCGCGACGAGCGGGCCGCGGCCGACCGGGACCCCGACCGAGACCCCGACCGGGACCCCGACGAGGACGACTCCGAGCAGGAAGAGGCACAGCGTGAGCGCAGCACGACGTGACGGCGCGATCGAGGGCGACGTCGAGGACGCGGCACCGAAGCCGCTGTCGCCGAAGGTGCGCGCCGCGCTCGGTCGCTACAAGGTGATGGCGGTGGTCGTCGGCCTCGGTCTCCTGCTGCTGACGGCCGAGGTGGTGCTGCACTACGGCTTCGACAACGACTCGCTCGCCTGGTGGAGCCCCATCCACGGGGTGCTCTACATGCTCTACCTGGTGACGACGGCCGACCTCGGCATGAAGGACCGCTGGTCGATCGGCCGCATGATCGGCGTCATGCTGGCGGGCGTCGTCCCGTTCTTCTCCTTCGTCATGGAGCGCAAGGTGGCGCGGCAGGTCGAGGGTCGCACCGCCGATACGCTGAGCGGGTGACCGACGCCGCACTGCCTCCGTCCCCCCAGCACGCGCAGACGTCGGACGACCCGGCCGTCCCCGGTGTCGACCAGCCGGCCGAGGTGCCGCTGCCCGGGCCGGCAGAGCTGGAGTCGAGGCCGGTGCTCGTCATCGACTTCGGAGCCCAGTACGCGCAGCTGATCGCGCGGCGCGTGCGCGAGGCCCAGCGGTACAGCGAGGTCGTGCCGCACACGATGCCGGTCGCCGAGCTGCTGCGGCGCAACCCGGCCGCGATCGTGCTGTCCGGGGGGCCCAGCAGCGTCTACGCGGAGGGTGCGCCGCAGGTAGACCCGGCCCTGTTCGACGCGGGCGTGCCGGTCCTCGGAATCTGCTACGGCTTCCAGGCCATGGCGTCCGCGCTCGGCGGTGAGGTGGCCCACACCGGGCAGCGCGAGTTCGGCGGGACCCACGCGCGGGTGCGGCCGCAGGACTCCACGCTCTTCTACGGCCAGACCGACGAGCAGTCGGTGTGGATGAGCCACGGGGACAGCGTCCAGGCGGCGCCCGAGGGCTTCCGGGTCACCGCCGAGACCGTCGGCACGCCGGTCGCGGCGTTCGAGGACGACGACCGTCGGCTCTACGGGCTGCAGTGGCACCCCGAGGTGATGCACTCCACCTTCGGTCAGCGGGTGATCGAGAACTTCCTCACGCGGGGCGCGAAGGTCGACCCGACGTGGACGACGGGCAACGTGGTCGACGAGCTCGTGGAGAAGGTGCGCGCCCAGGTCGGCGACGCGCGCGTGCTCTGCGCGCTGTCCGGCGGTGTCGACTCGTCCGTGGCCGCGGCGCTCGTGCAGCGCGCGGTGGGCGACCAGCTGACGTGCGTCTTCGTCGACCACGGACTGCTGCGCGCGGGCGAGGCTGAGCAGGTGCAGCGGGACTTCGTCGCCGCGACCGGCGTCGACCTCGTCGTCGTCGACGCCCAGCGGCGCTTCCTCGAGGCGCTCGCCGGCGTGACCGACCCCGAGGCCAAGCGCAAGACCATCGGCCGGGAGTTCATCCGGGTCTTCGAGCAGGCGGCGAGGGACGTCGTGGAGCGGGCGGGGGAGTCGGGCGGCGAGGTGAAGTTCCTCGTGCAGGGCACGCTCTACCCGGACGTCGTGGAGTCGGGCGGTGGCGAGGGCGCGGCCAACATCAAGAGTCACCACAACGTGGGTGGCCTGCCCGACGACCTGCAGTTCGAGCTGGTCGAGCCGCTGCGCATGCTGTTCAAGGACGAGGTGCGGGCCGTCGGCCTCGAGCTGGGCGTGCCGGAGGGGATCGTCTGGCGCCAGCCGTTCCCCGGCCCGGGTCTCGGCATCCGCATCGTCGGCGAGGTGACGGCCGAGCGCCTCGAGACCCTGCGGGCGGCCGATGCGATCGTGCGGCAAGAGCTGACGGACGCCGGCCTCGACCGCGAGATCTGGCAGTGCCCGGTCGTGCTGCTGGCCGACGTCCGTTCGGTCGGCGTTCAGGGCGACGGCCGTACCTACGGGCACCCGGTCGTGCTCCGGCCGGTGTCGAGCGAGGACGCCATGACCGCGGACTGGAGCCGGCTGCCGTACGACGTCCTGGCGCGCGTCTCGACGCGGATCACCAACGAGGTGCCCGAGGTCAACCGCGTCGTCCTCGACGTGACGAGCAAGCCCCCGGGCACCATCGAGTGGGAGTGATCGACTCCCGCTAGGGTGTGACGCGGTCGAGCAGGGGCTGCCTATGCCGTCGTGGCGGTGCGCCGGCACGCTGTTCCAGAAGCCCCTGACCCTGTGGGCGCTCTTTCCCGCCCCTGCCCCGGGCACGACCGCGGTGTCGCTGCGCGTACCGGGATTCGGGCAGCTCGTCGACCTGCCCCTCAGCTGAGCGCGGCCCCCGCCACGTCCGAGAGCCCGGCCGTCCCGGTCGCAGCGACGGCCGTCACGGCGTCGTCGAGTACCTCGGGCGGCCCGGGTCGCCCGAAGAACCAGCCCTGGCCGCAGTCGACGCCGAGCTCGAGGAGCGCAGCCGCGTCCGCGGCGGTCTCGACGCCCTCGGCCACGATGCGGGCGTCGCAGCCGTGCCCGAAGTCCACCATCGACTTCACCAGCGTGCGCAGCACCGGGTCGGCGGCGACGCCGTCGACGATGCTGCGGTCGAGCTTGAGGACGTCGGGTGCCGTCAGGACGATGTGGCGCAGCGACGAGAAGCCGGCACCGACGTCGTCGATGGCCAGCCGCATGCCGGCGGCGCGCAGCGGTGCGAGCGCCGACAGGAGCGCGCTGTAGTCCTCGACCTGGTCGTGCTCCGAGAGCTCCAGCACGACCCGGCCCAGGGGCAGGCCCGCCAGCAGGCTGCGGCACGCGTCGGTGAGCAGCGTGGCGGGCGACACGTTCATCGTCACGTAGCCGGTCACGCGGGTCAGGTGCTCGGCCGCGCCGCGCAGCGCGATGACCTCGAGGTCGTGACCCTGGCCGACGCTGTGCGCGTCCGCGAAGCAGAGGTCCGGCGCCTTGCCCCAGTCCGCCGGGAACCTGCTGAGGGCCTCGGCGCCGACGCGCGCCCCGCTGCCGAGCTCCACGATCGGCTGCAGCACGACGGCAGGGCCGCCGGCGCTGAGCAGGCGAGCCAGACGGTCCTCGATCTCACCGCGCCGGGCCGACTCGACGACGTCCGGCTCGATGACCACGGCAGCCGCGCGGGCCAGCACGTCCATCAACGCCTTGTCGCGGCGACCCAACGACTTCTCCGGTCGCAGGCCAGCGGCGCACAGAGTGCCGTACAGGCTGCCGTCGCTCAGGCGCACGGGGACGGACACGTAGCTGCGGACGCGGGGGAACCGGGCCGCCGGCAGCCTCATGCCCTCCGGGTGGTCGCGCAGGTCCGGCACGACCTCGGGCACCTTGCCGTCGAGGATGGCCTGGCAGAGGCTCGTCTCCCGGCGTTGCACGCTGCCCTCGGAGAAGAGGAAGGGCACCGAGGAGTCGACGACCTCGAGGATCTGGTCCGGGCCGTCCATCCTGGCCAGGAACGCGGCCGTCAGACCGAGCGACCGGCGGGCGGTCGCGAGCAGCTCGGCGACCTGCGCCTCGGCGGCCGACCTGTGCGTGGCCACGGTTGCTCCTCACCCGGTGGCCTGGGGTCGCCACCGCCTGACTGCCCTATCGGCAGCCACCGGGCCCGGCTGAACCCTCAGCGCGCGGGCGGGCCCGTCGGGGCAGCGGCCCGCAGCAGCTGCTCTGCGTCGGCCAGGTGACGGACGACGTCGGCGGCCGACTGCACGCCGGTGAGGGCGCCGACGCCCTGCCCCGCGTAGAGGGGCGCGATGTCGGGGTCCAGCTCGCGGCGGGCCGCGACGACCGCCTGGTGCGCCTCGTCGTCCTCGGCGAGCTCGGACTCCCGGCCCACCCAGCGGTCGAAGTACGCGTTGCGCAGAGCACGGCCACCGAACTGCTCCGGCCACGCTGTGCGCTGACCCACGTCGAACACGCGTCCGTACACCGTGGACGTCGAGTCGGCAGCGAGCAGCCGTTCGCGCCCGACGTCGGCGGTCATCGACTCCGGACAGGCCAGGAACGCGGTGCCCACCCACGCCCCGACCGCGCCGGCGGCGATGACGGCCGCGAGCCCGCGGGGACCGCTGATGCCGCCGGCCGCCAGCACGGGCACCCGGACGCGGTCGAGCACCTGCTGCAGGAGCGGCAGCGTCGCCACGGCGTCCCGCCCGTGCCCGCCGCCCTCCGCGCCGCGGGCGACGACGAGGTCCACGCCGGCCCGCTCGGCGGCCAGCGCCTCGTCGAGCGTGCCGACCTGCGTGAAGACGGTCACGCCCGCCTCCTGCAGCGGCCGCACGTACGGCGTGACGTCGCCGAAGCTCACCGACGCGAAGGCCGGCCTGGTGTCGAGCACCGCGTCGAGCTGCTCGGGGCGCGAGTCGAGCACCCAGGCCATGACGCCGATGCCGAACGGCCGTTCGCCCGCCAACCGGGCAGCGACCGCGACCTGCTCGCGCATCCACTCCGGCGTCGTCGCGGGGCCGACACCGATCATGCCGAGCGCGCCGGCCGCGCTCACCGCACCGGCGAGCCGCCCCCCCGCCGCGCCGGCCATCGGAGCCTGCACGACCGGGACCTCGACGCCGAACCTCGTGGTCAGCCCTGTGATCATGGTGCTGACGGTAGACCCCGGCCCCGTGGTTCGGGCGGGTCGTCCGTGCGACGGTCACCGGCAGTCGACGGTGACCGGACGCTGCCGGGAGCCGGCCCGGACGACCCGGGAGAGCTGCTCGTCGGGCCCGACGAACGCGCCGTCCCACACGACGCAGCGATCGAGGGTGCCCTCGACGGTGGCCCCCTCGCCGACGACCGACGAGCCACCGCTGGCGTGGAGGTTGGCGGCGAGGTAGTCGGCCGGCGTGCCGCAGTCGATCGCCGTCGCCTCCGTCAGCGCCAGGTCCAGCCGCCCGGCCTCGTCCTCCTGCCGCCACATCACCTCGTACAGCCCGGACGGCGCCTCGGCCAGGTCGCGGACGAACCGCCAGGGCAGCAGGCAGGCCCCCACGTAGCGCACCGGACCCGCAGCGCGCTCGAAGTCCCCTCGTACGCCGTCGGCGAGCGGCGTGACCAGCAGCCGGCAACGCTCACCGTCCCAGCCGGCCACGAGGTCGTCGAGGCCTCCAGGCAGGTAGGCGTCGGCGTTGGTGAGGAGCACGGCCCGCCCGTCGAGCCACGGCCGCAGCCGGCCCAGGGCCCCGGCCGTGCCGAGCGGGACCGGCTGCTCCACCGAGAGGTGCGCCCGCCCGGCCAGGTGCCGCTCGACCTGCCTGGCGTGGTGGTGGGCGTTGACAGCGAGGTGGTCGACCGTGGCGAGGCCGCAGGTCGGTCCTGGCCGCCCCAGCACCTGCTCGCCCACGCGCTCGAGCGCGAGGTCGACGAGGGGGACGCCGTTCACCGGGCACAGGGCCTTGGGACGCAGGTCGGTGAGCGGACGGAGCCGCGTGCCGAGACCGGCCGCCAGCACCACCCCGGCCAGGTCGAGGCGGGCCGCCGGCGACGACGTCCGGCCGAGCCCGTCGCTCACGTCAGGACGCGTCCGGCGTAGCCGCTGGGGTGGGCGACGTCGCGCGCCGCGGCGAGGATCTGCCGCGTGGGGGCGTCCATCTCGTCGATCTCGGCCGGCACCAGCCAGCGTGCCGTCGTCGCCTCGCCGCCCACCTTCTCGCCGACCTCTCCCTGCACCTCCACATGGAAGACCACGTCGACCCGGCGTAGCGGCGAGTCGACGACGACGGTGATGGGCCGGCCGACCTCGATACGCAGCCCGGTCTCCTCGCGCACCTCGCGCACCACGGCAGCAGCCGCGTTCTCCCCCCGCGACAGCAGTCCGCCGGGCAGGCTCCAGCCGTCGCGGTGCGGCTGACGCAGCATGAGCACACGGCCGTCCCGTTCCAGCAGGCAGACGGCCCCGACGGTGAAACCTGGCGTGCCCAGCCGCACCGCGGTACGCCGCAGGGGCGCGGGCAGTCGACGGAACACCCGTAGCGCGAACAGGTACAGCGGACGGGAGTGCACGGGCGCAGGCATGGGTCGAGCCTACGGAGCACTACTGTCGAGCGCGTGGTGGAACGACCGGCGACCGAGTCGTGGACACCGGCGACGGACTCAGCGCCGGACGACGAGGTCGCCGTGCCGTGCATGCGGGTCGCGGCCTACGCGGTGGTCGTCGTGGACGGCCGGGTGCTGCTCACCCAGTACGCCGCCGGGATCCTCCCCGTCGCGGGCCAGTGGGCGCTGCCGGGTGGCGGCCTCGACCACGGCGAGGCGCCGCTCGACGCGGCCGTGCGTGAGGTGCACGAGGAGACGGGGCACGTGCTGCGCGACGTCCGGTTGGCGGACGTCGGCTCGCACCGGTTCACGGCTCGGTCGCCGGCGGGCCGCCTCGAGGACTTCCAGAGCGTGCAGATCATCTACACCGCGGACGTGGAGAGCGTGCGCGAACCCGAGGTGCTGGACGTGGGTGGCAGCACCGCGGCCGCAGCCTGGGTGCCGCTCGCCGAGCTCGACGACTGGCCGCTGACTGTGCAGACCCGGCGCTGGCTGGCCCGGATGGGCGCCGGGTCACCCGTTGAGTGATGCGTTCTCGGGCGCCCCGCCCGCGTGTCCGCCCAGGCTGCATCACTGAACCGTCGGTGGCGTGGTGCGCGTAGCGTCAGCGGCATGACCACGCAGCAGCAGTCACGCTCCGGGCAGTTCGGTGCCGAGGTCAAGGACGGCGAGTGGAAGCGACAGGGCAACCGGTTCACCGACCGCATCACCACCGACAGCGACAGTGCTCCGGGCGAGGGTCCGGACGCGCAGGGGAGGTGGCCGGTCGAGCCGGGTCGCTACCGCCTCGTGGTCTCGTTGGCCTGCCCGTGGGCGCACCGCTCGATCATCACCCGGGAGCTGCTGGGCCTGCAGGACGCCATCTCCCTGGCCGTCGTCGACCCGATCCGCGACGAGAAGGGCTGGCGGTTCACGCTCGACCCCGGTGGTCGCGACCCGGTGCTCGGGATCGAGTTCCTCACGCAGGCGTACCGGGCGACAGACCCCGCGTACGCCGGCCGGGTGACGGTGCCGACGGTGATCGACACCAGGTCGGGGCTGGTCGTCACGAACGACTACCCGCAGCTGAACCTCGACCTCTCGACGGAGTGGACGGCGTACCACCGGAGCGGCGCACCGGTCCTCTACCCCGAGGACGAGCGAGCCGAGATGGACCCGCTGATCGACGAGATCTTCCGGGACGTCAACAACGGTGTCTACCGCTGCGGGTTCGCCACGACCCAGGAGGCGTACGACCAGGCCTACGACCGGCTGTTCGCCGAGCTCGACGTGCTGGAGGGGCGGTTGGCCGACCGGCGGTTCCTCATGGGCGACGAGGTCCGCGAGGTCGACATCCGGCTGTTCACTACCCTCGTGCGCTTCGACGCCGTGTACCACGGGCACTTCAAGTGCAACCGCAACAAGCTCACCGAGATGCCGAACCTGTGGAGGTACGCGCGCGACCTCTTCTCGCACCCCGGTTTCGGCTCGACCGTGGACTTCGACCACATCAAGCGGCACTACTACTGCACCCACGACACCATCAACCCGACCGGGATCGTGCCCAAGGGACCTGACGTGAGCGTCTGGACCAGCTGAGACGTCGCGGGACGACGACGAGCCGGACCGGTCGCCCTCACGACCGGTCCGGCTCAGGTCTGCTGCTCAGCCCCGTGGGTACTGCTCGTCCCGGCGGGACCGGCGGCTCCGTGTCAGGCTGCTGACCAGCCCGATCACCCCGGCGGCCACCAGCACGATCGGGAAGATGCGCGAGGCGTCCGGCCACGAGACGACGTCCTGCTGCACCAGCAGCCAGACGACGGCGATCCCCAGGAACAGCAGTCCGAACACCAGGGACGTGACGTCGGTGTCGTGCCACCCCACGCGCGGGCGACGCGTCGGCCGCTCGTCCGGCGCAGTGGTGGAGTCGGTGGTCATCTCGCTCGTCCTCTCGCTGTCGTCGTCACCAGGCGCGTCAGGCCTGGGCTGGGTGGTCGGGTGCTCAGCCACGGCGCACCTCCAGGTGCCCGATACCGGCGTCCAGGTCGAGCTGGAGCGACCCCCCGCCCGGGCCGTCGTCGCCGACGTCGTCCAGCGTGACGTCCGAGGGGAAGCCGCCGCGTGAGTCCCCGAAGAAGTCGAGCTCTCCGATGCCCAACGACAACGTGCCGGTGACGTCCACGTCGCGCGGCACGATCACGACGATCTCGCCAGCGCCCATCGACACCTTCATGGTGCGACTGACGCCCGTGAAGTCCACGTCCCGCAGGTCGTAACGGACGCTCCCGGTGCCGTAGTCCGCCTGGGTCGGCAGCTGCGAGGCGCTCGACGGGGTGACCCGCACGTTCACGTGGTCGCCACGGCCGTGCTCCCACTGGTCAGCGGCCGACACCATGAAGGTGAGCAGGGCAGCGATGATGCCCATGGCGATGAGCCCGCGCGACCGACCGAACCACGCGCCGACCACCAGCGCCGCCGCGATGATGGCGAGCGCGAGGGCGGGGTAGGCGCCCGCCACGATCGGGGTGCCCGACAGGTCGACGAGCTTGAGCGTGCCCAGCCCGACCAGCACGAGGCTCATCGTCACCGAGAACAACGCCGAGCGGGGACGTCGGGGAGCCGGCGGCGGCGGGGGCGCGACCGGCGGCGGCACAGCACCGTACGGGCCGCTGGGAGGGCCGGAGGGCGGCAGGTACGAGGGGCGTGGCTGGTAGGTCGGCAGCGGGTTGGTCGCCACCGGCCCGCTCGGCTGGCCGGCCGTCTGCGGTGCCTTGCCGAGCGACACGCCGCCGGCCGTCGGGGCTCCTGGGGCGGCCGTCGACGACGCGCCGGCCGCTGACGCCGCGTACGCGGCAGGTGCGGCCGCAGCGGGCGGCTCGCCCCGACGGTCACGCAGGAGGAGCCAGGCGATCAGGCCGCCCAGGGCGAGGAAGAAGAGGAAGGGGCCGTCCCAGTGGCTGAAGGCCGCA
>DASSTJ010000093.1:0-29355 GCA_035707965.1 Actinomycetales bacterium
AGACGCAGCGGGCGGCGAGCGGGATCGTGGCGGCCTACCTGCAGTGGCATCTCGAGCGGGGCCTGCGCTCGCTGCGCCTGGTGGAGCGGCTGTGAGCAGGACTCCTCCCAGGGCGCCCCGCCCGCATCCCTCCGGGGCGAAGGCGCCGGCGATCCCCCCCTCTCTGGTGCCCCGCCACGTCGCCATCGTGATGGACGGCAACGGCCGCTGGGCCAAGCAGCGCGGGCTGCCGCGGACCCGCGGGCACGAGATGGGGGAGCACTCGCTGTTCGACGTGGTGGAGGGCGCGATCGAGATCGGGGTGAAGGCGATCTCGGCGTACGCCTTCTCCACCGAGAACTGGACCCGCTCGCCCGACGAGGTCAAGTTCCTGATGGGCTTCAACCGCGACGTGATCCGGCGACGGCGTGACCTCATGCACTCCTGGGGCGTGCGCGTCCGCTGGGCCGGGCGGCGTCCTCGGCTGTGGCGCAGCGTCATCCGCGAGCTCGAGGCGGCCGAGGAGCTGACCCGGCACAACGACGTCCTCACGTTGACGATGTGCGTCAACTACGGCGGCCGGGCCGAGATCGCCGATGCCGCGAAGGCGTTGGCGCACGACGTGGCGGACGGGCGCGTGAGCCCTGACCGGGTCGACGAGCGGATGCTGGCGCGCTACCTCGACGAGCCGGACCTGCCGGACGTCGACCTCTTCCTGCGCACGTCCGGCGAGCAGCGCACGTCCAACTTCCTGCTGTGGCAGTCCGCCTACGCCGAGCTCGTCTTCGTGCCGGAGCTCTGGCCGGACGTCGACCGCCTCGTGCTCTGGCGCGCCGTCGACGAGTACGCCCGTCGCGACCGTCGGTACGGGGGCGCGCTGGACGCCGCCTCCAGCTGACACCGGACGTCGGAGGCTCAGTGGCGGTCGCAGGTGCCGAAGATCTCGACGGTGTGCGCCACGTCGCTGAAGCCGTGCTGCGCTGCGACCTGCGCGGCCCAGCGCTCGACGGCCGGCCCTTCGACCTCGATCGTGCGGCCGCACTCCCGGCAGACGAGATGGTGGTGGTGGCCGTCCCCGCAGTGCCGGTACACCGTCTCGCCCTCGTCCGTCCGCAGGGCGTCGATCTCCTCGTCGTCCACCATGGCCTGCACGGCGCGGTAGACGGTGGCGAGGCCGATGGTGCTGCCACGGTCGCGCAGGCCGGCCCAGATCTCCTGGGCGCTGCAGAACGTGTCACGCTCGCGCAGGAAGTCGGCGACCGCGTCGCGCTGTCGGCTGCGGCGTTGGCGCGCGGGCTGCTCGAGGGGTGCCATCAGGCCGGTCCGTGCTCGTCGTAGTGGCCGGCGTGCTGGGCGTGGCGGTGGCCGCCGTGGAGGTAGTCGACGTGGTCGTCGTGCACCACCGCCGGGTGGCCGCAGCCGGGGTGGTGCTCGTGCTCGGCGTGGCCCTCGACCTGGGCGTGACGTCGGCGAGCGAGCGCGTCCCGCGCCGCGACCACGAGCGCCACGACGACGAAGACGCCGACGGCGAAGAGCACGATGGTGCCGCCCGACGGCGTGCTGGCGTAGAAGCTGGTCGTCACACCCGCGACGCTGACGACGACGCCCGTGGCGACGGCCAGCAGCAGGCTCGTGCGGAAGCTGTGGCAGACGAGCTGGGAGATCGCGTTCGGCAGGATCATCAGGGCGCTGATGAGCAGCAGCCCCACGATGCGCATCGAGACCACGACGGTCACCGCCGTGAGCACCGCCAGCGTCAGGTTGAGCGGCAGCACGGGCAGGCCGACGGCCCGTGCGTACTCGGGGTCGTTGCTGACCGCGAAGAGCCGGGGCGCCAGCACGGCGGCGGTGACGAGAACGGCACCGGCCAGAGCGGCGAACGTCACGAGGTCCGTGGTGCTCGTCGTCGTGATCGCCCCGAACAGGTAGGCGTTGAGGTTGGCCGGCGTGCCCGACGGGGAGAGCGAGATCAGGACGACGCCGCCGGCGATGCCTCCGTAGAACAGCACCGCCAGGGCGATGTCGCCGCTGGTGCGCCCGCGTGCCCGGACCAGCTCGATCGCGATGGCGCCGACGACCGCGGCGAGCAGGGCGGTCCACACCGGCTGCTGGTCGGTCAGGATGCCTAGCGCGACACCGGCGAGCGCGACGTGGCCCATGCCGTCACCGATGAGCGCCAGCCGGCGCTGGACCAGGAAGATGCCGACGACGGGTGCGGCCAGCCCGACCAGCAGCGACGCCAGGAGCGCGTGCCGCATGAAGTCGTACTGCAGGATCTCGAGCACGGTCACCGCTCTCCGATCGGGTGCTCGAGCCAGCCTGGCGCCTGCTCGGGGTCGAGCGGGTCGTGCACGTGGTGGGCGTCGTCGTGGACGTCCATGCCGACGTCGCCCCCGGACCGCAGGTGCGCGTGCGTGCCCTCGTGGTGCAGCGGTCCGTCGTGCGCGATGCGGCCGTCCCGCACCACCACGGCACGCGTCACCACACCCTCGAGCGGGCCGATCTCGTGCGTGACGACCAGCAAGGTGACCCCTCGCTCGACGAGTCGACGGATGGTGGCCGCGAGCGCGTTCTGGCTGGCGAGGTCGACGCCGGCCGTTGGCTCGTCCATGATCATGACCTCGGGCTCCGACGCCAGGGCGCGGGCGATGAGCGCACGCCGCTGCTGGCCGCCGGACAGCTGAGCGATGTCGGTGTCGGCCCACGGCTCGAGGTCGACGGCCGTGATCGCCCGCTGCACCGCCTCGCGGTCGGCTGCTCGCCGACGTCCGAGCAGCGGACGGCGGGGGAGCCGCCCGGAGGCGACCACCTCGCGGACGGTCGACGGGATCGTGCCGCCCACCGTCTGACGCTGGGGGACGTAGCCGACGCGGCCCCGGGTGCGCCGCGACCCGATGGCGTCCCCGAGGACCTCAGCCTCGCCCGCCAGCACGGTCGCGAGGCCGAGCAGCCCGCGCATCAGCGTCGTCTTGCCCGACCCGTTCGCCCCGAGCACGGCCACCACCTCGCCCTTGGCGACGGTGAGGTCCACGTCGCGGACGACGGCTCGCTCGTCGTAGCCGACGCTGACCCCGCTCAGCCGGACGACGACCTCCGGGCTCGTGCCGGACGGGTCGACCCGCTGGTGCTCGGTCACCGGCATGACTGCCCCTTCCGCAAGGTCTCGAGGTTGCTGCGCATGACCTCGAGGTAGTCGTGGCCCGAGGAGCTGTCGTCCAGGCCCTCCAAGGGATCGAGCACGGCCGTGCTGGCGCCCGTCTCCTGGGCGATCGTGCGGGCGACCGCCGCGCTCGCGAGCCGCTCGCTGTAGATGGTCGTCACGTGGTGCTGCCGCACGTAGGTCGCCACGCGGGCCAACGAACGCGGGTCGGGCTCCGCCTCGGGGGTCAGTCCCGTGATGCCGACCTGATGGAACCCGTAGCGCTCGGCCAGGTAGCCGAACGCGCTGTGGCTCGTCACCAGGTCGCGGCTGGCGCAGTCAGCCAGCCCCTGGCGGAACGCGTCGTCCAGGCCCTGCAGCTGCTGCAGGAGCGTCGCTGAGCGGCCCTCGAAGGTCGTCGCGGCGGCCGGGTCGGCAGCGGCGAGCGCTGACGTCACCTCGGTCACGACGTCCGCCAGCCGCGTGGGGTCCAGCCAGAAGTGCGGGTCGAGTGCCCCCTCCTCGGCCTGGTCGTCGCCGGCCAGGTGCTCGTCGCCCAGTTCCGTGTCGTGCCCGACGACCAGGTCGAGACGGGCTGCGCCAGCGACGTCGACCACGTGACGGGGCCCCAGGTGCGCCTCGACGGCCTGGTCGACGGCGGCCTGAAAGCCGCCCAGGTACACGACGAGGTCGGCGTCCTGCATGCGTGCCACGTCACGAGCGGTCAGCTCGAGGTCGTGCGGCTCGACCCCCGGCCGGGTGAGCGACGTCACCTGCACGTCCGGACCGCCGACCCGGCCGACGACGAACTCGAGGGGGTAGAAGCTCGTGACCACCTGGAGGCGACCTTGCTCCGTCGCCCCTTGCGCGGGGGTGCACCCCGTCAGGCCAAGGGCGCCGAGCAGAAGCGCAGCCAGCACCGCGGTGCTCCGGGTACGGCGACTCTTCATGACAATCATTCTCACTAAGGATGAGAATGATTGTCAACCTCGCCGCGTCAGCGAGGGAACGCCTGGGTCAGGCAGAGGGCGACCGCGAGCAGCAGGACGGCCGTGCGACCGAGGCGCTCGGACGTCGTGAGGCGGGGCCAACCGAGGTAGAGCAGCCACCCCACCACCAGCGCCACCAGCGCGATCGCGACCGCGCCGAGCGGCCCGCCGACGAGGAGGCCGGCGACGAGCAGCCCGAGCACGACGAGGAACGGGACGGCCCGGGGCAGCTGGGACACCCGGGTGAGCGGGCCTACGCTCACCCGCTCCAGTGCGGCGCGCAGCCCGGTCGACGCCGGGGCGGCGGGGCGGCTGGTGCCGGACGCGGGTCGGGCGGGCCGGGGTGCTGTCACGGGGGTTCCTCCAGGGTCGGGCCGTAGCTCTATGGTCGCAGCCATGACGCTGCTCGTGGTCACGCGGTACGAGGTCACCGACCCGGCCGACGGCGAGTCGTTCCGGCTGCGTGCCCGCGACGCCCTGGAGGCGCTGTGCGCCCAGCCGGGGTGCCGAGGGGGGCACGTGGGCCGGGCGCTGGACGCGCCCACCCGCTGGGTGCTGCAGACCGAGTGGGACTCCGTGGGGACCTACCGACGTGCGCTGTCGACCTACGAGGTCAAGGTGCGCGCGGTGCCCCTGATGCAGGAGCAGGTCGACGAGGCGACCGCCTACGAGTCCCTCGTGGCCGGCGGTCCGGACGGCGTCGCCGACGGCACGAGCGACCTGGCGCCGGGAGCCGCGTGGGCCCACCCGCGCAGGGCGGACGACGGTGCGCAGCCGGGGGACGCCGACCGGTAGCCTGGCTGCTCCCCGTCCCACCGCCGGGCGGCTCGCGCCGAGAGGGCGGAGCCGGCCCGCCGGACCCCCAGGAGTGAGTGAGTCAGTCGTGGCCGCCAAGCCGGAGTCCCGCATCGACAGCGTCGTGAGCCTCGCCAAGCGACGGGGGTTCGTCTTCCCGAGCGGTGAGATCTACGGCGGCACCCGGTCGGCGTGGGACTACGGACCGCTCGGCGTCGAGCTCAAGGAGAACGTGAAGCGCCAGTGGTGGCGCTCGATGGTCACGGGCCGCGACGACATCGTGGGCCTCGACTCCTCGGTGATCCTGCCCACGCAGACGTGGGTGGCGTCGGGTCACGTCGAGACGTTCACGGATCCGCTGACGGAGTGCCAGAGCTGCCACCGCCGGTTCCGCGCGGACCACCTGACCGAAGCCGTCGCCGAGAAGAAGGGCGTCGACCCCGACTCGGTCGACCTGGCGACCGTGGCCTGCCCCAACTGCGGCACGCGGGGGGCCTGGACCGACCCGCGCGCGTTCAGCGGGCTCCTCAAGACCTACCTCGGCGCCGTGGACGACGAGTCCGGCCTGCACTACCTGCGGCCCGAGACCGCTCAGGGCATCTTCCTGTCGTTCCTCAACGTGATGACGTCGGCCCGCAAGAAGCCGCCGTTCGGCATCGCCCAGATGGGCAAGAGCTTCCGCAACGAGATCACGCCCGGCAACTTCATCTTCCGCACGCGCGAGTTCGAGCAGATGGAGATGGAGTTCTTCGTCGAGCCCGGCACCGACGCCGAGTGGCACCAGACGTGGATCGACCTGCGCACCCAGTGGTACGTCGACCTCGGCATCGCGCGCGAGAACCTCCGGCACTACGAGCACCCCAAGGAGAAGCTCTCCCACTACTCGACGCGTACGGTCGACATCGAGTACCGCTTCCACTTCGCCGGCTCGGAGTGGGGCGAGCTGGAGGGGGTCGCGAACCGCACGGACTTCGACCTCAAGACCCACAGCGAGCACTCGGGGGTCGACCTCTCGTACTTCGACCAGGGCAAGAACGAGCGCTGGACGCCGTACGTCATCGAGCCGGCCGCCGGAGTCGGTCGGTCGATGATGGCCTTCATGCTCGACGCCTACGCCGAGGACGAGGCGCCCAACGCCAAGGGCGGCGTCGACAAGCGGGTCGTGCTGCGGCTCGACGCGAGGCTGGCTCCGGTGAAGGCCGCCGTCCTGCCGCTGTCCCGGCACGCCGACCTGTCCCCGAAGGCCCGCGACCTCGCGGCGGCGCTGCGCAAGCACTGGAACATCGACTTCGACGACGCCGGCGCCATCGGTCGCCGCTACCGCCGCCAGGACGAGATCGGCACGCCGTTCTGCCTCACGGTCGACTTCGACAGCCTGGACGACGACGCGGTGACCGTCCGCGAGCGCGACACCATGGCGCAGGAGCGCGTGGGGATCAGCCAGGTCGAGCAGTACCTGGCGAGCCGCCTGCCCGGCTGCTGAGCCACCGCGTCCGGCGCGACGGCGCTCGTCGCGACGACGGGCAGGAAGTCCCTGTCGCCCTCTGCCCACCCCTGCTGTGGTGGTGTCGTGGCGGACGGCCGGACGTCGTGGCGTACCTCACGCAGGGCGTGACCTGCACCACACACGACCGCACGCTACGTTCAGCCCACCGGTTGTGCTGGCGATGGAGGCGGCTGTGACCAAATACGTCTACGACTTCTCTGAGGGTGGCCGTCAGATGGCCGACCTCCTCGGCGGCAAGGGCGCGAACCTCGGGGAGATGACGAAGCTCGGTCTTCCGGTGCCGCCAGGGTTCACGATCAGCACGGAGGCGTGCAAGGTGTGGCTGGCCCAGGGCCGCGAGCCCGACGGCCTCCGCGCCGAGGTGGACGAGCACCTCGCGTCGCTCGAGCAGGCGATCGGCCGTCGTCTCGGCGACCCGGACGACCCGTTGCTCGTGTCCGTCCGGTCCGGGGCGCGCAACTCCATGCCCGGGATGATGGAGACCGTCCTCAACGTCGGCCTGAACGACCAGTCGGTGCACGGCATCGCGCGCCGCGCGGAGAACCCCCGGTTCGCCTGGGACTCCTACCGACGGCTCGTCCAGATGTTCGGTCGCACGGTGCTCGGCATCGAGGGCAGCCGCTTCGAGCAGGCCATGGACGACCTCAAGAAGGAGCGCGGCGCCCGGAACGACATCGACCTCGACGCCACGGACCTCGAGCGCCTGGTCCGGACGTTCCAGGCGATCGTCGCCGACGAGACCGGTCGTCCGTTCCCCCAGGAGCCCCGCGAACAGCTCGACCTCGCCGTCCGCGCCGTCTTCGACTCCTGGAACACCGACCGGGCCCGCGTGTACCGGCGTCAGGAGCGCATCCCCGACGACCTCGGTACCGCCGTCAACATCGTCGCGATGGTCTTCGGCAACCTCGGGCCCGACTCGGGCACCGGCGTGGCGTTCACCCGTGACCCTGCGACCGGCGAGCAGGGCGTCTACGGCGACTACCTGCAGAACGCCCAGGGCGAGGACGTCGTCGCGGGCATCCGCAACACCGTGCCGCTCGCGCACATGGGCGAGCTCGCGCCTCAGGCTCACGACGACCTCATGGAGTGCATGGCCACGCTCGAGCGGCACTACAAGGACCTCTGCGACATCGAGTTCACCGTCGAGAACGGCAAGCTCTGGATGCTGCAGACCCGCGTGGGCAAGCGGACGGCGGCCGCGGCTTTCCGCATCGCCGCTCAGCTGGTGGACGAAGGGGTCATCGACCTCGACGAGGCACTGCGCCGGGTGAAGGGCGACCAGCTCGCCCAGCTGATGTTCCCCCAGTTCGACCCGGGCGCCTCCCGCAGCGCTGTCGCCAAGGGCATGGCGGCCAGCCCCGGTGCGGCCACCGGCAAGGCGGCGTTCGACTCGGCCACTGCGGTCGAGTGGGCGCAGCGCGGCGACGACGTCATCCTGGTTCGGCGTGAGACGAACCCCGACGACCTGCGCGGCATGGTCGCCGCCAAGGGCGTCCTCACCAGCCGAGGCGGTAAGACGTCGCACGCGGCGGTGGTCGCGCGCGGCATGGGCCGCACCTGCGTCGTGGGCGTCGAGGACCTGCGGGTCGATCCGCGCAACCGTCAGTTCACGACGTCGGACGGCGTGAAGGTGAGCGAGGGTGACGTCATCTCGATCGACGGCGGCACCGGCGAGGTCTTCGTTGGCGAGGTGCCCGTCGTGCCCTCGCCGGTGGTGAGCGCGCTGACCGGGCAGACCACGGAGACCGGACCCAGCCAGGACGAGCACGTGCGCGAGGTGGTCGACGCCGTCCGGCGGATCATGCAGCACGCCGACCGCACGCGTCGGATGGGCGTGCGAGCCAACGCGGACACGGCCGAGGACGCGAGCCGGGCGCGCGTGCTGGGGGCCGAGGGGATCGGCCTGTGCCGCACCGAGCACATGTTCCTCGGCGAGCGGCGCAAGCTCGTGGAGCGTGTCATCCTGGCCCGCGACGAGGCAGGTCGGCAGGCCGCGCTCGGAGAGCTCCTGCAGCTCCAGCGGACCGACTTCAGCGCGATCCTGCGGGCGATGGACGGTCTGCCGGTCACGATCCGGCTGCTCGACCCGCCGCTGCACGAGTTCCTCCCCGACCTCACGGCGTTGTCGGTCAAGGTGGCGGTAGCTGAGGCGACCGGCACGGTGAACGAGGACGACGTGGCGCTGCTGCAGGAGGTGCAGCGTCTGTCGGAGCAGAACCCGATGCTCGGCATGCGTGGCGTGCGGCTCGGCATCGTGGTCCCGGAGCTGTACCGGCTGCAGGTGCGGGCGGTGGCCGAGGCGACGGCGGCGCTGCTGGCCGAGGGCAGGGAGCCCAAGCCGGAGATCATGGTGCCGCTGGTCGCGGCCGTCCAGGAGCTCCAGCTGATCCGCGACGAGACCGAGGCCGTCGTCGCGGACGTCGCGAAGGAGCAGGGTCAGCAGCTCGACATCCCGGTCGGCACGATGATCGAGCTGCCCCGGGCGGCCATGACGGCGCACGAGATCGCCGAGGCGGCGGACTTCTTCTCCTTCGGCACCAACGACCTCACGCAGACGGCCTGGGGCTTCTCCCGGGACGACGTCGAGGCGTCGTTCTTCAGCCAGTACATGGACGAGGGCGTGTTCTCGGTCAGCCCCTTCGAGTCCCTCGACGCGGACGGCGTGGGCCGACTCGTGTCGATCGCGGCCTGGGAGGGCAAGGAGACGCGACCGGACCTGAAGCTCGGCGTCTGCGGTGAGCACGGGGGCGACCCGAGCTCGGTCCACTTCTTCGAGTCGATCCTCCTCGACTACGTGTCCTGCTCGCCGTTCCGCGTGCCGGTGGCCCGGCTCGAGGCGGCGCGCGCGTCGTTGATGGTGACGCCGTTGCCCTCTCCGCTCGGCTGAGGGCGCGTCGGCCACGACGTCGCCATGACATCCGTCATGGCGACGTCATGACCGGCGTCCGGGGCACCCGGTGCCGGCCGACGGCACCGTGGACGTCATGGACAGCACTCTCACCCCCGACCTGCCGTCGCCGCGCGACAGCTCCCGCTCCGGGACGGCCCTCGCCAGCCGGCCACCCGCCGTCCGCCTCGAGGGCCTGACCAAGTCGTTCGGGGACGTCCACGCCGTCCGGGGCCTCGACCTGACCATCGAGCCCGGGGAGATCGTCGCCTTCCTCGGCCCGAACGGCGCCGGCAAGACGACCACCATCGACATGGTGCTCGGGCTCAGCCGGCCGACGTCCGGCAGCGTCGAGGTGCAGGGCTTGACCCCGCACGAGGCGGTGGCCCGGGGGCACCTCAGCGCGGTCATGCAGACCGGCGGGCTGCTCCGTGACCTCACGGTCGGCGAGACCCTGCAGCTCGTCGGAAGCATGTTCGTCGACACGCGGCCTGTCGACGAGGTGCTGCACCGCGCCGGTATCGCCGAGATCGCCGACCGACGCGTCGGCTCGTGCTCGGGCGGGCAGCAGCAGCGCCTCCGCTTCGCCATGGCGCTGCTGCCCGACCCCGACCTGCTCATCCTCGATGAGCCGACGACCGGCATGGACGTCGAGGGACGACGTGAGTTCTGGGCCGCTATCCGCGCGGACGCCAGCCGCGGACGAACGGTCCTGTTCGCCACGCACTACCTCGACGAGGCCGACGCCTACGCCGACCGGATCGTGGTGGTCCGCCGTGGTCGGGTCGTCGCTGACGGCACGTCGGCGCAGATCAAGGCGATGGCCTCCGGTCGCAGCGTCCGGGCGACCTGGCCCGGCGCCGACCTGGCACAGCTGCGTGCGGTGCCGGGGGCCGACACCACGGAGCAGCGGGGCGACACCGTGCACATCCACACCACCGACAGCGACGCCGTCGCGCGCTACCTGCTCACCAGCACGGACGCGCGCGACCTCGAGATCATGTCGCGCGGACTGGAGGACGCGTTCATCGTGCTCACCAGCGACGAGCACTCTGACGACGTCGTCGAGAGGACGGCCCGATGAGCACGCCGATTGTGACCGCGTCGCGCCGAGCCGTGCCGCCACTGGGGGGACTCACCACGACGCTGCTCCGCCTCGAGCTGCGTCGCCTGCTGCGCAACCGGCGGACCGTGATCTTCACGCTCATCATGCCGCCCGTGTTCTTCCTCGTCTTCGGGACGAAGACGGCCTACCGCAGCCAGAGCGTCGGGCACGGCAACGTGACCGCCTACGTGGCGGTGAGCATGGCGGTCTACGGGGCGATGCTCGCGTGCACGGCGGCCGGCGCCGTCGTGTCCGTCGAGCGGGCACAGGGGTGGAGCCGCCAGCTGCGTCTGACGCCGCTCAGACCGGTGGCGTACGTCGTCGGCAAGGCGCTCGTGGCCCTCGTCACCGGCTTGGCCTCCGTGGTCGTCGTCTTCGTCGTCGCGGCCTTCAGCCACGCCGACATGCCGGCGCACGTCTGGGTCGAGTGCGGTCTGCTGGCCTGGCTCGGGTCGCTGGTCTTCGCGGCCTTCGGCCTGTTCATGGGCTACCTGCTGCCGGCCGAGAACGTCATGCAGATCCTCGGTCCGGTGCTCGCCGTGCTGGCCTTCGCCGGCGGCCTCTTCGTCCCGCTCGACGACGGCACGCTCTTCGCCACCCTGGCGAAGCTGACGCCGCTGTACGGCCTCGCGACCCTGAGCCGGCTCCCGCTGACCTCGGACGGCAACGGCTGGACTGCCCTGCTCAACATCCTCGTGTGGGGTGGCCTGTTCACGGCCGGCGCGGCCTGGCGGTTCCGGCGTGACACCGCACGCGTGTGACCATCGTCCGGACCGGCGCGACGACACTGGCTAGCGTGGTTCGGGTGAGCGACGCGTTCGACCCTCGCATTGGCGGACGCCGCAGCGCGCTGCTGCCGGCGCTCCTGGCCGGCGTCTGGCTCGTGTACCTCGGTCAGCCGCTCCACCAGGTGCTGGCGAGTCCGTCGGGCGTGTGGCGCACCGTGGGGATGGTTGCGCTCGGCGTGTTCGCCGCGGCCTACGTCACCGTGTTCTTCCAGATGCGGCGACGCCGCTGGGCTGCCGCGTCCGACGGCTCGACGTACGACCCCTTCCGGCTCGACACGGTGACCGGCGCGCTCGTGGCCATGATGGTCGTGTGCCTGGCGCTGCTCTTCCCGGCGGCGGGCTCGTCGGCGCTCGCCGCCGTGGTCTACGTCGCCGCGACCGTCATGATGCTCACGCCGCTCCCCGTCGGCTGGACGGTGAGCATCCTCTGCGTCGTCGGCACCGAGACCGCGACCACCGTCGTCCCCGGCTGGTCCGACGACAGCGGCGCCGGCCTCGCCATCCTGCTCGCGTCCGTCGCGGTCTTCGGCATGCGCCTGGCGCTCCGGCGCAGCCAGCAGCTGTCAGCGGCGCGCAGCGACCTGGCGCGCCTCGCGGTGCAGGAAGAGCGGAACCGGTTCGCCCGGGACCTGCATGACATCCTCGGGCACAGCCTCACCGTCGTGACGATGAAGGCCGAGCTGGCCGGCCGGCTCGTGCACGCCGATCCGGACGCCGCCGAGCGCGAGATCGCTGACGTCGAGCGGCTGACGCGCGAGGCGCTGGCCGACGTCCGGGCCGCCGTCGCGGGCTACCGCGGGGTGACGCTGGCGGCGGAGCTCGCCAACGCGAGGGCTGCGCTCCAAGCGGCGGGCATCACCGCCGCGCTCCCCACCGCGGTCGACCACGTCCCGGGTGAGCTGCGGGCGCTGTTCGGCTGGGCGGTGCGCGAGGGGGTGACCAACGTCGTCCGTCACAGCCGCGCGCGACGCTGCACCGTCACGGTGTGGGCGGACGCCGTCGAGGTGCGCGACGACGGACACGGGTCCGACCCGGAGGCCGAGAGCGGCGCGGGGCACGGGCACGGTCTGGTCGGGCTGGGAGAGCGGGCTCGCGCCGCCGGGGGCCGCGTGCTGGCCCAGGCCCGCGACGACGGGTTCGTCCTTCGGGTGGAGGTGAGCCCGACCGCGGTCGACGGGCGGGGGCCGCGTGGCGCAGAGGCCGACCGGCGAGCCGGCGAGGGCCGCGCTCACGCTCGCAGGTACGGCGTCGCCCGGAGCGGCGGGTGACGCAGCACGTGACCCGTCCGCCGGGGGACGTCACGGGTCCGACGGGGCGGATCCGGCTGCTGCTGGCCGACGACCAGGCTCTCGTCCGCGGCGCCCTTGCGGCGCTGCTCGGCCTGGAGCCGGACCTGACCGTCGTGGCGGAGGTGGACCGTGGCGACGAGGTCGTCGACGCGGCCCGCCGCACGCGCCCCGACGTCGTGCTGATGGACGTCGACATGCCCGGCGCCGACGGCATCACCGCCACGGCGGCGGTCCGGGCCACCCTGCCGTCGTGCCGGGTCCTCGTCGTGACCACCTTCGGTCGGCCCGGGTACCTGCAGCGCGCGATGGCGGCGGGCGCCAGCGGCTTCGTGGTCAAGGACACGCCGGCCCGTCAGCTGGCGGACGCCGTCCGACGCGTGCACTCCGGACTGCGCGTCGTCGACCCGGCGCTCGCCGCCGAGTCGCTGGCCGTCGGCGCGAGCCCCCTGAGTGCGCGCGAGACGGAGGTGCTGACGCGCTCCCGCACCGGGGGCACGGTCGCCGACATCGCGGCTGAGCTGCACCTGTCCGAGGGCACCGTGCGCAACCACCTGTCCGCCGCGATCGGCAAGACAGGGGCGCGCACCCGCGCCGAGGCCGTGCGCATCGCCGACGAGAACGGCTGGCTCCTGGCCTGAGCGAGCGCCGGCGTCGAGGCGCAGCCAGGCGGCCGAGCCCTGGCTCGGCACCGCGCTCGGTGGCCGGCCGTCCACAGCCAGCGGGCGCTCGTCCCACCGTCCACAGGCGCCGCCCGTGCGCTGCCTCGGACGGCCCGGGGCCGACACCATCGGCGCTGGAGGTGAGGACGTGGCTGCCAAGGACCGCGTTGGGGCGTACGGCGAGCGGGTGGCGGTGAACCACCTGGAGCGTCAGGGGTTCACGGTGCTGGACCGCAACTGGCGTTGCGAGCTCGGCGAGATCGACATCGTCGCCCGCGAGGGCGACTGCCTCGTGGTCGTGGAGGTCAAGACCCGCCGGTCGAGCCGTTTCGGCCCACCGGCAGAGGCTGTGACACCGGTCAAGCTGGCTCGACTGCGACGGTTGACGGCGCGCTGGGTCCTCACGATGGGCGTGCGCCCGGCGAGGATGCGGATCGACGTCGTGTCGGTGCTGCCCCAGCCTCGTGGCGCGGCACAGGTCGAGCACCTGCGGGCGGTGGGCTGATGGCGGTGGGACGGACGCGCTGCGTCACCCTGCTGGGGATCGACGGCCGGGTGGTGGACGTCGAGGCGGACGTGGCGGCCGGGCTGCCGGCCTTCACGGTGACGGGCCTGCCCGACACGGCTCTGGCCCAGGCGCGCGACCGGGTGAAGGCCGCCTGTCGGAACGCCGGGCTCGGCTTTCCCGACGGGCGGGTGACGGTGAACCTCTCGCCGGCCTCGCTCCCCAAGCAGGGCAGCGGGTTCGACCTCGCCATCGCGGTCGCGGTCCTCGCCGCCGCCGGCGTGGTGCCGCGTGACGCGCCGCGCGACGTCGTCCACCTGGGTGAGCTCGGCCTCGACGGGCGTCTGAAGTCGGTTCGCGGTGTCCTGCCCGCGGTGCTGGCGGCGGCGCGCGCCGGGACGGACGCGGTCGTCGTGCCGGCGCGCAACGAGGTCGAGGCGCGCGTCGTCCCTGGCGTCGAGGTGCGCGCCGCATCGTCGCTGGCTGGCCTCGTCGCTCTCTACCGCGGTGAGCCCGAGCTCGACGAGCCCGTGCTCCAGGACGTGCTGGGCGCGGACAGCGCCGTCCCCGAGACCACCCCGTCACACCAGCCGGACCTGTCGGACGTCGTGGGACAGCCGGATGCCCGGACGGCCCTGGAGATCGCGGCCGCGGGTGGGCACCACCTGCTCCTGCTCGGCCCGCCCGGTTCCGGCAAGACCATGCTCGCCGCGCGGCTGCCCGCGCTGCTCCCGGCTCTGGAGCCTGAGGTCGCCCTCGAGGTGACGGCGCTGCACTCGCTCGCGGGCCAGCTCGCCGACGGCTGTGGGCTCGTCGTTCGACCGCCGTTCGTCGACCCCCACCACACCGCCTCCGCGGCCGCGATCGTGGGCGGAGGGGCGGGACTCCCTCGGCCGGGCGCCGCCTCGATGGCGCACGGCGGCGTGCTCTTCCTCGACGAGGCGCCCGAGTTCTCGAGCCGCGTGCTCGACGCCCTGCGCCAGCCGTTGGAGGACGGCACGCTCGTGATCCACCGAGCTGCCGGCAGCGCCCGCTATCCGGCGAGGTTCCAGCTCGTGCTCGCGGCGAACCCCTGCCCTTGCGGCCGCTCCTCGGGCAAGGGGCTGAGCTGCACCTGCACGCCCATGGCCCGTCGGCGGTACCTGTCCCGACTGTCCGGCCCGCTGCTCGACCGGGTGGACCTCCAGGTGGGTGTGGCCGCGGTCACCGCAGCGCAGGTGCACGGTGACGAGCTGTGCGAGTCGACCGCGGAGGTGGCGCACCGGGTGGCGCAGGCACGCGCCGCGCAGGCCGCCCGCTGGCGTGACCATGGCTGGCTCCTCAACGCCCACGCCCCCGGACACGTGCTGCGGACCGCGCCGTTCCGGCCCGCGCGCCACGTGACCCGTGACCTCGACCGCGCGGTCGAGAGGGGTGCCGTGTCGATGCGTGGCTACGACCGGGTCCTGCGGACCGCCTGGACGCTTGCCGACCTCGGCGGGCGCGCCGCTCCCACCGCGCAGGACGTGGCGCGGGCGGCGTCCTTGCGACACCAGTGGAGCGTGGCGGCATGAGCCCTGCAGCGGAGCTCTCGTTCGACTGGCACGACCCGCTGGTCGCACGCGTGGCGTGGAGCCGGCTGGCCGAGCCGGGCGACGCGCGCGCGGGTCGGCTCGTCGCCGCCGTCGGACCGTCGGAGGCGCTACGGGCCGTCGCCGAGAGAGGAGCGACCGCCGACGGCAGCGACAGCGGTTCCGCGGCCTGGCTCGCGCGTTACGTGCCGCGCCTCGCCGTCCTCGACCCCGTCCGTGACCTCGCCGCAGGACGCCGGGTCGGCGCTCGAGTGGTGACCCCGGACGCCGAGGAGTGGCCGGCCGGGGTGGACGACCTCGAGGTGCCACCGCTGTGCCTGTGGGCCGCCGGCCCGGCCCGGCTCGACCAGGTGGCGCGGCGGTCGGTGTCCCTCGTCGGCGCACGAGCAGCGACCACGTACGGCGAGCACGTCGCTCGCGAGCTCGGGCACGGCCTGGCCGAGCGCGGCTTCGCGGTGGTGTCCGGGCTGGCCTACGGCATCGATGCCGCCTCCCACCGCGGGGCGCTGGCGGCGGGCGGTACGTCGGTGGCGGTCGTGGCAGGCGGTCTGGACCGTCCCTACCCGCGTGGCAACGAGGCGCTGATGCGCCGGCTCGCGGCCGAGGGAGCCGTGGTCAGCGAGGTGCCCCCGGGCGCCACCCCGACTCGCAGCCGCTTCCTGCAGCGCAACCGGCTGATCGCCGCGCTGAGCGGTGGCACGGTCGTCGTGGAGGCGGCCTGGCGCAGCGGGTCGCTCAGCACCGCGAGGACGGCGGAACGGCTGGGGCGCCCGGTCGGAGCGGTCCCCGGTCCCACGACGTCCATGACGTCAGCGGGCTGCCACGCGCTCGTCCGGTCCGGCGCAGCCGTCCTCGTCACCGACGCCGACGAGGTGGCCGACCTCGTCGGCCGGCTGGGTGCCGACGCTGCGGACGAACCGGTCTCGCCGCGCACCGTGCTGGACGACCTGGATCCGCTGACCCTTCAGGTGCTCGACGCGCTCCCGGTGCGCAGGGGTCGGGACCTGCCCTCGATCTGTCGCACGGCCGGGGTCGACGAAGGGTCCGTGCAGGCTGCGCTCGGTCGCCTCGACCTCGCCGGCCTGGCCGAGCGGCACGGGGAGGGCTGGCGGCTGCGCCGGCACCCGTCTCGTGCCCCCACCCCGTCCCGCTGACGTGTCGGGACGTCGAGATCGCCGGACGGGTCCCGGTTCGTCTCGGTCCGCGGTTCGATGGGCCGTCGACGCGCCGCGCGTTCGCTTGCGAGCGGCTGCCCGGTGGACGACTGTGGCCAGCATGGGTGGCGGCAGGCCGGCGACGCAGAGCACGCAGACCACGGCGACGTGGCTGCCAGCCGCGGTCGTGTCGGCGTACTGCGAGCACCTCACCTCCGAACGCGGCCGGTCGGCCCACACCGTGCGGGCCTACCTCGGTGACCTGCGGGACCTGCTCGGCTACGCCGACCGCTGCGGCGTGCGGGCGCTGGACCAGGTCGACCTGCCGCTGCTTCGCGCCTGGTTGGCCGCCCTGACGACGGACGGCCACGCCCGCTCGACGATCGGCCGCCGCGCTTCGGCCGCACGCACCTTCTTCGCCTGGGCCACCCGCACCGGCCACGTTCCGGCTGACCCGTCGCTGCGCCTCGGCTCCCCACGCCGAGACCGGCTGCTGCCCGGCGTGCTGGCGCAGCACCAGGCGCGCCAGCTGCTCGACGTGGCGCTCGTCGCCACCGACGACGACGACCCCGTGCACCTGCGGGACCACGCCGCACTAGAGCTGCTGTACGGCAGCGCCCTGCGCGTGAGCGAGCTCGTCGGCCTTGACGTGGACGACGTCGACAGCGGCCGCCGGGTCCTCCGCGTGGTGGGCAAGGGTGACAAGGAGCGCGTGGTGCCCTACGGCGTCCCGGCGCAGCACGCGGTCGACGCCTGGCTTCAGCGGGGCAGGCCGCGGCTGGCCACGGCTGGCAGCGGGGCAGCGCTGCTGCTCGGGCGGCGCGGCGGACGGGTCGGCCAGCGGCAGGTGCGGGAGGCCGTTCACCGGCTGGTCGCGCACGTCCCCGACGCCGACGACGTCTCCCCGCACGGCCTGCGGCACAGCGCGGCCACGCATCTGCTGGAAGGCGGAGCCGACCTGAGGGCCGTCCAGGAGATGTTGGGTCACGCTACGCTCGCCACGACCCAGATCTACACTCACGTGTCCGTGGAGAGGCTGAAGGCGACGTATGAGCAGGCGCACCCAAGGGCCTGAGCCGGACCTCGCCGTTACCTCGTCAGGGGCGACGGACGACGACCGGCAGGAGGGGGACGAGGTGGCAGCCGACCTGCAGCCCGTGGCGAACGGCGCCGATGACCTGTCCGGCGAGGCCGACTCCGACGAGCAGCCCGACGAGCCGCAGGAGGACCCGGCCGACGCCGCAGCGGCCAACGAGGCGATGCTGGCCGATCTGTGGCGGTCGTTCAAGACGACCGGAGACCCCGCTCTGCGTGAGCGACTGATCCTGCACTACTCGCCGCTCGTCAAGTACGTCGCGGGCCGCGTCGGCGTCGGTCTGCCTCCCAACATCGAGCAGGCCGACCTGGTGTCGTACGGCATCTTCGGGCTGATCGACGCGATCGAGAAGTTCGACATCGAGCGCGCGATCAAGTTCGAGACGTACGCGATCTCCCGGGTGCGTGGCGCGATCATCGACGAGCTGCGCGCGATCGACTGGATCCCGCGCTCGGTGCGGCACAAGGCGCGTGAGGTCGAGCGCGCCTACGCCGAGCTGGAGGGCCAGCTGCACCGGACGCCCACCGAGGCCGAGGTCGCCCAGCACATGGGCATCGCCGTCGGGGACCTGCACCAGATCTTCAGCCAGGTCTCCTACGTCAACGTGGTCGCACTGGACGAGCTGCTCAGCGTGGGCGGTGAGAAGGGCGACAAGCTCACCCTCGTCGACACGCTCGAGGACAAGCACGCCGAGGACCCGGTGCTCGCCTTCGAGGGGGAGGAGACGAAGTACCTGCTGGCACGCGCGATCAACCAGCTGCCGGAGCGCGAGAAGATCGTCGTCACCCTGTACTACTACGAGGGTCTGACGCTGGCCGAGATCGGCCAGGTGCTCGGAGTGACCGAGTCGCGCATCTGCCAGATGCACACGAAGGCGGTGCTGCAGCTGCGCGGCAAGATCAACGAGGTCACGGCGGGCTGAGCGGCAGCAGCACCGGCGGTCCCTCGCCGAGCAGCAGCAGCGGGTCGAGGTACGTGTCGCCTCGTCGCACGCCCCAGTGCAGGCAGGTGGCGGGGCGGCAGTGACCAGCCCCGTCCGCGACGACGCCGATGCGCGAGCCGGTCACCACCAGGGTGCCGACGGGCGCCCGCTCATCCACCGGCTCGTACGAGCTGCGCAGGCCGGACGGGTGCGCGACCACGACGACGCCGCGGCCGGCGACAGGCCCCGAGAAGGTGACTCGACCGCGGCCGTCGGACAGCACGGGCTGCCCGACGGCCGCGGCGAGGTCGACACCGCGGTGGCCCGCGCTCCAGGGCGTGGGGGGAGCCTGGAAGGGCTCGACGACCGCGGGGTCAGGTGCGAGCGGCCACCCCCAGGCCGGCTCGGTGCGGACCGTGCCCGCAGGGACGACGGGACCGACCGCACGGACGTCGGCTGCGGGCACCGCCACAGCAGGGCCGACCGCTGACACCGCGGCGAGGAGGAGTGCTCGAACCATGGCACGACCGTGCCGCGGCCAGGGCGCGGACGTCGTCACCGGCGGCCGTCCTGTGGACGGTGGGACGACGGCGGGCACCGGTGGATGGCGCCTCAGCGGACGACGTCCGGGCCAGCATCGCCCTGGTGGACGACGAGCCGGTGGACGACGACGTGGCGGTCCAGCTCAGCCGCGTCGCAGCCGGCTCAGGCGGCCGGCCGCCTCGTGCAGCACCTCGTCCTTCTTGCAGAAGGCGAAGCGCACGAGCGAGCGTCCGGCCAGCGGGTCGTCCTGGAAGACCCGCACAGGGACGCCGACCACCCCCGCGAGCCGCGGCAGGTCGCGGCACAAGGCCAGGCCGTCCTCGTAGCCGAGCGGGGCTCCGTCCACCAGGACGAAGTACGTGCCGTCCGGGACCATCGGCTCCAGACCGGCCTGCCGCAGGGCGTCGCACAGCAGGTCGCGCTTGCCTTGCAGCTGCTGAGCCAGGCCGCTGAAGAACTGGTCCGGGAGGTCCAGGCCCGCGGCGACAGCCGGCTGGAACGGCCCGCTAGCCACGAACGTGACGAACTGCTTGACCGCACGGACGGCGTCGACGAGCTCGGTCGGGCCGTGCACCCACCCGACCTTCCAGCCGGTGACGGAGAACGTCTTGCCGGCGGACGAGATCGTCAGCGTGCGCTCGGCCGCGCCGGGCAGCGTCGCCACGGGCAGGTGACGGCCGCCCGTCGGGCCGTCGCTGAAGAGCAGGTGCTCGTACACCTCGTCGCTGATGACGACGGCGTCGTGCTCAGCGGCGACCCGGACCACGAGCTGCAGCTCCTCCGGCGTGAACACCCTGCCGGTGGGGTTGTGCGGCGAGTTCACGACGACGGCGTGAGTGCGGTCGCTGAACGCGGCCCGCAGCGCCAGCTCGTCGATGCGGAAGTCCGGCGCTCGCAGCACCACCGTGCGTCGCGTGGCGCCCGCGAGCGCGACGGAGGCGGCGTACGAGTCGTAGTAGGGCTCGAAGAGCACCACCTCGTCGCCCGGTTCGCACAGGGCCAGCAGGCTGGTGGCGATCGCCTCGGTGGCGCCGACCGTGACGAGCACCTCGCGGTCCGGGTCGACGTCGAGGCCGTAGAAGCGCTGCTGGTGGTCGGCGACCGCCTGACGAAGCTCGGGGACGCCGGGACCGGGCGGATACTGGTTGCGGCCGCCCCGGATGGCCTCGACCGCCGCCTCGAGCACGGACGCCGGCCCGTCGGTGTCCGGGAATCCTTGACCCAGGTTGATGGCGCCGCTCGCGGTGGCGAGCGCGGTCATCTCGGCGAAGATCGTGGTCCCGAAGCCCTGCATGCGTCGAACGAGCGGGGACGAGGGTGTGCGCGCCCCGTCCCTGTGTGCAGCGTCCTGGCCGGCCATGGTCGCGACACTACCGACGTCGCGGGCACCGGTGCTGCTGCCGTAGACTGTGACCACGACCGGCGTGAGTCGGTCGAATTCGCGCGCCCGCGTACCGGTCAGGACGAGGACTTTCGAACCAGGTCCACGGCCGGGGCGCCCCCGTCGGTCCGAGTGGTCGGTCGACCGCTCGGTCGGGGGAGCCGCAGGCGCCAGGCGTGGCGGCCGACCGGCCGACCACGGGCAACCGAGACTGAAGGAGGCGTCGGCATGGCCGTCGTCACGATGCGTCAGCTCTTGCAGAGCGGCGTGCACTTCGGGCACCAGACCCGACGGTGGAACCCGAAGATGAAGCGCTTCATCCTCACCGAGCGCAACGGCATCTACATCATCGACCTGCAGCAGTCGCTGACGTACATCGACAACGCGTACGAGTTCGTCAAGGAGACGGTCGCCCACGGCGGCACGATCCTCTTCGTCGGCACGAAGAAGCAGGCGCAGGAGCCCGTCGCCGAGCAGGCGACCCGCGTCGGCATGCCCTACGTCAACCAGCGGTGGCTGGGCGGCATGCTCACCAACTTCCAGACCGTCCACAAGCGGCTGCAGCGACTCAAGGAGCTCGAGGCGATCGACTTCGACGACGTCGCCGGGTCCGGCATGACGAAGAAGGAGCTGCTCGTCCTGCGTCGCGAGAAGGACAAGCTGGAGAAGACGCTCGGCGGCATCCGAGACATGGCCAAGGTGCCCAGCGCGGTGTGGATCGTCGACACCAAGAAGGAGCACCTCGCGGTCGACGAGGCGAAGAAGCTCGGCATCCCGATCGTCGCCATCCTCGACACCAACTGCGACCCCGACGAGGTCGACTACAAGATCCCTGGCAACGACGACGCGATCCGCTCGGTCACGCTGCTCACGAGGGTCGTGGCCGACGCCGTCGCGGACGGGCTCATGGCCCGGTCGCGCGGGGCCTCGGGCGAGGCCGACGGCCAGGTCGCCAGCGACGAGCCTCTCGCCGAGTGGGAGCGCGAGCTGCTCGCGGGCGAGGCGACGTCCACGGAGGCCGCACCTGCGCAGGACGCCCCCAAGGCGCAGGACGCCCCCAAGGCGCAGGACGCGCCCAAGGCTGAGGAGGCCCCCAAGGCTGAGGAGGCCCCGACGGCTGCGGACCCGACGCTCGAGGCTCCGGTCGCCGAGACGGCTGTCGGCGAGGGCGCGCCGGCGCAGGCTCCGGCCGCCGAGGGCGACCAGGCCTGACGGCCGCACGCCGGCATGCGCGACGGGCGGGGACCGGGCCACCGGTCCCGCCCGTCGCCCACGTCCGGCGCAGGGGCGCGTCCGCGACGGCCCGCTGACCCCCCCACGTCTGACACCCACCACCCACCGCCACCTGGACGGGAGAAGCACCACCATGGCGAACTACACCGCCGCTGACATCAAGGCCCTGCGCGAGAAGACCGGCGCGGGCATGCTGGACGTCAAGAAGGCCCTCGACGAGGCCGAGGGCGACCAGACGAAGGCCGAGGAGATCCTGCGCGTCAAGGGCCAGAAGGGCGTGGCCAAGCGCGAGGGGCGCACCGCCGCCAACGGACTCGTCGCCGCGCACGTCGAGGGCGGGGTCGGCACGCTGGTCGAGGTCAACTGCGAGACGGACTTCGTCGCCAAGGGCGAGAAGTTCCAGCAGGTCGCGCAGACGGTGCTCGACCAGGCCGTGAAGATCGGCGCTGACGACGCCGCGTCGCTGCTCGCGTCGGAGGTCGACGGCAGGTCGGTGCAGCAGGTGCTCGACGAGGCCAACGCCGCCATCGGCGAGAAGATCGAGGTCCGCAAGGTCGCCCGCGTCGAGGGTGGCAGCGTGGCGTCGTACCTCCACCGCACGAGCCCTGACCTCCCGCCCCAGGTCGGCGTCGTCCTCGCGACCGACGGCCCGGCCGACGTGGCCCGCGACGTCGCCATGCACATCGCGGCCATGCAGCCGAAGTACGTCACTCGGGACGACGTGCCCGCGGACGTCGTGGAGAACGAGCGTCGACTGGCCGATGAGACGGCGCGCAACGAGGGCAAGCCCGAGGCGGCGCTTCCCAGGATCGTCGAGGGTCGCGTCAACGGGTTCTTCAAGGAGAACGTGCTGGTCGACCAGCCGTTCGCCAAGGACAACAAGAAGACCGTGGGCGCGGTGCTGGCCGAGGCCGGCGTCAGCCCGGTCGCGTTCGCCCGTTTCCGCGTCGGCGTCTGAGCACAACCGGCACTGGCCGGCCCTGGTCGGTCGGCCGGTGTTGGCCCCTCGACCGCCGCGTAGGGCACACTGCGATCGGTAGGTCTGCTGGGGGCCAGGGCGGAACAGGTCTGAGCAGGCGCGCCTGCGAGCACGACGAGGTGAGCAGGGACATCAGCGGCGGCAGGGAGCGAGCGAGCAGTGGACACATCGGTGAGCCGGACCGCACCCGACCTGCTCGTGACCAGCGACCAAGAGCCGGGCAGGTACGAGCGGGTGCTGCTCAAGCTCTCGGGCGAGTCGTTCGGGGGTGGGCAGCTGGGCGTCGACCCGGACGTCGTCCGCGGCGTCGCGGAGCAGATCGCTGAGGCCGTTCGCTCGGGCGTCCAGGTGTCGATCGTCGTCGGAGGGGGCAACTTCTTCCGCGGGGCGCAGCTCGCCGAGCGCGGCATGGACCGCACCCGGGCCGACTACATGGGCATGCTGGGCACGGTCATGAACTGTCTCGCCCTCCAGGACTTCCTCGAGAAGGCGGGCGTCGACACCCGGGTGCAGACGGCGATCACCATGGGGCAGATCGCCGAGCCGTACATCCCGCGGCGCGCGATGCGGCACCTGGAGAAGGGCCGCGTCGTCATCTTCGGTGCGGGCGCCGGCATGCCGTACTTCTCGACCGACACGGTCGCGGCCCAGCGCGCGCTCGAGACGCGCTCCGACGCCGTGCTGATGAGCAAGAACGGCGTGGACGGCGTGTACTCCGCCGACCCGCGTCTGGACCCGACCGCGCAGCTGCTCGAGACGGTGACGTACGAGCACGCCCTCCGCAGCGGCCTGAGGGTCGTCGACGCGGCGGCCTTCAGCCTGTGCATGGAGAACCGGCTGCCGATGGTGGTGTTCGGCATGGAGGGCGAGGGCAACGTCACGCGAGCGTTGCGCGGTGAGAAGATCGGCACGTTGGTGACGGCTGCCTGACGGCGGTCGGTGCAGCCCGACGCGACGGCACCCTGCCGGCAGCGCACGGAACGAGACGAGGAGCACCAGTGATCGACGAGACCCTTCTCGACGCCGAGGAGAAGATGGAGAAGGCCGTCGAGGTCGCCAAGGAGGACTTCGCGGCGATCCGCACCGGTCGGGCGAACCCCGCGATGTTCAACAAGCTCACCGTCGACTACTACGGTTCGCCGACGCCGATGATGCAGCTCGCGTCGTTCCAGACGCCGGAAGCGCGCACCGTGCTCATCACGCCGTACGACAAGAGCGCGATGAGCGCGATCGAGAAGGCGCTGCGCGACTCCGACCTCGGTGCGAACCCGGCCAACGACGGCAACGTCATTCGCGTCGTCCTGCCGCAGCTGACCGAGGAGCGCCGCAAGGACTACATCAAGATCGCCCGGTCCAAGGCCGAGGAGGCCCGCGTCTCCGTGCGCAACATCCGCCGCAAGGCGAAGGAGACGATCGACCGCTTCGTCAAGGACGGCGAGGTGGGTGAGGACGAGGGCACGCGCGCCGAGAAGGAGCTCGAGAGCACGACCAAGAAGTACGTCGACACGATCGACGACCTCTTGTCGCGCAAGGAGACCGAGCTCCTCGACGTCTAGATGACGACTCCCACCCCGCCGGATGGTGCTGCGTCCGAGGTCGCGACCCCACTGACCCGGCGTGAGGCCAGGGCCGCGCAGTCGCACGGCCGTGCCGGACGCAACCTGCCGGCCGCCGTCGGGTCGGGCCTCGCCCTCGGCGCGGTCGTGCTGGCGAGCCTCTTCGTGCGCAAGGAGGCGTTCCTCGTCGTCGTCGCCGCCGCGGTCTGCGCGGTGCTGTGGGAGCTGGCGCAGGCGCTCGGACATCGGGGTCTCGCGGTGCCCATCGTGCCGGTCGTGGTGGGTGCGGTCGGCATGCTCGTCGCAGGTTTCAGCGCCGGGGGACAGGCGCTGGCGGTCTGCTTCGTGCTCACGGCCGTGGGCGTCGTCGTGTGGCGCGCCTCCGAAGGGTCGGACGGTGCCCTGCGGGACGTCGCAGCCGGCCTGTTCGTCTCGGCCTACGCGCCGCTGCTCGCGGGTTTCGCGATGCTGATGCTCGCGTCGGACGACGGGCCCTGGCGCGTTCTGGCGTTCATCGTCGTGACGATCTGCAGCGACATCGGCGGCTACGCGGCCGGCGTCCTCGCGGGGCGCCATCCCATGGCCCCCTCCGTCAGCCCGAAGAAGTCTTGGGAGGGTTTCGCGGGCTCCGTCGTCGCCTGCGTGGTGGCCGGGGCGCTGACGGTCGTGCTGATGCTCGACGGGCCCTGGTGGGGCGGCTGCCTGCTCGGGCTCGCGGTGGTGCTGTCGGCCACGCTGGGCGACCTGGGCGAGTCCATGCTCAAGCGCGACCTCGGCATCAAGGACATGGGCTCCCTCCTCCCCGGGCACGGTGGGGTCGCTGACCGGCTCGACTCCCTCCTGGTCAGCGCCCCCGTGGCGTGGCTGCTGCTGCACCTGATGGTCTGAGCCGCCGGCCGGGCCGGTTCGTCGAGCTGGCAGGCACCGGCGTGACGCGTGGGACACTGGACGGGTCATGACCCAGCTCCCCGACCCCGTCCGCCCCGCTGCCGCCGAGCGCCCCGAGCCCGGCCGACTCACCTTCGCCGCCCCGCGCCGCGCCAAGCCCCCGCGTCACCTGGCCGACCTGACCCCCGAGCAGAGGGCGGACGCCGTCCGGGAGCTCGGTCTGCCGGCGTTCCGGGCTCGGCAGCTGTCCACGCACTACTTCGAACGGCTCGTCGACGACCCCGCGCAGATGACGGACCTCCCGGCAGCCGGTCGTGACGAGCTGGTCGGCACCCTGTTGCCGGCGCTGCTGACACCGGTGAACGAGCGCACGGCGGACCGCGGGTCGACGGTCAAGACGCTGTGGCGCCTCTTCGACGGCGCCCTCGTCGAGAGCGTCCTCATGCGCTACCCGGGCCGCGTCACGATGTGCGTCTCGAGCCAGGCGGGCTGCGGCATGAACTGCCCGTTCTGCGCCACCGGCCAGGCCGGCCTGACGCGCAACATGTCGACCGCTGAGATCGTGGAGCAGGTCGTCGCGGGCGCCCGCTCGCTGGCCCGAGGCGAGGTCGCCGGCGGCGCGGAGGAGGCGCCGACACGGGTCAGCAACGTGGTGTTCATGGGCATGGGGGAGGGCCTCGCGAACTACAAGGCGGTCGTCGGTGCGCTGCGCCGGTTGACCGAGCCGGCGCCGGACGGCCTGGGAATGAGCGCCCGCGGCATCACGATGTCGACCGTCGGGCTGGTGCCCGCGATCGACAAGCTGGCCGCCGAGGGCCTCCCGGTGACGCTGGCCCTCAGCCTGCACGCGCCCGACGACGAGCTGCGCGACGAGCTCGTCCCGATCAACACGCGGTGGAAGGTCGCCGAGGCGTTGGGCGCCGCCCGACGCTACTTCGACGCGACGGGCCGCCGGGTCAGCATCGAGTACGCGCTGATCCGCGACATCAACGACCAGGCGTGGCGCGCGGACCTGCTCGGCAAGCTGCTCAACGCTCGCGGTCGGGGCTGGGTGCACGTCAACCCCATCCCGCTCAACCCGACACCGGGCTCGAAGTGGACGGCGAGCGACCCGCGCGTCGAGCACGCGTTCGTCGAGGCACTGCGAGCGCGGGGCATCCCCACCACCATCCGCGACACGCGAGGCAAGGACATCGACGGCGCGTGCGGCCAGCTGGCCGCGGTCGGCCCGAGTGAGCCCGCGGCCGCTCGCTGACCAGGCATCATGGGGGCATGACGGTGCCATCGAGGGACGTCCGCGACGAGGCGACGGCGTGACCATGACGCAGCAGTCGTTCGACCGGGTGCGCGGGCTGGGCCGCGGCTACGACGTGGCGCAGGTCGACACGTTCCTCACCCGAGCGCTGGGCGGCTCCCTGACCTCCGACGAGGTCCGGTCGGTCGGCTTCGACCTGGTGCGGGGTGGCTACGACGTCGATCAGGTCGACCAGGCGCTGGACCGGCTGGAGGACGATCTGGTGGCCGGCGAGCGCGACGACGAGCAGGCTTCGCTGGGGGAGCGGCGCTTCGTGAGCCGCATCACCAGTCAGGCACAAGTGCTGCGGGCGCGCCTCGCTCGGCCGCACGGCGACCGTTTCGCGCGGGCCAGCGCGTGGGCTCCCGCGTACGACGTCACGGACGTCGACGAGCTGTGCGACCTGGTGGCTGACTACTTCGACGGCGTGCAGCCCCTGACGGTCAGCGCTCTGAGGTCGGCCGTCTTCCGCAGCCGTCGGGGCGCGCGCGGCTACAGCGAGGGTGCGGTCGACAGCTTCCTGGACCGCGTGGTCTCCGTCATGACCAGGGTCGGCTGACCGCTGCTCAGCGGCTGCCCGGCGTCCGGGGCGGCGCGTCGGCCAGCACGGCGACGGCGTCCTCGATCGCGTCGACCAGGTGCACGTGCCCGCCCATCGGCCGGGCCTCGCCCAGCTGGCACAGCAGCGGCCACACCGGCAGCGCCGACGTCCAGTGCTCGACGCCGACGAGCACGGTCGGCACGACGTGGTCGGCGGTCGCGTAGTAGTTGTGCGTCGTGGCCTGGAAGACCTCTTGCACGGTGCCCGCGGCGCCGGGAAGGACGACCAGACCAGCGGTGCTGCCCGCCAGCAGCAGGTCCTCACGGACCGCGTTCGAGAACAGCTTCGCGTGGCAGCACGCGAGCGGCGTCGACGGCTCGTGCCCGTAGAACCACGTCGGCACGCCGACCGCCGACGTCCTGGTCGGAGCCGGCCAGCTCTCGCGCACCTCCAGGCCGAGCCGGGCCCAGGCCGACACGTCCGGGGAGAAGTCCGGCACGTCGCTCAGGCGGCGCACCGCGTCGTCGAGGACGTCCAGCGGCTGCTCGTGCAACCGGGCTCCGAGGCTCGCGGCCTCCATCGCGCCGGGACCCCCGCCCGTGAGCACCAGTGCGCCGGTACCCGCGAGCGCGTGCCCGAGAAGGGCGGCGTGCCGGTAGGTCGTCGTCCCCCGGCTGACGGCGTGCCCTCCCATGACGCCGATCACCCGGCGGCCCACCAGCTTCTCTCCCAGCGCGTCGGACACGCTGTCGTCGTGCACGGCGCGCAGCATCGTGGCGAACACGTCGGTGCGCGTCGCAGGGTCGAGCCACCACGAGTACGCGCGCCAGTCGGGAGTGGCGGCGTACCCCTGGTCGAGATGCCGGTACAGCTCGTCCGGCGTGTACAGACGGGCGCGGTAGGGGTCGACGGGCGCGCCGTCGACCGTGGGGAACAGGAGCGCCCCGTCCCGTCTCAGGTGCGCGGCCAGCCGGTCGGTGAGCGTCCCGCCCAGCACGACGGCACCCCGGACGTCAGCCCGGAGGAGGGCGTCCTCGCGGGCAGCGAGGTCCAGCCCCTGCAGCCGCGCGCCCGCCAGGGACCCGCCGACCGCGAGCACGGCGTCCAGCTCGTCGAGGCTCTCGATCTCCATGTGGGCATCCTGCCCGGCCGGGGCCGGGACGGCAGCGTCGGCGCCGCGCGTGCGGCGCGGCCGATCAGCCGTCGTCGGACGTGTCCGGTGAGGCCGGCGGCGTCTGCTCGGGGGAGCTGGTGCGCAGGCTGATCCGGGCCACGCCGGAGTCGAGGTCGATGCCGAACGGTGGCGCTCCGGTCTCGGGGATCTGCGCCTCCAGCCGCTTGCGGTCGCGCTCCTCGCGCAGATGCTTGTAGCCCGGCTGGAACAGCTCGAAGAACCCGTCCATGGCCGCTCCCGGTGTCGACGCCTCCATGCTAGGGCGTGGTGGCCGTCCGGCTCGTCAGTGGCCGGTGAGCCGGGCCAGCACGGGGGCGAGGCGCGAGGCGCGACCCGTGCGCGCCTCCTCGGAGTCCGCAGCGGTGGCCAGACGCAGGCCCGCGTTCACGCCGAGCCAGCGGAGCGGCTCCGGCTCCCAGCGCCGGACGCGGTGGTTCACCCAGGGCAGCCGGGTCAGGGGCGTGTCTCGACCGGTCACCAGGTCGGCGAGCGTGCGGCCGGCCAGGTTCGTCGTCGAGACGCCGTCGCCGACGTAGCCGCCGGCCGAGGCGATGCCGGTGGCGGGGTCGAACCGGACGGCGGCGTGCCAGTCCCTGGCGATGCCGAGCGGGCCTCCCCACCGGTGCGTCACCTCGAAGGGCGCGACGCCCGGGAAGAGGTCGGCGAGCGACTCACGCAGACCAGCGAAGACCCGCGGCTCGATGTCGAACTCCGGACGGACGGTCGAGCCGAAGTGGTAGGGCGCTCCTCGGCCGCCGAACACCAGCCGGTCGTCCGCCGTGCGCTGCCCGTAGACGATGAGGTGCCGGTGCTCGCTGAACGTCTCGCCGCGTGCCAGCCCGGCGACGTCCCAGAACGACGCGGGCAGCGGCTCGGTGGCGATGACCAGGGAGTACACGGGCACGACGTCGCGGCGTTGGCCGGCGAGCTGCGGTGTCCAGGCCTCGGTGGCGCGGACGACGCGCGGCGCCGTGACGACACCGTGCTCCGTGACGACCCGGCTCGGCTCGACCGACCTGGCCCGGGTGCCCTCGACGATGCGCACGCCCCGACGCTCCACGACGTCCGCCAGGCCGCGGGCCAGCTTGGCGGGGTGGATGCGAGCGCAGTGCGGCGTGTACGTGGCGCCGACCGCCCCAGCGATCCCGACGCGCTCGCGGGTGGCTCGTTCGTCCAGCAGCACGAGGCCGTCGACGCCGCCCCAGGCGTGGTCGTCGGCGACCTCGCGGCGCGCACGGCCCAGCTGGGCCGCAGTGCGAGCCACCACCACGGTGCCGCCGTGCGCCCAGTCACAGACGATCTGCTCGTCCGCGACCACGTTCCCCACCTCGGTCACGGTATCGACCATCGCGCGACGCATGGCGAGCGCGGCCTCGCGGCC
>DASSTJ010000094.1:0-32450 GCA_035707965.1 Actinomycetales bacterium
CGATCACGAGGCGCTGTCCCGCGCGACGCGCGACCCGGACCGCGCGGTGGACACCCTTGTCGGGGCACATGCGGCCCAGGAAGAGCAGGTAGCCGCCGTCGTGGGGGTCGCCGTGCCGAGGGTGGTAGCGGTCCAGGTCGACTCCGTGGTGGATGACGGCGTCGACCTGCAGGCCGCGTGCGGATCGAGCCTGGTGACCGGAGATCGCGACCAGCGCAGCCGAGTCACCGAGGGACGCCAGCACCTTGGTGGCCGCCGGCGTGTAGGGGTGGTGGTACGTCACGACCACGTGTGCGTGCCCGGCCCGGCTCCGGTCGGTCCGGTGCAGCACGGCACCCAGGACCGTGTGGTCGTGGATCACGTCGACGTCCCGCAACGCGTCGTACGCGGCGAGCGCGTGAGCTGCCTCCGGCAGCGCCATGCCCATCTCCGGGGCCGGCTCGGCGAAGAGGTGCTCGCGGGCCACCGGGCAGGTCGAGGTGCCGACGGTGAACAGCTGGACGTCGTGGCCGAGGGTCGTGAGGCCCCGGGCCAGGTTGTCGATGACGGCCTCGGTGCCGCCGTAGGAGGTCGGCGGCACCGGCAGCCACGGGGGGGCGACGAGTCCGATGCGCATGTCTCAGGAGAGTCGGTGCTCGACCGCTGGGGCCAGGACCGAAGGGCCCTGGTGCTCGGACGGCGCCGGGACCGGCACCAGCATGACCGGGACGTCAGCGTCGACGACGGCACGCCGGACCGTCCGCGCCCGGCCCTTCTCCAGGTGCTGCGACCACCCCAACGCGATCAGGTCGGCACCCAAGGTCGTGGCGACGTCCAGCACGTTGTGGTCCGGTTGGCCGGCGCGCACCTCGAGGCGGGCGTCCGGCGGCATGACGTGCCGTGACAGGAACTCCTCGGTCCAGGCGTGCAGCGCGTGAACCGACTGGTCCCAGAAGGGTGGGGCGGTCGTGTCGTTGAACACGTGCAGCACGACGAGGTCGACACCGGCCCGGGTGCAGAGCTCCACGGTGCAATCGACGGCGTGTGCCGCCTCCCTCGAGCCGTCCAGAGGGACGAGCACCCGGCCGATCGGCCGCACGCCGTCAGGCACCCCACCGGGAACGAGCACGAGCGGCTTCGCCGACCGCTTCATGACGTGCCAGCCCATGGCAGCCGGATCCCGGTCCATCGCCAGGACCGCGAGCGCGGACTCCGGCTCGTCGAGAGCAGACAGGACGGCGTCGGCCCTGCCCGCGCTCTCGGGGAGGACGAGCCGGCGCAGGCGACCCCGCACCAGGTGGGCGACCGAGGACGCCACGGCGAGGACGACCGTCCCGTGGCCGTCGTCCACGACGGCGATCACGTCCGGCACGGCGCCTCCTCCGCTCCGCGTCTGCTGCTGTCTCGGCGTCCGACGGTGGTGTCGACGACGAAGGTGCCGGTCACGCTTCGCGGCGGCCGTCTGCCGACGCCCACCCTCAGGCGCCCCTCGACGTTCACCTCGGTGCTCTGGCGGTCGACCCTGACCCGTAGCTGGTGGCCGAGGCAGCGGAAGCGCACCTCGAAGGAGCCCCAGTCCGCGGGCAGCACCGGGTCGATCAGCAGCGTCCCAGACCGCACCCGGGCGCCCAGGAAGCCCATGAGGACCGCTTGCCACGCACCTCCCATGGCCGCCAGGTGCAGTCCGGCGGCGCTCATCCCGTGGGCGTCGGCCAGATCGATCTGCGCCGCCATGCGCAGGAAGCTCAGGGCCTCGTCAGGTGAACCCGCGCGCGCCAGAAGCGACGCCATGATCGCGGGCGACAGCGACGAGCCGTGGCTGGTGCGCGGGCCGTAGTAGGCGAGGTTGGGCAGCAAGGAGCCGGCGGCGACCTCGTCGGGTACGAGGTGGTGGAGCATGAGGACGTCGGGCTGCTTGATGACCTGCGTCGCGGCGATCCGTTGTCGGCCGAAGAGGACGTCGGCCGCGTACGGGGGTGCTGCCAGATCGGCGGCCAGCACCGGCGCGAGCGCGTGGTACCCCCGGAACTGCTCGTACAGCCCCGTGCTGGCGTCGAGCCCGTCGACCAACGCGTCGGCCAGCGCGAGCCAGCTCCTCGCCTCGTCCGGGCTGGCGGCGCGGCGTGAGACGGCGGCGGCAGCCGCGCGCAGGTTCCAGCGGGCCATGACGTTCGTGAACGCGTTGTCGTCGACCGCCTCGTGGTACTCGTCTGGTCCGACCACACCGGTGATGTGGGCCGCTCCGTCGGCGTCGACCGTGCAGCGGGACACCCAGTAGCGAGCGGTGTCGCGCAGCAACGCGAGCTCGGCGGAGCCGGGCTGCAGCCGACGTCCGCCCCACGCGGCCTCGCGGAGCACGCCCCATGCGACCGCCGCCGTGATGTGCTCTTCCTGCCGTCCGCTCATGACAGGCGTCGGCTCGGCACCGAAGCGCACGGTGGGTGGCGTGACGTCGTCGCCGGACGCGGCCGACTCCCAGGGGAAGCGGGCACCGTGGCGTCCTTCGGCGCGCGCACGTGCCCTGGCGGGGTCGAGGCGGTGGAGGCGGTAGCGCACCATCGCTCGTGCCGCAGCAGGGTCGATCGTGGCGACGGCCGGCAGCACGAACACGTCGGCGTCCCAGAAGACGTGCCCCGAGTAGCCAGGCCCCGACAGGCCTCGCGCACCGACGGCGAGCTCGTCGGCGTCGGCGATCGCCCCCCACAGGTGGAACAGGGCGAACCGGAGCGCTCGCTCCAGCTGGGGGTCGTCCGGCAGGGACGCGCCCGCGGACGACCACCGCCGCGCCCAGGCAGCACGGTGGGCTGCCAGCAGCGGGCTGAACCCGTGGCGGACCGCGTCGGAGGCGGCGTCCAACCCGAGGTCCGGCTGTCGTCGGCGGTGCGACGTGACGACGACGAGCCGCTCCACGCACCGGAGGTCGCCGTCCTGAGACACGGCCTGCTGCGCGACGGCACCCATGCCGCCGCCGAGGTCGCTGGCGACCCGCGCCCACCGCTGGCCTCCCACGCGCCCTTGCGCCATGGGGAGCCCTTCGGGCGCCCGGAACACCGTGCCGGGCGCGAGTCTGTGGGCAGCGGCCTCGACGCGCAGGCCCATGGTGCCGGGGCGAGCCGCGCTGACGAAGCGAAGCGACCGGACGGGCCGACCGACGTCCGCGAGCTCCCGCTCCTCGCGCAGCAAGACCCCGGTACGCAGGTCGAGCACCTGCACGACCTCCTTCGGCCGCGGGCGGAGTCGGACGTGGGTCCAGTCCGGTCCCGGAAGCAGGCGCTGGGCCGAGCCCTGCTGGTGGTAGACCCCCGCCGCGCGCAGGACCGGCACGGACGGAGCGTCCAGCGCTCCGCGCACCGCCAGCCCACCTGCTCCCAGGGTGAAGAGGGTCTCGAGCACCCGCAGCCGCACCGGGTCGTCCCCGGCCTGGGTGATGGTCCAGCGTTCGTCTCGATCCACGCCGGGCACCCGGCGGTGACGGTGGCGAGCCAGCTGGTCGTCCAGCAGCGCCAGGAAGGTCGCTGGGCCACCGGCCAGGTGCGTCACGCCGGGTGGTACGCCGCACGGCTCCGCCCCCACGGACACCACCGTCGCCCGCCGCGCCCGGGACACCAGCAAGAACGAGTCGCTGCCGGCTGCGCCCCCCAGCGACCCGAACTCGTCCCCGACGACGATCACCAGTCCGGGACCCACGCCGACCTGCCAGAGCTCTCGGAGCAGCCGACGCATCGCGTCCGACTTGTCGGTCAGCCCGATCTCGACGTGCTTGGCGTCGCTGGTGACCCGCGGGTCGGCCAGACCAGCCCCGACCGCCGCCGACGTCGCCCGGCAGACGACGTCCTTCAGGTCCGCGAGCCCGGCGTCGGCGAGACGCCGCGTGACCGCGACCAGCAGCTCGGTGAGCCGCGCCTTCGGGGGGTCGGCCCAGTCGGGATCGGGGATCAGGTCGATCTTGCGGCGGTTCAGCCGCGTGACGACGTCGGTGTGCAGCCCGACCGCGGACAGCTGCTGCCGCAGGTCCGCCGCGGCCTTGTCCAGGCCCGCGTCCTCGAGCGGCGAGGCCCACCGGCGTTCTCGGAGCACGGGTCCGCCGGGCTCGACCTCGAACAGCTCCGAGCCACGGTTCGTCGCGAGCAGCAGCCGCCCGGGACCGCTCGGACGCGCACGCAGCTGCCCGTCGACGTTCTGGACGTGAGTGCCGCTCACGACGGCGACGTGGACGCCGAGCGAGCACAGCCGTTCGACGCGCCGTCGGACTGCGCCTGCGGAGCTGTGCCGGTCGGGGACCGCCGTGCCGTCCCAGTCGAACACGACCGCGGCGGCCGTGATGTCCGGCAGGTCGTGGCGGCCCATGACGTCTCAGTGGTTCACCGTCACGGGCGACACGCTGGGTGCCAGGTGAGTCGAGAACCACGCGCACGCCGCTGCCGCCACCTCGGACATCGCCCCCGGCTCCTCGAACAGGTGGCTCGCTCCGGGTATCACGACCAGGCGGTGCGGGCAGCGCAGGCTCTGCTGGGCCTGCCGGTTGAGACCGAGCACCACGTCGTCGTGGCCCCCGACCACGAGCAGGGTCGGCGCGACGACGCGAGCGAGCTCGTGCTGGGCGAGATCGACGCGGCCGCCCCTGCTGACCACGGCACCGACTCGCAACGAGGGGTCAGCCGCTGCGACCAAGGCGGCGGCTGCCCCGGTGCTGGCGCCGAAGAGGCCCAACGGGAGTCCGGCGGTAGCCGGCTCGCGCTGGAGCCAGAGGCACACGTCATGGAGGCGACGGGCGAGGAGCTCGATGTCGAACACGTTCTGACGCACCCGCTCCTCGGCCGGCGCAAGCAGGTCGACGAGCAGCGTCGCGAAGCCCGCCTGGTGCAGACGCCGGGCCACGAACCCGTTTCGCGGGCTGAACCGGCTGCTCCCGCTGCCATGGGCGAAGACCACGACGCCCTGCACGTGAGCGGGCACCGCGAGGCTTGCTGGGAGCGCACCGCTGGTCATCGGCACGAGCACGTCGTGCCGACGAGCCTCCCGAGGGGCCGCGAGCCGCAGGGCGGTCGTGACCTCGCTGTCGAGCACCGGCGAGAAGTCCCGGTACCACTCGCCGACGCTCAGGAACGGAGAGGGCGTGGCGAGCACCACGACGTCGTCCGCCTCTTGCCGGAGGAGTGTGACGGCCTCGCGCGACGCCACCGGTGCGGCCGCGACCACCAGTCGGGCGCCGTGAGCACGGGCGATGCGGCAGGCCGCGCGCATCGTCGAGCCCGTGGCGATCCCGTCGTCGACGACCAGCGCGGCCCGTCCCACGAGTGAGATGGCCGGCCGCCCGGCGCGGAACACCGCGCACCGCTGCTGGAGCTCGCGCACCTCCCGACTCTCGACCGCGGCGAGAGCTGCCTCGGTCACGCCGGCCGAACGCAGGACCTCCGAGTTGAGGACGCGCGCACCGCCTTCGCCGACCGCGCCCATCGCGAGCTCGGGCCGTGACGGCAGCCCGAGCTTGCGCACGACGATCACGTCGAGCGGCAGCGCCAGCGCGTGGGCGACCTGGACCGCTACCGGCACACCTCCGCGCGGCACGCCCAGCACGACGACGTCCGGCGTCGCCAGGTGCTCGAGCTGCGCGGCGAGCAGTCGTCCGGCCTGGGCCCGGTCGTCGAAGCGCTCCATCTGCCCACGATCCGGCCACCGGGCTCAGTGAGACAGGGTCCAAAGTCCACGAGGGGCGGTGCGGTCAGCGGGCGTCAGGTATCGAGCAGCCCGCCCCCGACCCACTCGCGGATGGCCTGCACGTCGCCCGGGCTGAGATCCATGCGGGCACCCCGGCACAGCCCGATCACGTTGCCCGCCAAGGCCTCGGCGTAGACCTCGACCGGCGTGCCCGCCTGCAGCTCCACGCCGGAGTACAGGATGCCGGAGATGACGAAGTTCACCGAGCCCCGGCCCACGTTCGCGCCGTTCTCCTGGCAGGCGTCCCGCACGCGCCGGGACGTGTCGGCGCGGTCGAACGGCACCGAGTCGACGTCCTTGGCGAGCGTCGTGAGCACCAGGCGGAACTGCTCGCCCGTCAGGCCGGGCGTGTCCGTCACGGTGACGACCTGGCGGCGCAGAACGGCGGGGTCGCTGGCCGACCCGCTGGACGGCAGGTCCTTCTCACCGTAGCGCTTGGCGTCCCACACGTAGCCCGGTGCTGGGCGCGAGGCCGTCCCGGCATCGGGCACGTGCGCCTCCAGCCACGCGAAGAACCCGCCCGTGCCGCCCCAGCCGGACGCGGGCAGGCTCGGGTCGGCCGCCTGGGCGATCTGGGCGACCTTCCCTCCGGGGAGGGGGCCGTCGGCCTCCCGGAGCGCCCGGGACACCGCCTCGCTCGCCGGGACGTCCGTCGCCTCGCTGGGTGCGGTGCGCCCGGTCGCGGACTCGTCCGCCTGGTCCGGCACGGACGCCGGGCCTGGACCGACGGTCACCAGCTCGGCCAGCTCGTCAGCCGTGACGACGACGTCCGCGACGGCGCGGTAGGCGCTCGCTGCCGGGGAGGCCGTGATGATCGTGACGCGCCGGTCGGCAGCCCGGCAGCGCAGGGCGAGCGGGGTGAAGTCCGCGTCGGCGGAGACGATGACGAACTCGTCGTACCGCGTGGGTGCGGCCAGGGCGTCGACGGCGTCGAGCACGAGGTTGATGTCGGCGCTGCTCTTGCCCTGCTGCGTCAACGAGGGGCAGTCCACGACCTGGAAGCCGGCCCGCGTGAAGTTAGGTCGGAACCGGCTGAACGCCGACGGGTTCAGGTAGCAGGCGCGCACCAGGAAGCGCCGCGTGAACGGCCCGTCCGGGCCGGTGGCCGACTGCAGCTGGGCGAGCCAGTGCGCCGGCTCGGTGGCGAACGCCTCGGCTGCCTCCGGGTCGAGCCGCCGCAGCCCGAGGTAGACGTTGTCGAAGTCGACGAACATCGCGCACCTCACGGTGCGCTCGTCCTGGTCCCGCTCGTGGGTGGTCACGGCGTCATCCTGCCGGACGGCCTGGCCGGATCCTCGGCTGGACGGCGACGCGCCCGCCCGGGCCGCGAGCACGACGGGTCAGCTGGTGCTGCTGCGCTGACCGCGTCGGCGACCGCCGAGCAGGAGCACGGCCGCGTGGGTCGCCGACCGCGCAGCGGTGACGACGGCGGGCCGCCGCAGCGTCGTGGCCGCCGTGGACGGGACCACCGCCGCGGCTGTCAGGTCGCTCTGCCGGACACGCCGCTGGCCGCGTTGCGTCGGGAGGGGCGGCCACGACTCCGGTGCCTGGGGACGGCCAGGCGGGCCCTCGGTCGGCGTGCGGGCGTCGGAGCCGGCGCCACCGTGCCGCGCGCGCTCCCCGCGCCAGGGGGTGCTGTCGACCAGGGACAGCCGTGCCGGCACGGCCGCGCCGACGCTGTCGGCGAGGCCACGAACCTGCGCGAGCGTCAGCGTCTCGACGTCCAGCAGCCGCTCGGCCACGGCGTCCAGCAGCGCACGATGCGCCCGCACCAGCTCGGTGGCCTTGGCGTGCGCCTCGCCGAGCAGCTCCTCGACGACCTCGTTCACCTCACGCATGCCGCCGGCCTGCAGCACGCCGTCGGAGCGCACCATGTAGCCGAGCCGGCTCATGCCGTACTGGGTGACGAGGTTGAGGGCCGTCTGGGTGGCGGACTGCAGGTCGCCGGCCGCGCCCTGGGTGTACTCGCCGTCCAGCAGCGCCTCCTCGCCGGCTCGGCCGGCAAGCGACACGATCATCTGCGAGAGAGCCCGCCGGCGGCCGAGGAAGACGTCGTCGTTGCCGGCCATCCAGGTGACGCCGCCAGCCGGGCCTCGCGGCACGATCGTGACCTGGACCGGGTCGTCCGCCTCGGGCAGCAGCAGCGCGGCGATGGTGTGGCCGGCCTCGTGCCAGGCGGCGATCCGCCGGTCGTGCTCGGTCACCATCGCGGACGTGCGGGCCCGGCCCATCGCGATGGTGGCCACGGCGTGGTCGAAGCACTCGGCTGTGACCGCGTCGAGCTCGCGTCGCACGGCCTCGAGCGCCGCCTCGTTGACGACTGCGGACAGCTGGGCGCCGGAGAAGCCGGGGGTGCGCCGGGCGATCGACGTGAGGTCGACGTCGTCGTGCAGGGGCTTGCCGCGTCCGTGGACCGACAGGATCGCCTCGCGGCCGCGGCGGTCGGGGTTCGGCACCTCGATCTTGCGGTCGAGCCGACCGGGCCGGGTCAGGGCGGGGTCGAGGATGTCGGGCCGGTTGGTGGCCGCCAGGACGATCACCGAACCGCGATCGGCGAACCCGTCGAGCGCGGTGAGCAGCGCCACGAGGGTGCCCTCCTGCTCGATGTTGCTGGCCTGCGACTCGCCGGAGGACCGCGTGCGCGCGAGGGCGTCGATCTCGTCGATGAACACGATGGCACGCTCGGCCCTGGCCGCCTTCGCGAACAGCTCGCGTACCCGCTTCGCGCCGACACCGACGTACATCTCGACGAAGTCCGAGCCGGACGCCGAGAAGAACGGGACGCCGGCCTCGCCGGCGACGGCGCGGGCGAGCAGCGTCTTGCCGGTGCCGGGCGGTCCGCACAGCAGCGCGCCCTTCGGCACCGTGGCGCCGAGGCGGCGGAACCGGTCGGGGTCGGAGAGGAACTCCACGAGCTCGCGGAGGTCGGCCACCGCCTCCTCGGCCCCGGCGACGTCGCTGAAGCGGGTCAAGGGCAGGTCGCCGTCGACGACGTGCAGGGCGCCCCGGGTGCGGCGGCGGCCCCACAGCAGCACGCCGGCGAGCAGGCACCCGGCGCCGCCGAAGCCACTCACCTGGATGACGAGACCCAGCAAGGGCGACGGGCTCGTGCCGACGTGCCAGGGGGACGCTGCGGCGTCGGCGGTGGCCGCGGCGCGGGCGGCGGAGTCGGCCGGCAGCACGGTCAGGGGGACATCGGCACCGAGCACCGTCGCCGTCAGCTCGCTCGCGTAGTCCCGCGGGAAGCTGACCGTCGTGACGGACCGGCCGGAGCCGGTGCGCGCCGATGCAGGCACGGCGGTGCCGGTGGCCGTGGGCGAGTACGCCACGCTGAGCGTCTGGTAGCGCTCGTCGATCGCGGCTGCCTGCACCTGGTGGCCCTGCACGTCGGTGACGACCTGGGCCAGCGTCACGCCGGGCGTCACCTCAGCGAGCGCGTCACCGGCAACCAGCTGCCGCAGCCCGAGGGCGGCGCCGAGCAGGGTGAGCCCCGCGAGGAGCAGCGAGAGCACGAGGGCGCCGGGGCGCCACGACGGGTGCCACGGGGACGGCTGACCAGAGTTCTTCACGACGGTTCCATCGGCAGGTGGATCGTGGCGCCTGAGCGGCGCGGCGGTGCCAGCTGCCTCACAGCGTGAACAGCTGGTCCCCGGCGGACTCGTGGTCGAGCAGCCAGCGCTTGCACGCCAACCCGCCGCCGAAGCCGACCAAGCCGCCGCCCGCTCCGATGACCCGGTGGCAGGGGACGATGATCGGCACGGGGTTGCGGTTGCTGGCCAGCCCGACGGCCCGGGACGCTCCCGAGGAGCCGAGCTGCTCGGCGAGCTCGCCATAGGTCGCCGTCGCGCCGAACGGGATCTCGCGGAGCGCCTGCCAGACCCGCAGCTGGAACGGGGTGCCGCCGAGCTGGAGCGGCAGCTCGAACTGGGTGAGCTCACCCGCGAAGTAGGCGGCCAGCTCGTCCACCGCCTGCTGCAGCAGCCTGGTCGGACGTCGGACCGGCTGCCACTGCTGCAGCGGTGCGGCTGACCTGGTGCCGTCCTCGGCAACGTGTGGCAGGCGGAGTCCGCTCAGCCGGCCTTCGGTGTCGGCCAGGACGAGCGGCCCGACCGGGCTGTCGACCACCAGGCTCGAGGTCGTCATGCCGCGCCGCCGGCGACGTGACCGCCCACCCTCCAGTCGCGGTTCACCTGGTGGTCCAGCGTCGACCACAGGTACTGCACGGCGTACGACCGGAACGGCCGCCATCGCTCGGCGTGCCGCAGGAGGGTGGTTGGCGAGTCGGGCAGCCCCAGCCGCGCCGCCGCTCGCCGGACCCCGAGGTCGCTGGCGGGAAAGGCATCAGGGTCGCCGAGGCCACGCAGCGCGACGATCTCGACCGTCCACGGCCCGACACCGGGCACCGCCAGCAGGGCCTTCCGGGCGGTGGCCACGTCGCACCCCGGCGCGAGGTCGAGCTCACCCTGCGCGAGCGCCCGCACGAGACCGGCGAAGGCGCGCCGGCGGCTGCCGGGCATGGCGAGGGACGCCGGGTCGACGCCGAGAAGCTGCCGCGGTGTCGGCCACAGGTGCGTCAGGTCGCCGGCTGGGTCGCCCTGCTCGAGAGGCGAGCCGTGGTCGAGCACGAGCCGACGTGCCAGCGTGCGCGCGGCAGCCGTGGACACCTGCTGCCCGAGCACGGCGCGGACGGCGAGCTCGGCCGCGTCGACGCACCTGGGCAGCCGCTGCCCCGGGCTGCGGTCGACGACGGGCCGCAGCGTCGGGTCGGACCGCAGCACCCGCACCACGTCGCAGGCCTCGACCGGCCACCTGTCATCGTCCGCACCGTGGTCGAGGTCGAGGAGGCGACGGCACGCCGCCACCGCCTGGGGCTCGTCCCGCGGGTCGCCGAGCCACAGCGTGCACTCCGCGTGGTCGGCGGCTGGCCGGACAGCGACGACCGCGGGCCGGTGTGCCAGGGCGACCGTGCGCCGATAGGCGCCGTCGCGCACCTCCTCGCAGCCCGGCACGGCCGTCGCCACGACGTGACCGAGCGCCTCGTCAGGTGACCAGGGCGAGGGGGCGGGCACGCCGACGACCGCACGGTGCGCGGGCCTCGGGCTCATGGGCCAACCCTGCCCCACGGCACCGACAGCCGAGCGGTCCGTGCCGGACCTCGCGGCGTCCACCTGCCTCCGTCCGGATGCTGGGCGAGACTCATAGCCACCCGAAGTGATCTCTCCCTAGGATGCGGTGATGACTGCGCCCACGGACCGTCTGCAGGCACCCGACGACCTGCGTGCGCACGAGCAGGCCGTGGCCCGGTTGCGGAGGCAGTACGACGCGATCCCGGCCGGTTCTCCCGTCCGGCTCGCGAAGCGCACCACCAACCTGTTCCGCCCCCGCCAGCGCCACACGGGCCCGGGGCTCGACGTGGCGTCGTTCGACCAGGTGCTCTCCGTCGACCAGCGGGCGCGCACTGCCGTGGTGCAGGGCATGACGACGTACGAGCACCTCGTCGACGCCACGCTCGCGTACGGGTTGATGCCGCTCGTCGTCCCGCAGCTGAAGACCATCACGATCGGCGGTGCGGTCACCGGACTCGGCATCGAGTCGTCCTCCTTCCACGCCGGCCTGCCGCACGAGTCGGTGCTCGAGATCGAGGTCCTCACCGGCTCCGGTGAGGTGGTGCGGGCGACGCCCGACGGCCCGCACGCCGACCTGTTCCGAGCCTTCCCCAACTCGTACGGCACGCTCGGCTACGCCCTCTCCCTGACGATCGAGCTGGTTCCCGTGCAGCCCTACGTGCACCTGAGGCACGTGCCGTTCGACGATCTCGACGAGGTCTGCCGGGCCGTCGGCGAGATCGTCGACACGGGGCAGTGGCGCGGGGAGCCGGTCGACTTCCTCGACGGCTCGATGTTCCCGGAGCCACGCCTGGCCGACCGCGCCGGGCACGACCCCCGCACCTACCTGACGCTGGGGTCGTGGTCCGGCACCGCGCCGTACACCAACGACTACGCCGGCCAGAAGGTGTACTACCGGTCGGTGCAGCAGCGCAGCGAGGACTACCTGGCGGTGCGCGACTACCTGTGGCGCTGGGACACCGACTGGTTCTGGTGCTCCCGGGTCTTCGGTGTGCAGAACCCTCGCATCCGGCGCCTCGTGCCGCGCCGGTACCTGCGCAGCGACGTCTACCAGAAGATCGTCGGGCTCGAGAACCGCTACGGCATCAAGGCGCGGCTCGACGCGCGCAAGGGTGAGCTGCCGCGCGAACGCGTGGTGCAAGACGTCGAGGTGCCGCTCGACCGCACGGCCGACTTCCTGCGCTGGTTCGTGGCGCACGTGCCGATCGAGCCGGTCTGGCTCTGCCCGTTGCGGCTGCGTCGCCGGGTCGAGGGAACGGCCGACGGCAGCTGGCCGCTCTACCCGCTGAAGGCCGACCGCACCTACGTCAACGTCGGCTTCTGGTCCACGGTGGCGATCGAGCCGGGCGCGGCGGACGGCGACGTGAACCGCGCGATCGAGCTCGCAGTCACCGAGCACGACGGCCACAAGGGCCTCTACTCCGACGCCTACTACCCGGCCCAGGAGTTCTGGCAGCTCTACGGAGGCGAGACCTACCACGAGGTCAAGCAGCGCTACGACCCCCAGGAGCGCCTGCTGGACCTGTACGAGAAAGCGGTGAGACGAGCATGAGCGTTCTTGGACCTTCTCGCGTCGACGCCGGCAGCGCGCCACTGACCATCGGCGACGTCTTCACGATGCTGGTGGGGGACGACGTCCCCCTGGCGTTCGAGGCGTACGACGGCAGCCGCGCGGGACGCCGTGACGCGGACGTCACGCTGCGCCTGCTGAACAAGCGGGGCCTGGCCTACGTGCTGGGGGCGCCCTCGTCACTCGGCATGGCCAGGGCGTACGTCTCTGGCGACCTCGAGGCGGACGGCGTGCACCCCGGCGACCCGTACGAGCTCCTGAAGGTCGCGGGGTCGCTGATGAACCCGCGCCGGCCGCCGGTGGGTGACCTGGTGCGCGTGCTGCGCACCTTCGGTTCGGTGGCGCTGAGCCACCCGGAGCCGCCGCCGCAGGAGGTGCCGAGCACGTGGCGGCGAGCGGTCAACGGGCTGCGGCACTCCCGGTCCCGCGACGCGCAGGCGATCCACCACCACTACGACGTCAGCAACCGGTTCTACGAGATGGTCCTCGGGCCGTCCATGACGTACACGTGCGCGTGCTTCCCTGCCGAGGACTCGACGCTCGAGCAGGCGCAGGCGCACAAGTACGACCTGGTCTGCCGCAAGCTCGGCCTGCAGCCGGGCATGCGGCTGCTCGACGTGGGCTGCGGCTGGGGCGGCATGGTGCGGCACGCCGTGCGCGAGTACGGCGTCACGGCGCTGGGTGTGACGCTCTCCGCCGAGCAGGCCCAGTGGGCGCAGGCGGCGATCGAGCGCGAGGGCCTGGCCGAGCGCGCGCAGGTGCGACGCCAGGACTACCGGGAGGTGAGCGAGAGCGGCTTCGACGCCGTCAGCTCCATCGGCCTCACCGAGCACATCGGCATCGGCAACTACCCGTCGTACTTCTCCTTCCTGCTCTCGCGGCTGCGTCCGGGTGGGCGGCTGCTCAACCACTGCATCACGCGCGCCGACAACACCCAGCCGGGCCTCGCGAAGCGGGGCTTCATCGACCGCTACGTCTTCCCCGACGGCGAGCTGGCGGGCGCGGGCACGATCATCTCGGCGATGCAGGACGCCGGGTTCGAGCTGCAGCACGAGGAGAACCTGCGCCGTCACTACGCCCGCACGCTGGCCGGCTGGAACCGCAACCTGGTCGACAGCTGGGACGAGGCGGTGGCGGAGGTCGGTCTGGCGACCGCCAAGGTCTGGGGCCTCTACATGGCGGGCTCCCGGGTGGCGTTCGAGCAGCGGCAGATCGAGCTGCACCAGGTGCTCGGCACCCGCACCGGCACCGACGGCGACCCGCACCTGCCCATGCGACCCGACTGGGGGGTGTGAGCCGCCCGGGCGACGGAGCACAGCAGGCACTTCGGCTCAGAACGGGCGATCTCGGTGGTCCAGTCAGGGCCGATGTGCGGAATCCTCCGCGGTGACGCCAGGACGTCACTGATACTGCGGCAGGACCGCTGTGCGCGACGCGTGCAGCCGTGCTGGCGGCGTCATGAGGAGGACCGGTGGCGGGTGAGGGCGGTGGTGCGCGCCGTGCCGTCCCACCGCTGGACCTGCGGCCGTCGAGCCTGCGGCTGCACCACCTGACCGGGCCCGCTCGCGTCGAGCCGGCCACCGGGTGCGACGACGACCCGCTCACCGTCGACCTGCGCGCCCCGGGTGACCACCGCGAGGAGCCGGACACCCCCCGCCGGACACCGCACCTGACGAGCGCGCGCACGGACCCGTTCGACGAGGTGCCGCACGACGTCCGCGAGCTGCCAGAGGCCGACGCCGACGTCCTGCGGGTGCTCGGCGCGCGCGACGTCCTCGTGCTGCGTCGGATCGGCCAGACCCGTTGGACCCATCTCGGCGGCCGAGGGCGCGGCGAGTCGTGGGCCGGGGTGGTGGACGTCGACAGCGCCACCGACGAGCGGCTGGCTCGCGCCCTGCGCAGCGACCGGCCGGTCCGCCAGCACGGCGTGGACGCGCACCACGTGCTCGGCCCGTACTGGGCGATGACGTCGGCCCTGATCCGCATCGACGAGGACCATGCGGTCGTGCTGGGGGCGCCGCTGGGCTCCCAGCGGCTGCAGGACGCGCCGGACGACGTCGTCGTGGAGGCGGCGCGCCGCCTGTCGACAGGCGTCCTGGCCGTCTCGCCGACCAAGCACCTGGCGGACGAGGTCGAGATCATGTCTGCCGTCCGTGAGTTCACGCGCCACGCTCCCACGCCCATGGACGAGCTGATGCGGCACGTCGCCGGCTTCATCGCGCAGTCCCTCTCGTGCGAGCTCGCGGCCCTGTGGCTGGAGCCGGGCCGCTTCGCGGTCGTGCAGCGCGGGTGGTCCATGCCCGGGAGCGCGGACGAGCTCGCGGGGGTCATGGCGGCGCTCAGCGGGGAGGGAGGCGGGACGCTGGTCGTGCAGGACGCTGCCGAGCGGCCGTTGACGCACCCCGTCGGCGCGGCGGCCGGCGTGGTCTCGTACCTGCTCCACCACGTCGAGGTGGAGGGCCGGGTCGGCCTGCTGCTGGTGGCGCACGCCGAGCCGGCGCCGCGAGGGTTCACCGCGCTGTGCCAGCGGCTGCTGCTGCGCCTCGCCGAGACCGCGACGCTGCTGCTCGGCAACGCCCTCGTGCGCGAGGAGCTGGAGCGGGCGCTGCACTCGTCGCGCCAGCACGCCCGGCGGGACGCCCTGACGGCGACGGCGAACCGCCGAGGCTGGGACGAGGCCCTGCAGCGGCTGCGGCCGGAGGTGGCGTCCGGCGTGCCGGTCACCGTGGTCGCGGTCGACCTCGACGGGCTCAAGGAGGTCAACGACTCGCTGGGCCACCACCGTGGAGACGAGCTGATCGTCGCGTGCGCCCGGGCGCTGCAGCACGTGGTGCGTGAGCGGGACGTCGTCGCGCGACTCGGCGGCGATGAGTTCGGCCTGCTCATGCCTGGCGTGCAGACGGCGCCCATGCTCATCGCCCGGCGGCTGCGCAGGTCCCTCGACGCGGTCGTCACACCCGGGGGCGTGAGCCTGCGCACGTCCATCGGCGCGGCCACCTGCCCGCCGTACGGGCGGCTCGAGGACGCGTGGGCGGAAGCCGACGCCGCGATGTACGACGACAAGCGCGCGCGCCGACGTTCGCGCTGACCGGCCCGGCGGCGGTCCGGCCGGTCAGCGCACCGGGCTAGGCGTGCACCTTCGGGGAGAGGTGCACGGCACGCGCCTGGACCGGAGCACGGGCCGGTTCCGGCCTGGAGGGTGCCGCTGCGCGACAATGGCGCGGCATCACTGTCACCGCGCCGTTCGAGAGGTCTCCATGTCACCCGCCCCCAGCGTGTCGTACTCGATCACCGTCCGGCTCGAGCTGCCTGCCCGACCGACGGCGGTGAGCGAGCTGACGACGGCCATCGAGCGCGCGGGTGGCGTGGTCACCGCCCTGGATGTGACCGCCTCCGGTCCCGCACGCGTGCGCGTCGACGTGACGTGCGCGGCGCGGGACAGCGACCACGCGAGCGACATCGTCGACGTGATGCGGCAGGTCGACGGCGTCGAGATCGGACGCGTCAGCGACCGCACGTTCTTGGCGCACCTGGGCGGCAAGCTGACGATCGAGCCGAAAGTGCCGATCCGCAACCGCGACGACCTCTCGCTCATCTACACGCCGGGTGTCGCGCGGGTCTGCGCCGCGATCGCGCAGAACCCGGCGGACGCGCGTCGGCTCACGATCAAGCGCAACACGGTGGCGGTGGTGACCGACGGCACCGCGGTCCTCGGCATGGGGGCGATCGGCCCGCTGGCCGCGCTGCCCGTGATGGAGGGCAAGGCGGCCCTGTTCAAGCGGTTCGCGGGTATCGACGCGTTCCCCATCTGCCTCGACACGCAGGACGTCGACCAGATCGTGGCGACCGTCAAGGCGATCGCGCCGGTCTTCGCGGGCATCAACCTCGAGGACATCTCGGCGCCGCGCTGCTTCGAGGTCGAGGAGCGTCTGAAGCGCGAGCTCGACATCCCCGTGTTCCACGACGACCAGCACGGCACGGCGATCGTCGTCCTCGCCGCGCTGACGAACGCGCTGCGAGTGGTGCGCAAGTCGCTGGGCGACGTCCGCATCGTCATGTCGGGCGCCGGAGCGGCCGGGACGGCGATCCTCACGCTGCTGCAGCGCGCGGGAGCCAAGGACGTGGTGGTCTGCGACATCCACGGCGTGGTGCAGGTCGACCGGCCGGACATCGCGGCGAACCCGGGCTCGGCCCTGCACCGGGTCGCCACGACGACCAACCAGCGCCACGTCACGGGCACGCTCCGGGACGCGCTGGTGGGCGCCGACGTGTTCATCGGGGTGTCCGCGCCGAACCTCCTCACCGGCGACGACATCGCCACGATGGTCGACGACGCGGTCGTCTTCGCGATGGCGAACCCTGACCCGGAGGTCGACCCGGTGGCCGCTGCGGAGCACGCTGCTGTGGTCGCGACTGGCCGCAGCGACTTCGCGAACCAGATCAACAACGTGCTGGCCTTCCCGGGGGTCTTCCGTGGCCTCCTGGACGCCCAGTCGCGGGCCATCGACGTCGACGTGCTGCTGGCCGCTGCCGAGGCGATCGCGTCGGTGGTCACCGACGACGAGCTCAACGCCGCCTACATCGTGCCGAGCGTCTTCCACCCGCAGGTCACGCCGGCTGTGGCGGCTGCCGTGCAGAAGGCGGTGACGCGGTCGCAGGGCACTCCACCGGGGGCGGCGGACCCCCTCGCGACCGGAGTCGCAGCGGCCACCGCGGAGCAGTGAGGTCGCGGGGCCGGACGGCGTCGGCCGGCCGCTCGCCGGGGCGTCGCCGGCCCGCCCGGGACTGGCGTCTCGCCGTGCTGCTGGTGGCCGTCCTGGTCCAGGTCGCCGTGCTCTACAGCCCGCAGCAGCCGTCCGTCGGCGGCCTGTCGGCAGTGACCGGCCTGGACAAGGTGGTGCACGTCGGGGTCTTCGCGCTCGTCATGGTCGCCGGCCGCACCGCACGTGTGCCGCGCGCGCTGCTGCTGGCGCTCACCGTCGTCCAGGCGCCGCTGAGCGAGATCGCTCAGGCCACGCTGCTGCCGCACCGCAGCGGTGACCCGTGGGACGTCGTGGCCGACCTGGCGGGCTGCCTGCTCGGTTGGTTGCTGACTCGGGAACGACGATGATGGTGCCCGTGGGTCTTCGGGGTGCTGCCGAGAGGGGGACGCCGCCGTGCCGGACCTGAGCGGACAGCTGCTGCTGGCCACCCCCACGCTGCTCGACCCGAACTTCCACCGTGCCGTGATCCTCGTGCTCGACCACGGCGACGAGGGCGCGATGGGCGTGATCCTCAACCGGCCGCTCGAGGTCCGGGTGGACGCCGTCCTGCCGACCTGGCAGCCGCACGTCACCGCTCCGGCCGTGCTGTTCCAGGGCGGTCCGGTGGGCCTGGACTCGGCGCTCGGTCTCGTGGCGCTGCCCGGTGACCTGCCGGAGCCCGCTGGCGTGCGACGGCTCAACGGCTCGCTCGCGCTCGTGGACCTCGACACCGAGCCCGAGACCGTCGTCCCGCACCTGTCGGGCATCCGGGTCTTCGCCGGCTACGCGGGTTGGGGCTCTGACCAGCTGGAACGCGAGGTGCGCGAGGGGTCCTGGTACGTGGTGCCGTCGGAGCCGCGTGACCCGTTCACGGCCGAACCGTCCCAGCTCTGGCGCCAGGTGCTCCGCCGCCAGCCGGGCGACCTGGCGTACGTGGCCAGCTTTCCCGAGGACCCGGCCCTCAACTGACGCGCCGCGTTTCCGCACTTCGCGCCCTACGGGTACGCCTGACACCCCATAGCCGTACACCTGCTGCACGAGGTGCGCGGGTCGCGGCGCCTAGACTCAGGCGCATGACTGACCTCGTGCCGCAGCTGAGCACCGACCCCTACGGCGCGCCCGGCGGCCCCGCCCCGCTGCCGCAGCCCGAGCGCTCGCCGCAGCGCACGGCCGTGCTGGAGCGCGAGCAGGTCGAGGAGCAGCTGATCGAGCCGGGCGACCACGAGCGCTTCTCGCACTACGTGCGCAAGGAGAAGATCCTGGAGAGCGCGCTCTCGGGCGAGCCGGTGACGGCGCTCTGCGGCAAGGTCTGGGTGCCCGGCCGCGACCCGAACCGCTTCCCGGTGTGCCCGATCTGCAAGGAGATCTACGACGGCCTGAGGGCACCGCAGGACGGCGAGGACTGACTGCCTGCACGGTGCGGCCATAGCACGTCACCCGGCGACGCGACGGCATGCGGTGCGCGGCATGTCGCTGTCTCGCAACGGTTACCCTCATCGGGCTGATGAGTACCTCCGCCGCCTCCCACCTGCCTCCCGCGTTCCCCGGGCGGGCGCCGTGGGGAACCGCCGCGAAGCTGCGTGCATGGCAGGCGGCGGCCCTCGAGCAGTACCTCCAGCAGGCGCCGCGGGACTTCCTTGCGGTGGCTACCCCCGGCGCCGGCAAGACGACGTTCGCCCTCCGAGTGGCCACCGAGCTGTTGCACGCCGGTGTCGTCCAGCGCGTCACCGTGGTGGCGCCGACGGAGCACCTGAAGACGCAGTGGGCCGACGCGGCCCACCGGGTCGGCATCCGCATCGACCCGCGGTTCAAGAACGCGCACGGCACGCACGGCCGCGACTTCGACGGGGTCGTGGTCACCTACGCCCAGGTGGCGGCCCGGCCGCTGCTGCACCGGGCGCGCACCGAGGCCGCCCGCACGTTGGTGATCCTCGACGAGATCCACCACGCGGGGGACGCCCTGTCCTGGGGTGACGCCGTGCGCGAGGCCTTCGACCCGGCGACCCGGCGGCTGGCGCTCACGGGCACGCCGTTCCGGTCCGACACGTCCGCCATCCCGTTCGTGCGGTACGAGCAGGACGACGAGGGCGTGCGGCGCTCGACCCCGGACTTCGGCTACGGCTACGGGCGCGCGCTGGCCGACGGCGTCGTCCGGCCCGTGATCTTCCTGGCCTACTCGGGTCAGATGCGCTGGCGCACGCGCGCGGGTGACGAGGTCAGCGCTCGGCTCGGCGAGCCGCTCACCCAGGACCTGACGGCGCAGGCGTGGCGTACCGCGCTCGACCCGCGGGGCGAGTGGGTGCCGTCCGTGCTCAAGGCGGCCGACACCCGTCTGACCGAGGTGCGGCGCGGCGTGCCGGACGCTGGCGGCCTCGTGATCGCCACCGACCAGTCGCAGGCCCGCTCCTACGCCTCGGTGCTGCGGGGCATCACGGGTGAGCCGCCGGTCGTCGTGCTGTCGGACGACGCCGGCTCGTCGGAGCGCATCGAGCAGTTCGCGGCGGGGCAGCAGCGGTGGATGGTCGCCGTCCGCATGGTGTCGGAGGGGGTCGACGTCCCGCGGCTGTGCGTTGGTGTCTACGCCACCTCGGCGTCCACGCCCCTGTTCTTCGCGCAGGCCGTCGGCCGCTTCGTGCGGGCGCGGCGCCGAGGCGAGACCGCGTCGGTCTTCCTCCCCAGCGTGCCGACGCTGCTCGGGCACGCGGCCCAGATGGAGGTCGAGCGCGACCATGCCCTCGACCGCGCCAAGCGGTCGGACGACGACCTGTGGGCGCCCGAGGACGCTCTCGTCGCCGAGGCCAACCGTGCCGACGCTGGTGCCGGCCAGGACGAGCTGGCCTTCGAGGCGCTCGAGGCGCAGGCCGAGTTCGACCACGTGCTGTTCGACGGCGGCGAGTTCGGCACGGCCGCGCTCGTCGGCAGCGAGGAGGAGCAGGACTTCCTCGGGCTGCCCGGGCTGCTCGAGCCGGACCAGGTCGCCACGCTGCTGCGACAGCGGCAGGCCGCCCAGCAGAAGGGGCGGCGTCGCGCGGCGGCAGCGACCGGGGAGGAGGCGCCCGAGTCGGTGGTCAGCCACCGCGAGGTCGCAGCGCTGCGCAAGGAGCTGCACCAGCTGGTCGGGGCCTGGGCGAAGCGCACCGGTCAGCCGCACGCCACGGTGCACGCCGCACTGCGGTCGTCGTGCGGAGGGCCCCCCGTGCCGCAGGCGAGCGCCCATCAGGTGCGTGAGCGCATCCAGACGCTGCGGCGATGGTTCGTCGGACAGACGTAGGTGCGGAACACGCAGGCGGGTCCCGCTGTTGGGACTGACATGGCCACCACCACCATGACCAAGGACACCCACGACGCCACCGTCGCCGACGGGATCGTGCTCATCGACTTCTGGGCGGCGTGGTGCGGTCCGTGCCGGCAGTTCGCTCCCGTGTTCGAGAAGGTGAGCGAGGCCAACCCGGACGTCACCTTCGCCAAGGTCGACACCGAGGCCGAGCCAGACCTCGCAGGGCGCTACGGCATCACGTCGATCCCGACGCTCATCGCGTACCGCGACGGCATCCCCGTCTTCGGTCAGCCGGGCTCGCTGCCGCAGCCGGCCTTGGAGGACCTGCTGACCCAGGTGCGTGGGCTCGACATGGACGAGGTCCGGTCGCGCTACGCCGAGCAGGTCGCCCAGCACCAGCACTGAGTGCCGGTCAGGGGCTCAGGCCGAGTCCTCCCCGGCCCGTGCCACCAGACTCTGCGCGATGGAGAGGAGCGCCAAGGCCTGGACCGCCTCCCACGTCCCGGGCTTCAGCTTCTCGGCCACCGTGGTCGCCTGGTCGGCGAGTTCTTTCGCTGTCATGCGAGGAACTCTACTGAGCGGAACCGATCGTTGGGTCGGACTGCGCTGACGGACCGTCCCCCGGCTAACCTCTCGTCGTGACCGCGACGCCCCGGAGCAGAGAGACGTCCCAGACGCTCGACCGCGGGCTGCAGCTGCTGACGGTCCTCGCGGAGTCGGACGCGGGGCGGACTGTCACCGAGCTGGCTGCCGCGCTCGGCGTCGCTCGACCGGTCGTCTACCGGCTCCTGGCCACGCTCGAGCAGCACCACCTCGCGCACCGGGCTGCGGACGGGCGGGCTCGGCTCGGGCTGGGCGTGCTGGCGCTGGCCGGACGCGTGCAGCCGCTGCTGAGGGATGCCGCCGGACCGGTTCTGCGCCGCCTCGCCGACGAGGTGGGCGCGACCGCGCACCTCACCGTCGTCGACGGTTCCGACGCGCTCGCCGTCGCCGTCGTCGAGCCGATGTGGACCCAGCTGCACGTCGCCTACCGGGTCGGCAGCCGACACCCGCTCGACCGCGGCGCCGCTGGCCGTGCCGTGCTCGCCGCCCGCGCAGGCGAGCGCCGCCCGGTGAGCACGGACGGAGAGCTGCAGCCCGACGCCCACGGAGTGGCCGTCGCCTGGCGCGTCGGCGCGCTCGAAGGATCGGTCGGCGTCGTCTCGCTCGGCCCGATCGGACCGGGCGTCGCCGACCACGTCCTGGCTGCCGCCCAGCAGATCGAGGCACGTCTGGCCTGACCGGCGCCGAGAGCCGCTGACACCGGACCATAGGGCCTGCCAGCGGGTGCCAGTCGGCGGTGCGCCCCCTGCCAGGGGCCTGCCTCACGATCGATCTCGACATCGACGTGAGGAGAACTCCATGACTTACGCCTTCCAGGCAGAGGGCCTGACGAAGCGCTTCGGCGAGACCCAGGCCCTGGCCGGCGTCGACCTGGCGGCCCGTGAGGGCACCGTGCTCGGCGTGCTCGGTCCCAACGGCGCCGGCAAGACCACTGCCGTCCGCATCCTTGCCACCTTGCTGCGTCCCGACTCCGGGCACGCGCAGGTCGGCGGCTACGACGTCCTGCGGCAGGCGCACCTGGTGCGCCAGACCATCGGGCTCACCGGCCAGTACGCGTCCGTGGACGAGGACCTGACCGGCACCCAGAACCTCGTGATGATCGGCGAGCTGCTCAACCTCTCGCAGCGGGACGCCCGGACCCGGGCGGCCGAGCTGCTGCAGTGGTTCGACCTGCGCGAGGCGGCCGACCGCATGGCCAAGACGTACAGCGGCGGCATGCGGCGGCGCCTCGACCTCGCTGCGAGTCTGGTCGGGCGTCCATCCGTGATCTTCCTCGACGAGCCCACGACGGGCCTCGACCCGGCCAAGCGTGAGGAGATGTGGGACGTCGTCCGCAACGTGGTCTCGGACGGGGCCACCGTCCTGCTGACCACCCAGTACCTCGAGGAGGCCGACGCGCTCGCGGACGAGATCAGCGTCATCGACCGCGGCCGCGTCATCGCGCACGACACCCCGGATGGCCTCAAGCATGTCGTCGGCGGACAGCGGCTGCGGGTGCGGCCGACCGATCCGGCCCGCGTCGACGATGTGCGGGCCATCCTCGCTGACCTCACCAGCACGACCCCCGAGGAGACCAGCCACCACGAGCTGACCGCACGGGTGGACGACGACTCGCTGCTGCCGGCGCTGGTGCAGCGCATCAGCGCGGCCGGCATCACGGTGCACGAGTTCTCCTTGCACCTGCCCACCCTCGACGAGGTCTTCCTCACCCTCACCGGCCGAGCGACGGCCGACGACGACACGCAGGAGGCAGCATGACCACCACCGACCTCGGCGCCGCGCCGACGCCTCGAGCGATCTCCGCCGGCAGGGCCGCGGCACCGCCACGGCCGGCGAACAGCGTGCGGCACATCGTCGTCCTCGCCAAGCGCAGTCTGATCAAGACCATGCGCACGCCGGAAGCCCTGATCGACGTGACGCTCCAGCCGATCATCTTCCTCGGCATGTTCGTCTACATCTTCGGCGGCGCGATCGCGGGTGGCTCGCAGCACGCCTACCTGCAGTTCCTGCTGCCCGGACTCTTCGGCCAGACCATCGCGATGGCGAGCGTCGCGCTCGGCCAGAACCTGAACGCGGACATCGAGAAGGGCGTCTTCGACCGCTTCCGGTCCCTTCCCATCGCCCGGTCCGCGCCCCTGGTCGGCGCGGTCGCCGCCGACGTCGTGCGCTACCTCATCCTGTTCACCGTGATGATGGGCGTCGGGCTGCTCATGGGCTTCGACGTCACCAACGGCTGGGTGCCGGTGCTTGCCGCCCTCGGGCTGTCGATGGGCTTCGCCCTGTGCTTCGGCTGGATCTCGGTGTTCGTCGGCATGATCGTGCGCACGTCCGGCGCGGTGCAGGGGCTGATGTTCCTGCTCGTCCTGCCGCTCAGCTTCGGCAGCAACACGTTCGTGCCGGTGGACACGATGCCCGGATGGTTGCAGGCCTTCGTCAAGGTCAACCCGATCACGCACCTGGTCGGCGCGGTGCGCGGCCTCATGGTCGGCGGTCCGGTGCAGAACCACCTGCTGTGGACGCTGCTCTGGATGGCGATCCTGCTCGTGGTGTTCTTCCCGCTGGCGCTGCGCGCCTACCGGCGTCGCGCCTGACGCGGACGTGGGTCCGACTCACTCGGGCGCGTCGAGCCCCGCCGGGTCGATGCGTCCGAGTGCGTCGCTGCGGTCCAGGCGACGTCCTGCCTCGTAGGCAGCGTCGAACGCCTCGCCGATGCAGGTGCGCAGCTGGTCGTGCAGCGCGGCGACGCGAGGGTCGGTGAGGTCGTCCGCGCCCCGCAGCTGCGCGCACGCACCCAGGACCTCCGCCGCCACGCGGTGAAGCCCGCGCACGTGCGCCAGGCGCGCCACGGTCACCCCGACGGTCGCGAGGATCGGCATGTCCCGCGTGGCGAGACCGACCTCGTACGCCTCAACGAGGCTCGCGGTGGCCCGAGCGACCTGTGCGTGGCTCAGGTCGTGGTCGGCCAGCACGGCGAGCCCGATGGCGTGCGGGTGCCCCCGGTACGGCTGGGCTACGGGAGCGATCTGCGCGCGCAGCCGCTCGATCAGGGCGCCCGTGCTGAAGTCGTCCCCCATGGCCGAGGAGACAGTGATCTGACCGATGAGCAGCAGCGTGTCGTCGAGGCGGCTCCGACCGGTGTACTCGCCGGCTTCGCGCAGGGCCTGCAGGGCCTCGTCGTGCCGGCCGAGGCGCGCGAGCACGCCGGCCAGGCGCATCTTGAGCATCCCGGTGTCGCCGCGCGCACCCAGCTCGTCGAGGTGCTGCGAGGCCTGCCGGTAGGCCTCGACGGCTCCTTCCAGGTCGCCGTCCAGCGTGCGGACGAGCGCCAGGCTCGCGAGCGTTCCGGCCAGCCCCCAGCGGTCGCCGATCGTCGAGAACTCCTCGAGCGCCGTGGTGGCCTCAGAACGCATGGTCTCCAGGTCGCCGTCGTTCTCGGCGACGTTGGCGGCGATGACGTGCACGGCCGCGCGCACCCACGCGTCCCCGCGCTCGAGCGCCTCCTCGATCCGCGCCTTCAACGCCTCCGCGTCAGCCGAGAAGATCGACAGGACGGGCCGCAGCAGCAGGGCCAACGGCTCGTCGCCGACATCGGCGCTGGCGATCCGCGCGTCCAGGTCGGCCATGGTGCGCGTCATCGACGTCAGGTCCAGGTCGTCGCTGCGCTCCCCAGCCATCGAGCTGATGGTGTGCGCGACCTCCGCCACGGCACGGCGTCCCGGCGTCACGTCGCCGGGCACCGCCAGCGCGAACCCCAACCAGCTCGCCGCCTCGCCGTGGCTGCCGAGCAGCGTCCAGTACCAGGTGAGCCGGATGGCGAGGTCGACGGCGGCCTGAGCCTCCCCGTTGTCGCCGAGGAACTTCAGCGCGGCCAGCACGTTGTCGCGCTCAGCCTCGAGCACCGCCAGCCAGTGCAGCTGGTCTCGGTGGCGCAGGTGCGGGTCCGCCTCGTGGACCAGGGCGGTGAAGTAGCCCGCGTGCGCGGCGCGGGCGGCGTGCACCTCGCCGCGCACGGCGAGCTGCTCGACGCAGAACTCCCGGATGGTCTCGAGCATGCGGTACCGGACGCCGGGGCCGTCGGTGAGCTGCAGGAGGCTCTTGTCGACCAGCGCGTCCAGAAGGGCGGGCAGGGCAGCCTCGCGCAGCTGCGTGCCGGCGCAGACGGCGGCCGCGCTCGCCGGGGTCGCGCCGGACGGGAAGACAGCCAGACGCTCGGCCAGCAGCCGCTCGTCCTCGCTGAGCAGGTCCCAGCTCCACTGCACGACCGCTCGCAGGGTGCGGTGCCGGGGCAGAGCCGTCCGGCTGCCACCGGTCAGCAGGGTGAACCGGTCACCGAGCCGGGCAGCGATCTCTGACACCGGCAGCACACGCAGCCGAGCCGCTGCCAGCTCGATGGCGAGCGGGAGACCGTCGAGGCGGCGCACGATCTCGACCACGTCGTCCACGGTGGTGTCGTCGACATGGAAGTCGGCCCGGACCGACGAGGCGCGGTCGGCGAAGAGCTGCACCGCCTCGTGCTCGGCGGCCTCGGCCGCGGTGCTCCCGGTTTGCGGCAGCTCGAGAGAGCGCAGCACGCACAGCGACTCTCCGCCGATGCCGAGCGGCTCGCGGCTGGTCGCGAGCACCCGCAGCCCGGGGCAGCGGGCCAGGAGGGTGTCCGCCACGTCGGCCACCCCGTCGACGAGGTGCTCGCAGTTGTCCACGACGAGCAGGCACGTGGCGTCGGCGAGAGCGTCGAGAAGCCGCTCGAGCGCGTCGCGCGTGCGGCGCTCCGGTCGCCGCTCCAGGAGCGCGTTCTCGCGCAGCCCGAGCGAGCCGAGCACCGTCGGCGCGATGTCGACCACGTCGGTCACCGGCGCCAGCTCGACGAACCACACGCCGTCCGGCATACGGTCGACCCAGGTCGACGCCACCCGCGACGACAACCTCGTCTTCCCGGCGCCGCCCGGCCCCACGATCGTCGTGAGCCGACCTGTGGCCACGAGCTCGTCGACCCGCCTCACCTCGTCGTCCCGGCCGATGAAGCTGCTCAGCTCGGTGCGGAGGTTGGTGCGACGCGTCGTGCGCTGGCCGCCAGGGGCCGGGCCGCCGGAGCGCAGCAGCTGCAGGTGCTGCTGCTGCAGGGCGGGGGAGGGATCGGTGCCGAGCTGGTCGGCCAGGTAGGACCGCTGCCGCTCGAAGGCCGCGAGCGCCTCAGCCGCCCGGCCGCTGCTCGCGAGCGCCGTCATCAGCTGCCCGGTGAACCGCTCCCGCAGCGGGTGCGCTTCCACGAGCTGCTCGAGCTCGGGCACCACCTCTGCGGCCCGACCCAGGGCCAGGTCGGCGTCGACCCGGTCGGCGAGGACGTCGAGCCGCTGCTGCTCCCACCGTGCGGCGAGGCCGATCGCATACTCCGCGTCGTCCGCGTCCTGCAGCGCCGGTCCACGCCAGAGGTCCAGCGCCTCCCGCAGGTCGTGCGCGGCACCGGCGGCGTCTCCGGCCGCGAGCATCCGCCGTCCGTTCGCCGACAGCTGCGCGAACCGGTGCACGTCGACGTCCCGCGCGTCCACCGCGAGGCGGTAGCCGCCGGACACCTGCTGCACGAGCCCGCCGTCGGCGAGGGCCCGGCGGAGCCGCGACACCAGCGACTGCAGGGCGTTCGGCACCTCGGCCGGGGGGTCCTCGCCCCAGATCGCGTCGACCAGCTCGCCAGGCGACACGGTGCGACCCGCGTCGACCGCCAGCCTCACGAGGAGCCGGCGCAGTCGCGCGCCGGTGACGGGCAGCACCCGGGTGTCGTCGCGGGCCTCGACCGGTCCGAGGATCGCCAGCTGCACCCGGTCACTCTTCCAGACGTGCCCGGCCGGCTGGGCGCCCACGGTCCGACGTCCCACCTGGTGACCCCCGCACTTGTGGTGAGTTTGGCACCCTTGCGATCGCTCGGATGGGTGCCATACGCATCAGAAGTCGTAGCGGCAGGAGGTGTTCAGGACGGCGCTGCCGAGCGGACGAGGGGAAGCACCCGGTGCTCCAGGACGCAGGCGAGCGCCACGACGGTCGACGTCCGCACGATGTCGCCGTCCGCGACGAGGTCGTCGATGACGCGCTGCAGGTCGTCGTTGTCGCGGGCCACGAGGCGGCACAGCAGGTCGCCCTGGCCGGTGATCGTGTGAACCTCGAGCACCTCCGGGATCGACCGCAGGTGCACGGTGACGCGGTCACGGGCGCCCTGCCGGATCTCGAGGTTGACGAAGGCGGTCACCACGTAGCCGAGCCCGGCCGGGTCGACCACGGGGGCGAAGCTGCTGATGACGCCGCGGGCGACGAGCCGGTCGAGCCTGGCCTGCACGGTGCCGCGGGCGACGCCGAGGCGCCGGGACGTCTCGAGCACCCCGATCCTGGGCTCGGCGGCGAGCAGCTCGATGAGACGGGCGTCGAGAGCGTCGATCGCGGGCCGGCTGGGGTCCGACGTCATGGGGCGGTCCTGAACATGCTGACCAGTATTGCGGATGCAACGCTGAGCAGGCTGTACAACATGCGCAGACCAAGGTCCCGCGATTGCCGACGGACGGCGAGCAGCATCATCCTGCAGACCAGGCAGCCGCCGCATGCGGGCCGCCGCCGCTCCCGCTCCGCACTCTCGGGGCGGCGCCCACGCCCGGAGCACCCGCCGACGCTCGAGGAGACCTCATGACGACCCAGACCCCCCAGCAGGCCGACAGCCGCATCGCGCTCACGAGTGACGAGCGCGCAGCCGACCTGGACCTGCAGCAGCTCAAGCAGCTGGTCGGGCTCGTGGAGTACGACGAGAGCACCGACCCGTTCCCCGTGACGGGCTGGGACGCCGTCGTGTTCGTGGTCGGCAACGCCACGCAGACCGCGCACTACTACCAGTCCGCGTACGGCATGGAGCTCGTCGCCTACTCCGGCCCGGAGACTGGCAACCGGGACCACAAGTCGTTCGTGCTGAAGTCCGGCTCCTGCCGGTTCGTGATCAAGGGCGGCGTCGCGCCGGACAGCCCGCTGCTCGACCACCACCGCGCCCACGGTGACGGCGTCGTCGACATCGCGCTCGAGGTGCCGGACGTCGACAAGTGCATCGCCCAGGCGAAGGCGGCCGGTGCGACCGTGCTGGAGGAGCCGCACGACGTCAGCGACGAGCACGGCACGGTGCGGATGGCCGCCATCGCGGCCTACGGCGACACGCGTCACTCGCTGGTGCAGCGGGGCGACTACTCCGGTCCGTACCTGCCCGGTTACGTGGCCCGCACCTCCACTTTCGAGAAGCGGCCAGGTGCACCCAAGCGCATGTTCCAGGCCCTCGACCACGTCGTCGGCAACGTCGAGCTCGGCAAGATGGACGACTGGGTCGCGTTCTACAACAAGGTGATGGGCTTCGTGAACATGGCGGAGTTCATCGGCGACGACATCGCCACCGACTACTCGGCGCTGATGAGCAAGGTGGTCGCGAACGGCAACCACCGCGTGAAGTTCCCGCTGAACGAGCCGGCTGTCGCCAAGCGCAAGTCGCAGATCGACGAGTTCCTCGAGTTCTACCGTGGTCCGGGCGCGCAGCACCTGGCGCTCGCGACGAACGACATCCTCGGCACGGTCGACGCGATGCGCGCCGAGGGCGTCGAGTTCCTCGACACCCCGGACTCGTACTACTCGGACCCGGAGCTGCGCGCCCGGATCGGCGAGGTGCGTGTACCGATCGAGGAGCTGCGCAAGCGCGGCATCCTCGTGGACCGGGACGAGGACGGCTACCTGCTGCAGATCTTCACGCGGCCCGTCGGTGACCGGCCGACGGTGTTCTTCGAGCTGATCGAGCGCCATGGCTCCCTCGGCTTCGGCAAGGGCAACTTCAAGGCGCTGTTCGAGGCCATCGAGCGTGAGCAGGAGCGCCGCGGCAACCTCTGACCTCGGGCTCTCCTCGACCGGTGCAGCCACGTGTCCCATCCGACACGAGGGTGCACCGGTCAGTGGGCGGGTGGTCGCTGGCGGCCTGAGACGATAGGGGTATGACCTCGTCCAACGCCGGCTGGTACCCGGACCCGCAGGACGCGAGCCTGATGCGCTGGTGGGACGGGTCCGCCTGGACGGACGACGTCTACGAGCGCACCGAGCCGCTCGGCGGCCCGCTGGACCAGCGGTCGCCGTTCGGCCACGCGCACCACCCGCAGACGGGGGCGTCGAGGTCGCCGGTGAGCACGTCCGGCGGGGCGGGCACGGAGGCGCGGGGGCACTCGCAGCGCACCTCCCAGCACGCCGACCCGTACCTGCGAGGCCCGAAGAGCGAGCAGCCCGGTGACCGCCGCTGGAGCTACCCGTCGGCACCCTCGGCGCCCGGGGGCGCCGTCCGCGCCGCCCCGAGGACCCCGGACGACGTCCCGCTGGCGTCGTGGGGCCTTCGCGCCGCCGCCCGGATCATGGACGGCGTCGTCGTGTCGCTCATCGCGCTGGTGATCGCGTTCCCCACGGTGGCCGACATCGTGCGCCAAGCCTGGGACGACGCCGAGCGGGCCACGCAGGCTGGCGGGTCCACGACACCGCTGCTGACCGACCCGACGATGCTCGAGCACATCGCCTACGTGACGTTCGTGCAGCTGCTGGTCGGCCTGGCCTACGAGATGGGCTTCCTGCTCTGGAAGGCAGGCACGCCGGGCAAGCTCGCGCTCGGGTTGCGGGTGCGCCGCTGGGACGCCGGCCAACGGCTCACGCCCACCGTCGTCGTCCGGCGCTGGATCGCCTACCAGGGCGCCCAGGCCCTGCCGTACATCGGCACGCCGTACCTCGTCGTCGACCTGTTGTGGCCGGTGCGCGACGCTCGTCGCCAGGCGCTCCACGACAAGTTCGCGCGCACCTGCGTGGTGAACGTCCGCGGACGGTGAGGGTAGTCAGCGCGCCGGTGTGATGGTGCCGCGCACCTCGCCGAGGGCGATGCGTCCGCCGCTGGCGCCCGGAGCGGTTGCCCGCAGGACGACGGTGTCGCCGTCCTCGAGGAACCCACGGCTCGAGCCGTCGGACAGCGTCAGCGGCTCGGTGCCGTTCCACGTCAGCTCCAGCAGCGAGCCGCGCTGGTCGCGATCGGCTCCCGACACCGTCCCGCTGGCGAACAGGTCGCCGGTGCGCAGGCTGGCGCCGTTGACCGTCAGGTGGGCGAGCATCTGCGCGGGGGACCAGTACATCTCCCCGAATGGGGGTCGCGCGACGACCTCGCCGTTGAGCTCGACCTCGATCGCCAGGTCGAACCCGAAGAGGCCCGAACCGTTGCCGCGCAAGTAGTCCAGCGGCTCCGGCGCCTGCTGCGCGAGAGGGACGCGTGCCGCCTGCAGGGCCTCGACGGGAGTGACCCACGCCGAGACCGACGTGGCGAACGACTTGCCGAGGAACGGGCCGAGTGGCACGTACTCCCAGGCCTGGATGTCGCGGGCGCTCCAGTCGTTGAGCAGCACCACTCCGAACACGTGGTCGTCGAAGGCGTCGACGCTCACGCGCTCGCTCATCGGGCTCGGCCCACCGACCACGAAGCCGATCTCGGCCTCGATGTCGAGCCGCACGCTCGGGCCGAACGTGGGAGAGACGTCGGCCGGCGCCTTGCGCTGGCCCGTGGGGCGGACGATGTCCGTGCCGCTCACGACCACGGTGCCGGCGCGCCCGTGGTAGCCGATCGGCAGGTGCTTCCAGTTCGGCGTCAGCGCGTTGCCGTCCGGACGGAAGATGTGGCCGACGTTCGTGGCGTGCGACTCGCTGGCGTAGAAGTCGACGTAGTCGGCGACCTCGAAGGGCAGGTGCAGCCGCACGTCGTCCAGGGGCACGAGGTGCGGGGAGACGACGTCGGCGCCCGTCGGCTGGGTGAGCAGCTCGGTCAGCCAGCTGCGCATCGCCGCCCAGGTGGCGCGCCCCTGCGCCATGAACGGGTTGAGCGTCGGCTGGGCGAAGAGCTCCGCGCCCTCGAGGGCCTCCGTCGCAGCCACGGGGGCCAGGTCGACGACCCGGTCGCCGACGCGAACGCCGACGCGCGGCGCCTCACCGACCGTGGAGAAGACGCCGTACGGCAAGTTGTCGAGGCCGAACAGCGTGTCGTGGGGCAGGTTGAGCCAGGTCACGAGGTCTCCTTCGCGGTCGGCCGGTCGAGGTCCCCTCGCCTCAGCAGGCCCAGGGTAACGAGATCCGTCAGGGGGTCGGTCACCCCGCAGCAGCCGAACGACACGAACAGCTCGCGCACCCGGCAGACGACCTCGTCGTCGAGGGCGGCGAGTCGCGCCGCGACCCGGGCGGGGTCGCGGTCGCGGAGCAGGGCGGCCACGTCGGCCTCGGGCGCCCCGTCGAGCCCGGCCGCGACGGCCGTCATCACGTTCGCGACGCCGTGCTGCTCGAGGTCCTCGCCGCCGTCGCCCGCGCCGACCGCCGTGTGCCGGACGGCGTGGTGCAGGCCGGCGGTCAGCTTGAAGGGCAGCCGGCGCTCGACGCAGCCGAGCAGGAAGCGCGCCACCTGGCGCTCATCCGGGAAGGCCTGCGGCAGGACCCCGCCGGTACGGTACTTCGCCCGCCCGCCTGCTGCGGTCACGTCGTCCAGGCGGCGGCCGACGCTCCCGTCCGCCGTCGAGCCGGCCGGCACCTCGCACCAGGCGACCGCTGCGGCGCCGCGTGCCACGCCCGACAACCCCTGCGCGCGTGCCCGGTCGCCGACCAGCTGCTCCAGCGCCGTCACCACCGCCCGGTCGTCCTGCTGGACGAGGTCCACCGCCCGCGCCACGTCGCCGGCAGACGCGTCCGGGGGGCACACGAGCCCGACGGCCAGGCCCTCGCCGCGCACCAGCAGCTCGTGCAGCCCCGGCGCGTCTGAGAGCCGGACGAGCAGGGGTCCGACGGCCGGCGCGTACCAGGACGAGCGGTGCGCTCGGTGCTGCTCGACCGCCTGGGGAAGCGGTGCGTTGCCCGGGGGGAAGACCGCCGCGTCGTCCACCAGCCTGCGGGTGAGCGGTCCGTCCGCCGACCGTGCGAGAGCAGGGGAGTCAGGTGAGGTGCCAGCCGGCCGCGTGGTTGACATGACGCCGAGCCTAGCGCGACCGTGTACTCCTGACAGGACGCGCACGTCCGATCATCGGACGGACCACACGAAGGGCTGTTTCATGGCGTACTACCGCAGCGTCGGCCAGGTGCCTCCCAAGCGGCACACGCAGTTCCGCCAGCCCGACGGGAGCCTCTACAGCGAAGAGCTGATGGGCGAGGAGGGCTTCTCTTCGGACTCGTCGCTGCTGTACCACCGGGGCATCCCGTCGGCGATCTCGGACGCGCGCGACTGGCAGCTGCCCGACAGCGCGTCGCAGCCGAACCACCCCCTGCGCCCCTTCCACTTCCGGCTTCACGACCTGTTCACCGACGGTGATGCGGGCGACGGCGCCGTCTCGTGGCGCGGCAACGACGCCGTGCGGGGACGACGGCTCGTCCTGGGC
>DASSTJ010000095.1:0-2074 GCA_035707965.1 Actinomycetales bacterium
TTGGTCGTCGAGGTGGGACTCTTCGTCGCCTGGCCCCGGTCACGCGCGGACGGAGGAGCACCGAGCCCCACGCTGACGAGGTAGTGGCTGCCGAGGGCCTCGACGTCGCTCGGGCCGGTGGCGCTGCCGCCCTTGGCCAGGTTGTTCGCCGGGTCGTCGACCTGGGACGCCAACGACGGCAGGCCGGTCACCATGCGCCTCTGGTGCCAGACACCGCGGTAGCGCACGAGCTCGGTGACCGAACCGGTGGGGCCGTAGCAGACCTGGCTGCCCTCGGAGCTCATGATGCACGGGCCGGCGCCGCCCGTTCCCGACTCGGCGACGAGCAGTCGGCCGTCGCGCGTGAACGTGAGGTGGCGGGGGTTGTTCAACCCGGTGGCGACCACGGTGGGGGCGGACGGCGCCGCAGCGGTGGCCGACGAGGCAGCGGTCGTGACGAGTCCGCCGGTCAGCATCGCGCCGCCGGTGATGAGCGAGAGCATGCGTATTCGTGCACGTGCCATGAGCGACTCCTCTGGGTCTCGAACGTCCGACGTCGGACGTCCGCAGGATTGACCTGCTGCGCCCCTTACGTGACGAAGACGGACGAATACCCCGGAAATCGAACGTCTGACCCTACGGATCAGATAGGCACGTGGCAGCACGGCGATGAGATCAGTTGTCGCTCCGTCGCGAGATTGACCCGTCCGGGTGATCCGTTCCCGGCGTCGTCCGGGCATCATGGGGCGATGCGGGGGTGGTGGCTGTGGACCCAACCGCGGCCGGTCCGTGTCTACGTGCCCGTGGCGGTCGCGGTCTCCGTGCTGCTCAGCAGCTGGGTCGCCGCTCAGGCGAGCTGGTCCTGGGCCGCCGTGGGGCACGCGGCCGGCTGGGCGGCCCTGGCCGTCGGCACCTCGCTGGTTCTGCGTCGCCGGGTGCTCGGCGTGCCGGTCGAGCAGGCGGCCCAGGACGTCGTCGGCGTGTGGGGGCTCGCAGCCCTGCTCATCTGGGGGCCGGCCGAGGCGCTGCTCGTGAGCTTCTTCGCGGTGGGCCTGTGGACGGAGGTCGCCCGCCGCCGCTGGGAGCGGTACTCGAAACCGTGGGCGAAGGTCGTCGTTGACGTCGCGGGCGAGCTCGTGGCCATCTCTGCCGCGGCCCTCGTGCTCGGTGGCGGCGACGGATGGTGGTCCCACCTCGCGGCGGCCCTCACCTACGTGGTCGTCAACTCGATCGCGGTGGTCACGGTGATCTGCCTTGCGGTACGGATCTCGCCGCTGCCGTTCCTCGCCTCGTGGACGACCTCCGTGATGGTCTTCACGGAGGTGCTGGTCAGCGTGGGCATGGCGGCCGCTTGGCGCACCAGCCCCCCCGCCGCGGTGGGGCTGGCGTGGGCGGTCGTGGCCGCGAACGCCGGCATGCACTACATGAGGCTCCACGAGCTGGCGAGCACGGACTCCCGGACGGGGCTGATGACCGCCCAGACGTGGGAGGCGACGGTCGCGCGCGTGCTCACGCGTTCTCCGGTGGCTGTGCTGATGGGCGACCTCGACCACTTCAAGACGTTGAACGACGAACGCGGCCACCTCGAGGGCGACCGAGTTCTGACCGCGATCGGGACGCTCATCACCGAGACCCTCCGGGTCGGCGACTACGCCTGCCGGTGGGGCGGCGAGGAGTTCCTGCTCGCGCTCCCGGGCATGTCGGTCGGCGAGGCAGGGCAGGTCGCCGAACGCTTGCGCCTCCTGATCGCCGGCAGTGCCGAGGCATCGGGCGTGACGATCTCGATCGGCGTCGCGGGTGCGGCCTGCGTCCCGATGGACGACGCTCCACACGTGCTGACGCGGGCAGTGCAGCAGGCGGACGCCGCGATGTACCGCGCCAAGGCCCGAGGTCGCAACCGGGTCTCGCTGTCGGGCGCCGAGCGGTGAGGGCGGTCGGGCGGCTCGCGACCGGGACCGCGTCGCGAGCCGCCCGAGCCATGGCGTTCGAGCCCTCGTCCTGGATCAGGCGGCGGGCCACTTCCAGCTGAGTCGCGAGACGGTCATGCGGAACACCTCCTCCCGGAGAGTCCCCCCGGGGCTCTGCGGCGCCTGCG
>DASSTJ010000096.1:0-64088 GCA_035707965.1 Actinomycetales bacterium
CCCTCGACTGGTGGAACTTGATCGTAGGCGTCCCCCAGTGGGCGAACGTCCCCGCGGCCTGGCTGCCGGCGAGGCCGAACGCGTGTCGCTGGGCCGTCGCGTCGAGGCCCAGCAGGCTGCCGACGGCCGCTGCGCCCCCGAACGGGCCGATGACACCCGGCGAGTGCCACCCGCGCTGGCGGAACGCCTCGTAGTTGATGGCGGCCCCCAGACGCGTCGTGACCTCGAGCCCCGCCGCCACGGCCGTCAGCAGCTGCCGTCCCGAGACGCGCCGGTCCTCGCCCACCGCGAGCGCAGGCGGCACGACCTCCGGCGTGACGTGGCACAACGCCGGCCGGTAGGTGTCGCACACGGTCACGGCCGTCACCTGGTAGCCGTTGAGGAGCGCCGCGCCGCCGGCGGAAAGCCGCGGACCGGCCAGCACCGTGGACGTCCCCTGGCCGCCGACCACGCGTGCCAGCCGCTCGATCAGGGCCGTCTCGTCGCCGCGCCGCCCGGCCACCGCGCTGGCGACGGCGTCCAGGAGGATCTCCTTCACGCGCTGCTGGACGTCGACGGGGATCGACTCGTACGTCAGGTCGGCGACGAAGCGGGCCAGGACGGCCCCGGGGTTGGTCGACATCGCACTCCTCGCTCGTGAGGCAGTATCACTGAGCGCGACAGTATCGATGAGCGCGACAGGTTGCAACAGTCCCGCACAGCGAGTCCGGGACGCGAGCCGTCGCTCAGCCGGCCGCCTCGTGAGCCGACTGCCACAGCGCCACCCGCACGTCCCTCGCCTCCTGCATGTGCGTGCCCGCCACGGTGCGTGCAGCCTCCGCGTCGCGGCCGACGATCGCCTGGTAGAGCTCGTGGTGCTGCGCGGCGGCGCGCGGCCAGCGGCCGACGTCGCTGTACGTCGACGGCGAGTACCGGTCGACCCGGACGGACAGGCGGTTGAGCATGTCGACCAGCGTCTGGTTGTGACCCGCCGCCCACACGGCCTGGTGGAAGTGCCGGTTGGCCTCCGCCATGGCGTCCACGTCGCCCGGCTCGACGTTGTCCATGCGCTCGAGCAAGCTGTGCAGCCGCAGGCGGTCGGACTCTCGGTAGCGCTCTGCGGCGCTGGCCGCCACGGCTCCCTCGAGCAGGATGCGCACACCGTAGACCTCGAGGATCTCGTCCAGGTCCTGCAGCCGGACGCGCAGTCCCCGCTCGAACTGCTCCACCAGGCCGTCCTGCTCGAGCCGGCGCAGGGCCTCCCGGATGGGGGTGCGGCTGACCCCGTGGTGCTTCGCCAACGTCGTCTCGACCAGGTGGTCGCCCGGCGCGAGGTCACCGGACGCGATCCGGTCGCGCAGCTCCTCGTACAAGGACCCGCGTGATCGGTCGGGCCGCTGGCCCGTTGACGTCATCCTGTCCGCTCCGCTGTCCGTTGGTTCGGTCGCGCCGGTGCGCGCCCCGACATCGTAGGGCCGGCGGCGCCCTCGGACGCGGACCGTCGCCCCGCGACCGGCCGCGCGTCGTCCGGCGGACCCCAGGGCAGCACGGTGAGCACCGGCCGGCCGGTCGTCGGGTGCTGGTGCACCAGGCAGCTGACGCCGAACACCCGCCGCAGCAGCTCCTCGTCGAGCGTGTGCCTCGGCGGCCCGGACGCCACCACTTCCCCCCGGCTGAGGACGAGCACGTGGTCGCAGAAGAGGGCGGCCAGCTGGATGTCGTGCGTCGCGACGAGGGTCGTGACGCCCGACGTGCTCAGGAACCGCATCAGCTGCACCTGCTGGCCGACGTCGAGGTGGTTGGTCGGCTCGTCGAGCAGCAGCAGCGCGGGCTCCTGGGCGAACGCGCGCGCCAGGTGCACCCGCTGCCGCTCACCGCCCGAGAGCGTCGACCACCACCGGTCGCCCCAGCGGTCGAGTCCCACCTGCCGCAGCGCGGACTCGACGACGGCGCGGTCACGGACCGAGGGAGCACCGCCCCGCTGGTGCGGGACCCGGCCCAGCATGACGACGTCGCGGACGCGGATCGCCACCTCCGGCCGCGACTGCTGCTCCATCAGAGCCCGCAGACGAGCCAGGGACCGCGGGGGCAGGCGATAGACGTCCTGCCCGTCGAGCGCCACGACACCGCTCTGCGGACGCACCAGCCCGCCCAGGACGCGAAGCAGCGTGGACTTGCCCGACCCGTTCGGCCCGAGCAGACCCGTGACGGCTCCGGCCGGGACGACGCCCCGGACGCCGTCCAGCACCGCGTGCCGACCCTCGAACCGGACGACGCGCTCGAACGCCAGGGCGGCGGGGTCCAGGCTCACGGCGCCTCGTCCGTCCGGTACAGCAGCAGCACGAAGGCCGGCACACCGACCAACGCCGTGACGACACCGACCGGCAGCTCGCGCGGAGCGAACAGCGTGCGCGCGGCCGTGTCCGCCCACAGGAGGAAGACGGCGGCGGCCAGCGCGGCCGCCGGAAGCAGGCGCCGGTGGCCGGGACCGGTGAAGAACCGCACCGCGTGCGGCAGGATGAGCCCGACGAAACCGATGCTGCCGCTCACCGACACGAGCACGGCGGTGAGCAGCGCCGTGGTGACGAGCATCGACCAGCGCAACGAGCGCACGTGGACGCCCAGGGCGGCAGCCGACGTCTCGCCGAACGCCAGCGCGTCGAGCGCCCGCGTGCTGGCCAGGCACCAGGCCAGGGTGAGCGCGAGAGCCGCGGCTGTCGCTGCCACAGCCGGCCACGTGCCCCCGGCCAGCGAGCCAGCGAGCCAGAACTGGATGCCCTGCGTTGCCTCCGGACGGCTCACCCAGATGATGACGAGCGCCAGGAGCGCCGAGCAGAGCTGGCCGATCGCGACGCCCGCCAGGATCGTGCGCGACGGTCGCAGCTGTCCGTGGCTCGACCCGAGCACGAGCACCATCACCAGCACCACGCACGCGCCCACGAACGCGCCCGACGCCAGCGACGCCTGCCCGGCGCCCAGGCCCGCCACGACCACGAGGACCGCGCCGAGCGAGGCGCCGGACGAGATGCCGAGAAGGTAGGGGTCCGCGAGCTGGTTGCGCGTGAGGGTCTGCATCACCACGCCGACCACGCCCAGGCCAGCCCCCACCAGCACGGACAGCAGGACGCGAGGCAGCCGGACGTCCCAGATGATCGCCTGGTCGACCAGCGCCTGCCGGTCGTGCGGCGCTACGTCGACGAGGCCGACCTTGCTCGCGAGCACCGACACGACGCCCGAGGGCTCGATCCCGGCCTGCCCGTGAGCGAGCGCGAAGCCGGCGGACGCGACGAGCAGCAGGCCGAGCACGGGGCCCCACCACCCGTGCCCGCGCACCCACCAGGTCGACGGCGAGGCCGTGCCCGCGGTCACCGGACCACCCGCGCGACGCTGTTCACCAGCTCGACGACGGCGGCCGCGTTGCGGACGCCGGGCGTGGTCGCCGAGAACGGGACCACGACGACCGCCCCCTCGCGGACGGCGCGCAACGACCGGCCGAGCGGGTGGCGCTCCAGCACGGCGCGCTTGGCCGCGGCCGTGTGCCAGTCGGCGTCGACGAGCACCACCAGGTCCGGGTCCGCCGCGGCCACGGACTCCCAGCCGACCTCGGCCCAGCCTCCCGTCAGCCGGGGAAAGGCGTTGGCGAGACCCGCGGCCTCGAGGATCATCCCGGGGGCGCCGCAGCACGCCCCGACGGTCAGCACGTCACTGCCGGAGTCCCACCACAGGACGTCGAGATCGTCCGGCACCGTGGTGGCGCGAGCACCGTCGACCGCCCTCCGTTGCTCATCGACGAGGGTCTCGGCTCGCGCCGGGACGCCGAAGAGCGTGCCCACCTGGTGGATCTCCTCCCACACGTCGTCGAGCCGCAGCGGCTCCGACCTACTGCGGCTGGGGCAGGCGGCAGGTGAGAGATAGCTCTGGACCCCCTGGGCCGCGAGCGTCGCGCGATCACCGGCCACCTCGGGCTGGAAGGCGCTGGGGTAGGACGCGTACACCAGCGTCGGCCGCGTCGCCAGCAGCGCCTCCCGCGAGGGGTACTCGGGTGAGAGCACGGGCACGCCGTCGTACGCGGACGCGAGCTCGGGAAGGATGTCGTCGTCCAGGTACGCCGTGCCCACGAGGTGCTGCGCCAGGCCGAGCGAGAGCATGATCTCGGTCGCCGCCTGATTCACCGTGACCACCCTGGGTGCCCCGCCGGCCAGCGTCACGGCCTGCCCGCAGCTGACGACCTGGGCGCCGGACGGCGTCCCGGCGGACGACGCCATCGCGGCGGCCGGTACCGTCGGGCGGCTCGTGCCGCACGCTGCGACCGCGAACAGCAGCACGACGACGGCAGCCGCAGTGAGCAGCCGACGTCGGCCCTCCCTGCGACCGCCGCCGGTGGGCCCCGAGAGCGAGCACCTCGAGCTGCCGGGCACCTGCCCTCCCGCCGTGACACCGAGTCCGCGGGCCGGCAGTCCGTCTCACCGGCCCTGTCGGAGACTACGCACTGGAGTGTATGCAGCACAAGACCACTGCATACACTCGTATCCAGGTCAGGCGATGGCGGTGACCTCGTGAGTCTCGCGGTCGGGAGGCGCTCCCAGCCGTGCCGAGATGGCGTTGGCGCTCTGGACGAGGACGCGACCCAGCAGGTTCATGACCTCCGGGGTCATCCGGTGGCGGGGGCCGGAGAGGCTGATGCCAGCGATCACCCGTCCCGAGTGGTCGCGCACGGGGGCGCCGACGCAGCGCAGGCCGATCTCGAGCTCTTCCATGTCGGTGGAGAAGCCCTGCTGGCGCACCTGGGCCAGGTGCGCCTTGAACGCCTCGACATCGGTGATGGTGTTCGGTGTCAGAGAGGTCATGGGGTGCGTAGCGAGCATGGCGGCGACGTCCCCCTCGTCGAGCCAGGCCAGGATCGCCTTCGCCGCCGCACTGGCGTGCACGTGCGGGCGCGTGCCCACCTGCGAGTGCATCCGCACCGCGTCGAGCCCGTCCACGACCTCGATCGTGACCACGTCCCGGTTCTGGATGGTGGTCAGCGACGCCGTCTCCCGGCAGGTGGCCACGAGCTCGTCGAGAACCGGCCGCGCGGTGGACCTGAGGTCGACCTCGTGGGGCGCCATGCCCGCGAGCTGGTAGACGCGCTGGCCCAGGGTGAACCGGTTGTTCGCGTTCGGCCCCCGGCGCAGGTAGCCCGCCGCCTCGAGGGTCGCGCACAGCCGCGACACCGTGCTCTTGTGCACGCCGATCTGCCGGGCGATCTCGTTGACGCCGAGCTCGACGTCACCGTGCCCCCCGGCGGAGAAGCAGTCCAAGATGCTGAGCCCACGACGGAGCGCCACGACGGAGCCGGACCCCTCTCCCACCGACCGCACCTTCTTGCCGTCGCGCGCTGCTGACGACGAGCCCCCCGCTGTCGACGAGCCGGCTGAAGCCGACGCCTCCGGAGCGGTGGCTGACGCACCTGAGTTGCTGGAAATCGGAACTCCCTCCACCCGCGGCTCCCTGAGCAGGTAGTGCCGCCGAAGTGTAGCAGTGGGACATGCCGCGCATTCTGTCGGCAGAACGGCCCGCTATACGAGACTGTCTCAATTGGCTACGGTGGGCCCATGAACGCCCCCATCTCCTGCCTTCCCTGGATCGGCGGGTCCGAGGCGGACGCCGACGGCTGGTCGGAGGTCATCAGCCCGTACGCCGGTCACGTCGTCGTCCAGGTCGCCCGCACGGGGGCCGCGACGGTGGCCGAGGCGGTCCGCGTCGCCCACGAGACCCAGCCGCTCGTCGCCGCGATGCCAGCCCACGAGAGGGCGGCCGTGCTTCTGCGCGCTGCCGACCTCGTGGAGCGCGACGCGGAACGGTTCGCAGCCACCGTGACCGAGCAGACCGGCAAGGCGCTCAAGAACACGCTCCGCGAGGTCAGGCGGAGCGCGTTGACCTTCCGCGCGGCCGCCGTGGCCGCCCAGACCCTCCAGGGCACGGTCTACCAGCCCGACCTGTCGTCCGAGGGCCAGCGGCTCCTGACGCTGGGCGTGCGCCGCCCGGTCGGCGTCATCGCGGCGATCACACCGTTCAACGCACCCTTCAACCTCGTTGTCCACAAGGTCGCACCGGCTCTGGCCGCCGGCAACGCGATCGTCGTCAAGCCGGCCGACCAGGCACCGCGGTCCGCCGTCGACGTCGCCCGGCTGCTCGAGGAGGCAGGGGCGCCGCCGGGCGCCGTCAACGTCGTGCCGGGCGACGCGGCGACGGGCGCGGCGCTGGTGACGGACCAGCGGGTGCGCATGGTCACGTTCACGGGCGGTCGACCCGCAGGCGAGGCGGTCCTGGCCGCCGCCGGGCTCAAGCGCGTCACCCTCGAGCTCGGCGGCAACTCGCCCAACATCGTCCACCACGACGCCGCCCTCGAGCAGGCGGTGGAGGCGTGCCTGCGCGGCGGCTTCTCCAACACCGGGCAGAGCTGCAACTCGGTGCAGCGGATCATCGTGCACGACCTCGTGGCCGACGCGTTCGTCGAGCGCCTGCAGTCCATGGTCGGCGACCTCGTGGTCGGCGACCCAGCCGACCCGCGCACGGACGTGGGCACCCTCGTCGACGAGGCCTCCGCCCGTCGGGTGGAGCAGTGGCTGGACGAGGCACGCCGCCGGGGAGCGCGCGTGCTGGGCGGGGAGCGGTCGGGGGCGCAGCTGACGCCCGCCGTGGTCCTCGACCCGCCGCAGGACACCCGGGTCGTCTGCGACGAGGTGTTCGGACCGGTCGTCGTGGTCCAGCGGTACACCGACCTGGAGCAGGCGATCGACCTCGCCAACAGCACCGACTTCGGGCTGCAGGCCGCCGTCTTCACCGCCTCGCTGGAGGTCGCGATGCGGGTGGCCGACGAGGTGGAGGCCGGTGCGGTTCTCGTCAACCGTTCCAGCAACTTCCGGCTCGACCACCTGCCGTACGGCGGCGTCAAGGGCAGCGGTCTGGGCCGCGAGGGACCGACCAGCGCCGTCGAGGAGATGACTGAGCTGCGCCTGGTCGTCCTCGCCCCGGAGTAGACCACGGCCCGGACATCTGTTGACACCGTCGACAGCCATTTCTAGAGTGCAACTGTCTCACTGCGCGCGACTACTGTGGTCGGCCGCCGGTCCTCCGGCACAGCGCGCCCCACCCGACGAGAGCGGAGGTCCACCGGCCATGGCGGAGTACAAGGGTGCCGAGATGCTCGTCGACTACGCCGTCAAGGAAGGCGTGCCCTACGCCTTCGGCGTGTGCGGTCACGGCATCCTCGGTCTTCTCGATGCGTTGTACGACTACCGGGACCGCATCCGCACGATCACGGCGCACGACGAGCAGGCGGCCGGGTTCATGGCGGACGCCTACTACCGCGTGACGCACCGTCCCGCGATGACGTACACCTCCTGCGGTCCCGGCTCCCTCAACCTCACGATGGCCGTGGCCAACGCCTACTACGACTCGTCGGCGTTCCTCGCCATCACGGGCAACGTGCCGACGACCCAGTTCAACCGTGGCCCGTTCCAGGAGACCGGACGGCAGTTCCAGGGCGACTTCAACAACGTCATGCGGCCCTACGTGAAGCGGACCTACGCCGCGACGCGGCCCGACATGATCCCGTTCACGGTGAGCCAGGCGTACGCGCAGATGGTCTCGGGCCGTCCGGGGCCGGTGCACATCGACGTCCCCCTGGACGTCTTCGTCGAGACGGCTGACGTGGAGATCCCCGACCCGGCCCAGCTGCGCGGTGGCGTCTCGTGGCGCAGCGCCGGTGACCCGGCGGCCGTCCGCCGAGCGGCGGAGCTGCTGCTGAGCGCCCGGCGTCCCCTCGTCCTCGCCGGCAACGGGGTCACGCTGTCCGAGGCCACCGAGGAGCTGCGCCAGCTCGTCGAGCTGCTCCAGATCCCGGTCATCACCTCCCCGCTCGGCAAGGGCGTCGTCGACGAGGCCTCCGCGCTCTGCCTGGGAGCCACCGGGCGCAACGGCCCGTACGCCGCCAACGAGGCCGCTCGTACCAGCGACGTGATCCTGGCCCTGGGGACCCGCTTCGACGACCGCCCGACGAGCTCGTGGATCCCCGGAGCCACCTACACCATCCCCCCGACGGCGCTGATCCAGGTCGACATCGACCCGACCGAGATGGGCCGCAACTACCCGCCGGCTGTCGGCATCATGGGGGACGTCAAGCTGGTACTGGCCCAGCTGCTCGAGCTGCTCGCGCCCGACGCCGCGCGCTGCCGCGAGAACCACCGCGACTGGGTGGCCCGAACCCAGGGCTGGAAGGCCGAGTGGGAGACGTTCCTCGACGGCGACCAGCACAGCGACGCCGTCCCCGTGCGTCCTGAACGTCTGGTCACCGAGATCGGCCGCGTGCTCCCCGAGGATGCGATCGTCCTGTCGGACGTGGGTGTCCACCACAACTGGCTGGTCCAGCAGCTCGTCGTCGGCGAGCGCATGCGGTTCCTGCAGGCGTGGGGGTACGCGGCGATGGGATTCGGCGTCGCCGGTGCGATCGGTGCGCAGTTCGCCGCGCCCGACCGCCCGGTGCTGGCGGTGTGCGGCGACGGCGGCTTCCTCATGACGGCCAACGCCGTCGCGACGGCCGTCGAGTACGAGCAGCCGATCACGTGGGTGGTGTGGAACAACAACGGCTACGGGTCGATCAAGGGTCAGCAGGCCGGGTTCTTCGGCGCCGACCGCGAGATCGCCACCCGGTTCCGCGTGCAGGGCGACGGCGAGCTCGTCAGCACCGACTTCGCCGCGCTCGGCAGGTCCATGGGAGCTGACGGCGTCCGCGTGGAGGACCCACGGGACCTGGCCGACCATCTCAAGGCCGCTCAGGCCTCGGGCCGCCCGACGGTGCTGGACGTCATCGTCGACCCGGCGGTGAACCCCGCGGCGACCGGCAGCTGGTCGCTGCCTCCGCTGCCCGGGCCGCCCCCGAGCTGGCGCCCGGCCGGGGCAGGGGCCCAGCCGTGACCCGCACCCAGGAGAGACACGCACAGGTCACCGACGCGCTCCTGCGGCTCGACCTGGACGCCGTGGCCTACGTGCCGTCGAACAGCATCGCCCCGGTGATCCGGGGGCTCGAGGAGGCCGATCGCGAGCGCGTGGCCGCCGACGGGGGCCGCCGACGCGTCTTCCCGGTCTCCCGCGAGGAGGAAGCAGTCGGTCTCGTCGGAGCGCTCCCGCTCGCGGGACGCTTCGGTGCGATCGTCATGCAGGACAACGGGTTCGGCAACGCACTGACCGCCCTGACGACCTTCACCGTGGCCTACCACCTGCCGCTGCTCATCGTGGCCAACACGCGGGGCGGCCTGGGTGAGTACAACTCCATGATCCACGCCATCTCCGCGCCGGTGCCCGATCTGCTCAAGGCGAGCGGCATCGCCACCTTCCGTCTCGACCGACGTCACACGCCCGAGGACTGGGGCGCCACCGTCGAGGCAGCCGGCACGCACGCCCGCATGACGTACCGACCGGTCGTCGTGCTGATGGAGTTCTACGACATCCCAGGGGAAGGCTCCGTGGCATGAGACGCATCGAGGCACTGCGGGTCGTCGCCGAGCTGTGCAGCGACCTCCCGGTCGTCGCGACCTGCGCCGCGACGAGCCGTGAGCTGGCGGCGACCGGCGACCGCGAGAACTACCTGTACCTCCTGGACTCCATGGGGCTGACGACGTCGGTCGGCACCGGGATCGCGCTGGCCGTCGAGGGGACGGCCGTGTCGCACGCCGTCGTCGTCGACGGCGACGGCTCCCTCCTCATGAACCTCGGGGCGCTCGCCACCGCCGGCTACCTGGCGCCGACGTCCCTGCTGGTCGTGCTGCTGGACAACCAGGTCTACGCGTCGACCGGCTCGATCCCCACTCAGGCGGCGCAGATCGACCTCGGCGGCGTGGCGCGGGCCTGCGGCCTGCGCGTGACCGCCGTGGACGACGAGGAGTCCCTGCGGCGAACGCTCGGTGAGGAGCTGCAGGCACCCGGGCCCACGCTGCTGCACGTGCGGGTGGACCCGGGCAACGAGCCCGACACGGCACTGCTGCTGATCGACCCGGTCGTGCACGGTGCGCGCTTCGGCAGCTGGCTTCAGCCCCGGCTGGGCTGAGCGCGACAGGCACCGCGACGAAGGCCGGACGACGGAGAGCCCGTCGTCCGGCCTCGCGCCGCGCTGCGCCTCAGGAGAGACCGATGCCGATGTACTTCGTCTCGAGGAACTCGTCGATGCCGGTGTCGCCGCCCTCGCGCCCGAGACCCGACTCCTTGACGCCACCGAACGGCGCTGCCGGGTTGGAGACCACGCCCTGGTTGAGACCCACCATGCCGGTCTCCAGACCCTCCGCGACCCGCAGCGCACGATTCAGGTTCTCGGTGAAGACGTAGCCGATGAGCCCGTACTCCGTGTCGTTGGCCGCGCGCAGGACGTCGTCCTCGTCGGTGAACGGGATCAGGGGCGCCACAGGGCCGAAGATCTCCTCATGGCACAGCCGAGCCGCCGCGGGGACGTCGGTGAGCACGGTCGGTCGGTAGAAGTAGCCCGGGCCGTCGACGGCCGTCCCGCCCGTGAGGACCCGGGCACCAGAGGCGACCGCGTCGTCCACCAGCTCCTGGACCTTCTGGCGTGCGGCGTCGTCGATGAGCGGACCGACGCGAACGCCAGGTTCGGTGCCCCGACCCACCGACATGGCCTCCATCTCTGCTGCCAGCCGGGCGCCGAACTCCTCGATGACCGACTCGTGCACGTACATGCGGTTGGCCGCCGTGCACGCCTCCCCGGAGTTGCGCATCTTGGCCTGCAGCGCGCCTGCGACCGCCTTGTCGAGGTCCGCGTCGTCGAACACGAGGAAGGCCGCGTTGCCGCCCAGCTCCATCGACGTCCGCAGCACCCGCTGCGCGCACTGCTCGAGCAGCAGCCGACCCACCTGCGTGGAGCCGGTGAACGACAGCTTGCGGGCGACGCCCGAGCGGATCATCGGCTCGGTGACCGCACCAGAACGGCTGGTGGTGATCACGTTGACGGCTCCCGGCGGCAGACCGGCCTCACGCAGGATCTCGACGAGCGCCAACATGGAGAGCGGTGTCTGGGCCGCGGGCTTGATAACGCTGGTGCACCCAGCGGCGATCGCGGGGCCCAGCTTGCGGGTGCCCATCGCCATCGGGAAGTTCCAGGGGGTGATGAGCAGCGAGGGGCCGACCGGCTGCTTCGTCACGAGGAACCGGGCTCCGCCGGCCGGGGCCACCTGGTAGCCGCCGCGCACGCGCACGCCCTCCTCGGCGAAGTGCCGGAAGAACTCCGCTGCGTAGCGGATCTCCGCCTTGGACTCCTCGTGCGGCTTGCCCATCTCCAACGTCATCAGCAGCGCCAGCTCGTCGATGCGCTCGTGCAGCAGCCGGTAGGCCGTCATGAGGACGTCGGAACGGTCGCGGGGCGCGCTCGCGGCGAGGTCACGCTGGGCGGAGGCGGCAGCGTGCAGCGCCGACATGCCGTCGGCCGGCGAGGCGTCGGCGACCGCGCACAGCGCCTGACCGGTCGACGGGTCGACCACGTCGAGCGTCGCGCCACCTTCGGCATCCGTCCACTGACCCCCGATGAACAGGGACCGGGGTACTGCGGCGAGGACGTCTGCCTCAGCGCGGCTGGCGAGGTCTGCCGTCATGTCTCCACCTCCGTGTCGGGCTCTGCGCCACGGTAGCGCATCTGACCCGCTGTATGGGACTGTCTCACTGGCGCGAGAGACGACCGAACGACGACGCACCCGGGGCCGGTCCCGAAGCCGTCCGCGCGAGCTCGCGCCCCGGGCTACGGTGGGCACACGCCGCGTCCGTCGTCGACCCATCGGGGGTGAGCCGTCCATGAGCAGGGCCCGTCGTGCGCGCAAGGTGGCCGCAGCCGCGGCGTTCGGCGGTGGAGGTCTGACGGCACTGACCGCCCTGGGGTTCGGGCTGCTCACGGTGGAGGCCAAGCTCGCGCGCCGCTGGATCGGCCACCCGTTCGAGGAGGCGCCCTCGGCCGACGGGCTCTACGGCGCCGGCATCGGTCGCCCGATCCAGCTCGCGGTGCTCGGCGACTCGTCAGCGGCGGGCCTCGGGGCCGACCTACCCGAGCAGACGCCGGGAGCGGTGATCGCGCGGGGGCTGTCGGCGGTGTCGGGACGGGCGGTGTGCCTCACCACCGTGGCCGTCGTCGGTGCCATGTCGGTCGACCTGTCGGCACAGATCGACAGGCTCTTCGCGCAGGTCGCGCAGCCGGACGTCGCGCTCGTCATGGTGGGTGCGAACGACGTCACGCACCGCGTCCGGCCCGGCGAGTCGGTGCGTCACCTGTCGCACGCGGTGAGCCGACTGGTCGAGCAGGGGTGCGCGGTGGTCGTCGGCACCTGCCCTGACCTAGGCACGCTCGAGCCGGTGGCGCAACCGCTTCGCCTCATCGCGCGACGCTGGAGCCGTGACCTCGCTGCCGCGCAGACGGTCGCAGCCGTCGAGGCGGGCGCGCGCACGGTCTCGCTCGGCGACCTGCTCGGTGACGAGTTCCGCCGCTCTCCCGGTGAGATGTTCAGCGTCGACCGCTTCCACCCGTCGTCAGCCGGCTACGCGGCCGCCGCCGCCGCCGTGCTCCCGTCGGTGTGCGCAGCAGCAGGCTACTGGCCGGACGGCGGCACGGAGCGCCCGCCCGACTCGCGGCGCGGTGAGGGCGTCGGCCCCGTGGCCATCGCGGCGGTGGCGGCTGCGGACGTGCCCGGCACGGAGGTCGCCGGCACGGACGTGGGAGGCCAGCAGCGTGGTCCGCGTGGCCGTTGGGCGGTACTGCTGCGCCGGCGCCGCGAGCCGGAGGGCCAGGTGGACGCGGCAGCCGACGTGCCGACGTCCAGCGACGGCACGTCGACCGACCCTGCGGAACCGGTGCCCAGCGACGCCCCGTAGGGACCAGCCGGCACGAGACCAAGGTCACGGATCTCGCCCTCGCCGCCGGGCCGACGTCCGACCTCATCGGCCTAGCATGACGAGAAGGTCTGCACGCACCGGCAGCCTGACGCCGCGCCCACCCCTGAGGAGCCCTCCATGCCCGAGGCCGTGATCGTCTCCACCGCCCGCAGCCCGATCGGCCGCGCGTTCAAGGGGTCGCTGAAGGACGTGCGTCCGGACGACCTCGCCACCACCATCGTCAAGGCCGCCCTCGAGAAGGTGCCGGCGCTCGATCCGGCCCTCGTCGAGGACCTCTACCTCGGCTGCGCGGAGCCGTGGGGCGAGCACGGCATGAACATGGCGCGCGTCGTGGCCGTGCTGGCCGGCTACGACCACCTGCCGGGAGCGACCGTCAACCGCTTCTGCGCCAGCAGCGTGCAGACCACGCGCATGGCGTTCCATGCCATCAAGGCCGGCGAGGGCGACGTGTTCCTCTCAGCAGGGGTCGAGTGCGTGAGCCGCTACTCCGGCTTCGCCGGCGCCGGCGAGGGCAAGGACGACTGGCTGAACCCTCGCTTCGCCGACGCGCAGGCGCGCAGCGCCGAGCTCGCCGAGACCAACGACACGTGGACCGACCCCCGCGAGCAGGGGATGCTGCCCGACGTCTACCTGGCCATGGGGCAGACCGCCGAGAACGTCGCCACCTCGCGTGGCGTCTCACGCCGGGAGCAGGACGAGTGGGGCGTGCTCAGCCAGAACCGCGCCGAGAAGGCCATCGCCGACGGGTTCTTCGCCGCCGAGATCACGCCGATCACCACGCCGGACGGCACCGTCGTCAGCACGGACGACGGCCCCCGTCCCGGAGTGACGCTGGAGGGCGTGCAGGGCCTGAAGACCGTGTTCCGCGAGAACGGCACCGTCACGGCCGGCAACTGCTGCCCCCTCAACGACGGGGCCGCGGCGCTCGTCGTCATGAGCGACACCAAGGCACGGGAGCTCGGTATCACGCCGCTGGCGCGCGTCGTCGCCACCGGTGTCTCGGCGCTGTCCCCCGAGGTCATGGGCCTCGGGCCGGTCGAGGCGTCTCGGCAGGCGCTCGCTCGCGCGGGCATGACGATCGACGACATGGACCTCGTCGAGATCAACGAGGCCTTCGCGGCCCAGGTCCTGCCGAGCGCCGCGGATCTTGGCATCGACCACGACAAGCTCAACGTCCACGGTGGTGCGATCGCGCTGGGCCATCCCTTCGGCTCGACCGGCGCGCGCATCACCACGACGCTGCTGCACGGTCTGGAGGAGCGCGACAGCACCTTCGGCCTCGAGACCATGTGCGTCGGCGGCGGGCAGGGCATGGCGATCATCTTCGAGCGCCTCAGCTGAGCTGCGATCTCGGGACTCGGCGTCTCCGCGGGCACCGAGCCGCCAGCGGTCTCAGCTTCTTCAGAACCACCGGCGAGCCTGCTGATGCCTCACTGCTTGGGTCTGGCGTCACAGGGCACGGCGCAGGGCGGCAAGCGTCGCGGCAGCGTCGGCGATCGTCCGCTCGTCACCCTCGGCGAGCACGTCGTGGGCGACCACGGCGAGCTGGTCCGCTGCGCCGTGAGGCGCGAGCACGGGCAACGGACGTCGGTCCCGACCGGACGCCTCAGCCGCCAGGTCGGCGAGGTGCTGGCTGCACTCGTTGGTCCGGGCTGCTGGCGAGGCGCCCGAGGCGTCGGGCCGTTGCAGGCGTTCGAGGCTCAGTCCTCGCAAGCGACCCAGCACCCGGTCGAGCTCACGCTCGAGCTTCGCCCGCGGCTCGTCGTCCTCGATCAGCACGTGACCATGACACCAGAACGGGCCGCCACCCGGAGGTGACGGCCCGTTCCGAGGAGCCGCGATCGATTCAGCTGCGATCAGTCGGGGCGCGGTCAGTTGTCGCCGCGGAGGATCGCCAGCAGCCGCAGCAGCTCGATGTAGAGCCAGACCAGCGTGACGATCAGCCCGTGACCGAGCAGCCACGAGTACTTCTGCGGCATGCCGGCGGCGACCGCACGGTCGATGTTGTTGAAGTCGAGCGCGAGCGTGACGGCGGCGAGGCCGACGCCGAACACGCAGAGCAGCAGGCCGAGGCCGCCCACTCCGTAGAAGCCCCAGCCGCCACCCACGCCCATGAACGCACCGACCAGCGAGGCGAGCGCCACGATGGCGTAGCCGATGAGGGCGAACATCATGATGCGGCGGAACTTGTCGTTCACCTTGATCAGGCCGGTCTTGTAGGCCAGCAGCATGCCGCCGAACACGGCGAGGGTGCCGATGACGGCCTGGCCCACGACGCCGTGGTACTGCGGGCCCATCATGTTGTCGAAGACCTGGCTGATCGTGCCGACGAAGACGCCCTCGATCACCGCGTACGCGACGATGAGCGGCACGCTCACGCTGCGCTTGAACGCGATGACGAGGCCGAGCGCGAGGCCGGCGAACATGGAGACGAGCCAGACGCCCATGGCGCGCCCGAGGTCACCGGACGTCACCTGCCAGGCGACGGCGGCGCTCGCCAGCAGCAGGACGAACTGGATGCCGGTCTTGACGATGACGTCGTCGACCGTGACGCGACCCGTGTCGACGCTCGTCGCGGAAGGCGCCGCGTACATCTTCTCGAGCTGCACGGGCGACGGCGTGCCGTACGCCTGGCCCTGCGGTTCCTGCCTCTGCCGCTCGTGGAACGTCGCGTAGCCCCTGCTGTCCTTCTCGATGCGCGAGAAGACCGGGTTGCTCATCTACCCTCCTCGGCCGCGAACGGCCCGTCGGCGAACCCGACCTGACGGGCCCGTCCCTGCCTACAGTAATGCGTCGCGCCGACGGAAAGTTCCCAGCGCGGCCGGTGAAGCCGTGCCCCCGGCGGGACTCGAACCCGCACTGGTGCGCTTTTAAGGCGCCTGCCTCTGCCGGTTGGGCTACGGGGGCGGGAGACCAGCGCTGCTCAGCGTAGGGGTGCGGCGGTCACAGGTAGGTCTGTCGCGCATGCAACGCGTGCGCCCCGGCCACCCGGTCGAGGAAGAGCAGTCCGGACGTGTGGTCGATCTCGTGCTGGAGCGCGACGGCCTCGAACGCGTCGGTGCTCAGCGTCACGGTCTCCCCGGTGACCGGCAGCTGGCCCCGCACCACGACCCGGCGTGCCCGCTTCACGTCACCGGTGAGGTCAGGCACCGACATGCAGCCCTCGCGCCCCCTCTCGCGCCGCGACGACTCGAGCAGCTCGGCGTTGCACAGGACGAACGCGCCGTGGCAGGTGCGCGTCTTCGGGTGCGCGCTCACGTCCACGCTGAAGACCCGCCACGCGAGGCCCACCTGCTGCGCCGCCAGGCCGACGCAGCCCGGTGACACGCGCTGGGTGGCGAGCAGGTCGGCGGCCAGCTGCACCACCGCGGGGTCGGACGGGTCGACGTCCTGCCCCGGCGTGCTCAGCACCCTGGCCGGCGCGGTGACCACCGGGCGCACCACGCTCTCCGGCAGCGCCGGCATGGTGAACGCCGCCGCCAGGACGCGCTGGGGGTTCGGGACGTCGACCCGTGTGTCCGGCTCGCGGCGGCCCAGCCGTGAGGTCGAGGCGAGGGGGCCCCTGCGTTCGGAGCTCACAGCTCGTCGGTCTCGAGCGGTCGCAGCGACGCGTCGACGCCCAGCGCGTCGGCCGTGCGCGCGATGCGCTCCGCCAGCTCCCCGACGTCCGGACTGCCCTCGCCCGACCGCAGCTGCACCTCGGCGACCAGGACGTAGAGCTCGCCCGCCAGGCGGGTCGTCAGGTCCGTGATGTTGCCGCCCGCCGCCGCCACCTCGGCCGTGAGAGCGCTGACGATGCCGGGACGGTCGGCCCCGTGCACGGAGAGCACGTAGGGGGACGCGGTCGTGCGCGAGGCCGGCACAGCGGGAGGCACCCCGCGGACGTCGACCGTCAACCGGCCGTCGGACGCGACCGCGGCGAGCGCTGACTCCACGTCCGAGCGCGAGGCCGCCGTCTCGACGAGCAGCACCATGGCGAAGTGCCCGCGCAGGAGCGTCATGGTGCTGTCCTCGAGGTTCCCGAGACCAGCGAGCGCGGCCGTGGTCTCCGCGACGATGCCGGGGCGGTCCTGACCGAGCACGGTGACGGCGAGCAGGCTCATGCGCGGCATCATCCCGTACCCGGCCGGCGCGCTGAACCCGCGTCCACGACCTGGCCCGCCGCGCGCCGTGACGCACGATTCGCGCGAAACTGGGCAGCTGCTCGACGACCGGTGGCCCGATTCGCGCGAAACGGGGCAGCTGCTCGACGACCGGTGGCCCGCTTCGCGCGGAACCGGCCATCAGCAGCGCGGCCTCAGTCGCTGAGCGCCCGGGCGCGGTGCAGGACGTCGTCGAGCATGGCCTCGGTCAGGCGTCCCGTGAAGGTGTTCTGCTGGCTGACGTGGTAGCAGCCGAGCAGGTGCACGACGACGCCGCCCTGCGTCACCAGCGGCACTGCGACGCCGTGGCCGAACGCCGGCTTCGGCCGTGGCACCGCCCAGCCCAGGCGCTTCGCCGTCGTGAGGAACGCCCCGAACCCGAACCCTCCGAGGGCCAGGACCACGCGCAAGGAGGGCGTGACCAGCTGCACCTCGCGCTCCAGCCACGGTGAGCACGTGTCGCGCTCGGCCGGCGTGGGCTTGTTGTCGGGCGGAGCGCAGCGGACGGCAGCAGCGATCCGGCAGCCCTTCAGCTCGAGCCCGTCCCCGGCGTACTGGCTCGACGCCTGGGACGCATACCCCGTGCGGTGCAGCGCGGCGTACAGCCAGTCGCCGCTGCGGTCGCCCGTGAAGATGCGCCCGGTGCGGTTGGCGCCGTTGGCCGCCGGCGCGAGCCCGACGACCAGCAGCGACGGCCTCTCGTCACCGAAGCCCGGCGAGGGCCGCCCCCAGTACGGCTGGTCGCGGAAGCTCGCCCGGCGCTTCGTCGTCGCGACCTCCTCCCGCCAGTCGACCAGTCGAGGACAGGCCCGGCACACCGACGACCGCGCGTCCAGAGCGGTCAGGTCACGCGACGACGACGCCAGCCGGACGACGTCCTCGCCGTTCCGCGCGCGTGACGTGCGGGGGGTGGCGACGTCCCCCGGCCACCCGGTACCCGGCGGCACCGGGGAGGGAAAGGGCTGGCCGGTACCGGGGTGCACGTCCACGCCCGCATTGTGCTCACAGCCCGCACGCCAACCGGCGGCCACGCCCCACTTCTGACGACATTGGCACCCTTCAGGGCCGCTGGAGCGGTACCAAACGCATCAGAAGTGTCGTCGTAGCAGCTCGTGAAGGGCTGGCACTCTCAATCGGAGAGTGCTAATATCCGGGCCGTCAGCCGGTCTGGCGACCGGCGACCTTCGCCATGACACCTCGGTCCGCCAAGGTGGCGGCCGAAGCGCAAGGAGGTGGTTGTTGTGGCCATGTCCGTCGACCCGTTCCGTGAGATGGATCGACTCGCCAGCCAGCTCTTCGGTCAGCTCGGCACCAGCACGCGCAACACCCGCTGGATGCCGATGGACCTGTTCCGCGCCGGTGATCACTACGTCGTGAACGTCGACCTGCCCGGCGTCGACCCCGGCTCGATCGACCTCGACGTCGACGGAACGATGCTGACGATCCGCGCCTCGCGCACCGTCAGCTCGGACGAGTCCGCCAAGTGGCTCGTGCAGGAGCGGCCGTCGGGCAACTTTGTCCGGCAGATCGGTCTCGGTGAGGGGCTGGACGTCGCGAAGATCGACGCGACGTACACGAACGGCGTGCTGTGCCTGACGATCCCGATCGCCGAGCAGGCCAAGCCGCGCAAGATCGAGGTCCGCGCCGCGGCGCCGCAACGTGCCGTCACGGATGAGCATTCGGGCGAGACGGTCTCGGGTCAGGTCACGTCGTCCCAGACGACCTGACCGCACCCCCACAGCAGAGGGCGACGCGCAAGGTTCCGGCCCGTGCCGCGGTCTCGCGGCGCGGGCCGCTGCCTACCATCGCCCGAGGACCGGCGTGGGTGAGCAGCGCGAATCGCCGGCGACTCAGGCGATGCTGAACGCGATGCCGTCCAGGATGTCGTGCTCGCTCGTGACGACCTCGGTCAGGCCCGAGCACTCCACCAGCCGGTCGACGACGCAGCGCCAGATGAGCGCGCCTCCGCCGATGACGTCCACCCGGCCCGGGTGCATGTACGGCAGGGCCGCGCGACCGGCGCGCGACAGGTGCAGCAGCCGGTCGCACGCCTGGCGCACGTCCTCGACGGGCAGCCGTGTGCGGTGGATGCGCTCGGCGTCGTACTCCGGCAGGTCGAGGGCGCAGGCCGTGATCGTGGTGACCGTGCCAGCGAGCCCGACGAGCGCACTCGCCCCGGACAGCGGCACGGCGTCAGCGACCCGGTCGAGCGCGGCCTCGATGTCACGTCGCGCCGCCGCGACCTGGGCCGGCGACGGCGGGTCACCGGCGAGGTGCCGCTCGGTCATGCGCACGCAACCGATGTCGACCGAGAGGGCGGCCTCGACGGACGAGGACCCGCGCACGACCTCGGTCGAGCCACCGCCGAGGTCGACCACGACGAACGGTCCGGTCAGACCGTCGGCGAGCAGCTCCCGTGTCGCCCCGCGGAACGACAGCTCAGCCTCCTCGGTGCCGGGCACGACCTCAGGCTCGACGCCGAGGAGCTCGCGGACGCCGGACACGAACGTCTCCCGGTTCTCGGCGTCCCTGGAGGCAGAGGTCGCGACGAAACGAAGCCGCTCCACGCCGAGCCGTTCGCACGTGCCGGCGTACTCCTGCGCCGCCGCGAACGTGCGCTGCAGGGCCGCCCCCGACAGCCGGCCGGTGCGGTCGACCCCTTCGCCGAGGCGCACGACCGTCATCACCCGCTCGAGGTCACGCAGCGTGCCGGCGTCGGGGTCGACGTCCGCGACCAGGAGACGGATCGAGTTCGTGCCGCAGTCGATGGCGGCCACGCGCGTCACGCGCCGCCGTCCGGTGATGCAGTTCCGCCGTCCAGTGATGCAGTCTCGCTCGACTCACCCGGAGTGTCGGGCGACACTGCATCACTGGACGGGCGGGGGGCGCCCACGCAGGGGCCGCTCGCCCACCACTCGGGCAGCAGGGCCAGCGCCACGTCGCCGAGCGGGTTCACGCCGGGGCCGGCAGCGAGCGCGTGCCCGACGAGGACGTGCAGGCACTTCACGCGCGTCGGCATGCCGCCGGCCGAGATGCCCGCGATCTCCGGCACCTCGCCGAGCGCCTCGCGCCGCTTCAGGTAGTCCTCGTGGGCAGCCTGGTACGCCGCCGAGAGCTCAGGGTCGGCCGCCAGCCGCTCGGTCAGCTCGCGCATCAGGCCGGTCGACTCGAGGGTGCTGACAGCCCCCGTCGCGCGCGGGCACGTCAGGTAGAACGTCGTCGGGAAGGGCGTGCCGTCGGGCAGCCGCGGCGCGGTCTCGACGACGTCCGGCAGGCCGCACGGGCAGCGGTGCGCGACCCCGACGACGCCGCGCGGCTCCCGCTGCAGCTGCTCACCGACGGCAGCCAGATCGGCTGCTGACGTCACGAGCTCGCCTTCGTCGTGCCGCCGGTGCCCCCGGTGCCCGCGACCTCGACCGAACGCCAGAGGTTGCTGAACCACGGACGGTCACTCTGCACCGCCTTCGTCGCGGCCTTCACCGGTGACGCGGGCGCCTTCTTCGCGGGCGGCGGGTCGATGACGTTGTACGCCCGCTCGCCCGGCATCACGAACTTGAGCCTGCTGCGAGCCTGCGCCTTGACGTAGGCCGGGTCGTCCCAGGCGGCGCGCTGCTGCTGCAGCTCGGCGACGGTCGTGCGCTGGTCGGCGACGTGCTGCTGGAGGGCCGCGATCTGCTGTTGCTGGGCCACGTACGAACGCAGCGCGGGCGCGAGCAGCACCGCGAGCACCACCATGACGACACCGAAGACCGCTGCCCGTCGCAGCACGGTCCCGCGGCTCCGGGCACTCGTCGTCGCCGTCCGGTTGCGTGCCGCCGGCCGGGGGCGGACACCGGGTCGGGCGCCCTGGCGCGACCTCGCACCGGGACGGTCACCGGTCCCGGTGCTGCTTCGCCCCGAGGAGGGACGTCGACCCGCCGGCATCAGCTCCTCGCGCCGCCGTCCGCAGCACCACCGGCGAAGCGAGGGAACGCCCGACGCCCGGCGTAGCGGGCCGCGTCGTCCAGCAGCTCCTCGATGCGCAGCAGCTGGTTGTACTTGGCGACGCGCTCGCTGCGCGCCGGTGCGCCGGTCTTGATCTGGCCGCAGTTGGTGGCGACCGCGAGATCGGCGATCGTCGTGTCCTCGGTCTCGCCGGAGCGGTGGCTCATCATGCATCGGAAACCGTTGCGATGAGCCAGGTCCACCGCGTCAAGGGTCTCGGTGAGCGATCCGATCTGGTTGACCTTCACCAGCATGGCGTTGGCGGCCTCGGAGTCGATGCCCCGCTGCAGCCGCGTCGGGTTGGTGACGAAGAGGTCGTCGCCCACGATCTGGACACGGTCGCCGACGGAGCGCACGAGATGCTGCCAGCCGTCCCAGTCGTCCTCGGCGAGCGGGTCCTCGATGGACACGAGCGGGTACTGGGCCAGCAGGCCCTCGTAGTAGCCGGTCATCCACTCGGCCGACCGGTCGGCACCCTCGAAACGGTACGAGCCGTCGGTGAAGAACTCGGTCGCAGCAGCGTCCAGCGCGAACGCGATGTCGTCGCCGAGCCGGAACCCGGCGCGCTCGACGGCCACGCCGATCAGGTCGAGCGCCTCCGCGTTGGTGGGCAGGTCGGCGGCGAAGCCGCCCTCGTCGCCCAGGCCGGTCGCGAGGCCCCGTTCCTTCAGCACGCTCTTGAGCGCGTGGTATGTCTCGGCGCCCCAGCGCAACGCCTCCGAGAACGTCGACGCGCCGATCGGCGCGATCATGAACTCCTGGATGTCGACGCCGGTGTCGGCGTGCGCGCCGCCGTTGAGGATGTTCATCGTCGGCACCGGAAGCAGATGCGCGTTCGGGCCGCCCAGGTAGCGGAAGAGCGGCAGGTCGGCAGAGTCGGCCGCGGCCTTCGCCACCGCGAGCGAGACACCGAGGATCGCGTTGGCACCGAGCTTGCCCTTGTTGTCCGTGCCGTCCAGGTCGATCATCGCCTGGTCGACGATGCGCTGCTCGCTCGCCTCCAGCCCGAGCACGTGCGGCCCGATGTCGTCGAGCACCGCCAGCACGGCCTTCTCGACGCCCTTGCCGCCGTAGCGCTTGCTGTCGCCGTCGCGCCGTTCGACCGCCTCGAAGGCACCGGTGGACGCACCCGAGGGGACGGCCGCACGCGCCATGGTGCCGTCGTCCAGCGCCACCTCCACCTCGACCGTCGGGTTGCCTCGGGAGTCGAGGATCTCGCGCGCGCCGACGGCGTCGATGCTGGCCATGGGGCTCCTTCTCGGATCACTACTGAGGGCGGACGGGCATCACCCGAGAGCCTAACCGTCGCCGTCCCGATGCGACGGGAGCGACCTGCCGCCGAGACGGCCGCCGGAGTCAGGACAGGTCGAGCAGCGTGCGCAGCAGGCGGGGGGACGGCGACCCGTGGGCCAGGACCTCGTCGTGCACCTGGCGGCGGCTCAGCTGCGGTCGAGCGGTCGCGAGGTCGTCGACGAGGGCGCTCACCTCGCCGTGACCGACGAAGTACGTGGAGAGCTGCGCGTGCGACAGCAGGGCGCGGCGCCACTTCCCGGCCGCTTCGCCGTCCTCCTGGTGCCCGCGCTGGGTCATGAGCCGCATCGCCTCGGCCTCCGTCATGCCGCGGGTGTGCACCCGCACGTCGAGGATGGCGTTGATGGTGCACCGCAGCTGCATCTTGAGCTGCTGCAGGCGCAGGGGCAGACCGGCGGGATCCCGCCTCTCCGACGCGTCGGCGACCAGCTGCTCGGCGTACACCGCCCAGCCCTCCACGAAGGTGCCGCTCCACAGCGCCGCACGCACGGGCGTCGAGCCGCGGAAGGAGCGGGCGTGCGCGAGCTGCAGCACGTGGCCGGGCATCGCCTCGTGCACGGTGAGGTTGCGCAGCATGTGGTCGTTGTACTCGCGGTAGAACGACCGCACCCGGTCGTGCGACCACTCCGCCGGGGTCGGCGACACCGCGAAGAACGTGGCCGGTGGACCGGTCGGGCCGTCCGGCTCGAGCGCCCCCGGTGGGTCGCAGTAGGCCACGGCGACACCGCGACGGACCTCCGGCATCTCGATCACCCGGACGGCCTCTACCAAGCCGTGCGGGACGCTCACCAGCTGCTGCTCACGGACGACGTGCGTCATGGCCTGCAGGTGCCCGGCGCAGCGCTGAAGGACGTCGGAGTCCGTGACGGGCGCCGAGCCGGCCACGGCGCCGAGGACCGCACGGACCAGGTCGCCCGGGTCGTCGGAGGACCCGCTCACCCCGAGGTGCGAGGCGACCGCGGCCGCCGTCTCGGCGATCCGCTCCTCCAGCTCCATGAGGTGGCTCTCGGCGCGGGTCAGCAGCGCGTCCGGGCCGGTCTCCGTGCCGAGGGTGGACCAGAGCGCGGCGGCGAACCGGCGGTCCCCCAGCCGCGGGTCGCCGTCCGCGAGGGCCACCTGGTCCGCGAGCCACCGCGCGTGCTCCTCGAGTGCTTGCGCCGCAACGCTCCTGGCGTCGTCTACGGCGGCTGCGGCCTCAGGCACCCGGTCGACGAGCGCGTCGACCTCGCCGCCCAGGAGCGCGATCGCCCCGCGGGCCTGCACCACCGCGGTCTCGACGTGCACGGCAGGCATGGCCCGGAGCAGCGCACGTGCCGACGCCAGCGAGCCAGGGACGTCGTGCAGCCGGGCGACCAGGTCCTGCGCTCGCTGCGCCGGGTCGTCGGCCGGTCGGGCGAGCAAGCTGTAGATCGCGTCACCCGGCAGGTGCACCAACGGGTTCCAGGTGTGCTCGGCCAGCTCCGCGATGCTCCACTGGCGGGCTGTGAGACGCGAGCGCAGCAGCTCGAGGTCGACGACGTCCTCCGGCTCCAGACCGGTGTCGTCGATGTCGTCGAGGGCACCGATCGCGTCGGAGAGGTCGGACAGGTGCGAGTCCACCGCCGACGCCGACCAGTCGGCCAGTCGGCTGTCGAAGCGGTGGTCGCCGAGCCAGCTGGCCTGGACGGGGTCGTGCCCGAGCAGCACGTCGAGCGCGGCGGACGCCGTCTCCGCGAACCGCCGCGGCGCGTCGCCGGGCGACCACCGCTCACTCACGACCTGACCCCTCGGCCGCTCGGGCTGCGTCCTCCAGCCGCCGTACCTGCTCCCGCAGCACGGCCTCCGGGTCGATGCCCTCGGCGCGGCAGCGACGGACGAGCGCGACCAGCGCCTGCCCCAGGGCGGCGGACGCGGGGTCGGTGCCGGCGCCGTCCGCCTGCGCGGAGCGCAGCAGGCCGTCGACGTCCAGACCGGCCCGTTCGACACGGCCGACGACCTTGTCGGCGCGAGCGAGCGCCGGGAGCGCTGCGGGGACGCCGTCGAGCACGCTGGCGCGCGCCTTCTCCGCGGCCTTCAGCACCTCCCAGCTCGTCTCGACGGACTCGGCCGTGACGTCCGGGGCGTCGGGAGCGTCGGCACCCGCACCGAACACGTGCGGGTGCCGGTGCACGAGCTTGGCCACGATGCCGTCGGCGACGTCGTCGATGTCGAACGGGTCGTCCGGATGCTCCTGCCCGATCCGCGCGTGGAAGACGACCTGGAGCAGGACGTCGCCCAGCTCCTCGCGCATCGCGGTGCGGTCGGTGGTCTCCACCGCCTCGACCGCCTCGAAGGCCTCCTCGACGAGGTACGGCACGAGGCTGGTGTGGGTCTGCTGAGCGTCCCAAGGGCAGCCGCCCGGCGACCGGAGCCGGTCCATGACGACGACGAGGTCGAGCAGACGGGCACCGGGCACGTCGTGGCTGCCGACCAGCACCTCCACGGACGGCGGCTCCCTGCCGGACGCGACCCGTGACAGCTCAGCGGCCAGGGCGTCCGTGAGGCCGGGGTCGCCGTCCGGTGAACCGACCCAGACCACCGTTCCCTCCGACGCGCCCTGGACGAGCGTGGTGGCGAGCGCCGGCGGGGTGACGTCCACGGCGGCGCTGACGTGGAGGCCGGCGTCCCTCAGCGCGGCCGGTTGCGGGTCGGTGACGTCCGAGCACAGCACGGTCGTGGCGCGGTCCAGGGCCTGCCAGGCGCTCCTGGTGAGCTGGCCGGGAGCCGTGCGGGGCGACGTGAGCAGCAGCGTCAGGTCGGGCTCCGCCGCGGGCGGCGCCGGCACCGCGTCCTCGCTCATCGCCTACGACTCTCGTCCGCCGGGTCCACGCGCCGCCTGGCCCACGCGCCGCCTCGTCCGCCCGTCAGGACGACGGCGTCGGAGCGGGCGTCTGGGACAGCCAGTTGGGCTGGTGGTCGACGATGGTCGGCTTGTTGACCTCGGTGACGCCCGAGGGGTCGAACGAGCCGAACCTGGGGTTGACGGTGACGCCGGCCCTCACGAGCTCGTCGCGCACCTTCTCCAGGGCCTGCATGTCGTTCGCCTGACGCAGGTTCTGGAAGGCGATCTGCGTCTGCAGCGCCCGGACGGCGCTCGGGTCGGGGTCGTGCGACTTGGGCAGCGCCGCTGCCGCCTCGTCGGTCGAGACGCCCATGCCGGCGTCACTGGCCGCCTGGAGCATGTACGGCGCAGCGATCAGGTCGAACAGCAGGTACCGGTCGAGGCCCTCGACCTGCGCGAGGTCGGGGTTGCCCGACTTCACGCCCTCGACCGCGTCGTGGAGGTCCGCGACGGAGACGCTGCGGCCACCCACGGTGGCGGCTGCACCGGTCTGCTCGGGCGAGCAGGCGGTCAGGCCGCCGGCGAAGGTGGCCGCCAGAGCGGCAACGGCGATCCGGCGGGTGGTCCGGGGGCTCACGCGTGTCTCCGATCGGTCGGTCGTCCGTGCGTCACTGATCGTGCCTCCGCCCCACCGTCACGGCGAGCGGTGCGGCGCGAGCCGTCAGGTGCCGGTGGCGGCGCCTGCGGCGGCAGCCACGCTGTCGAGCAGCACGGCGTCCACCAGCTCACGCGCCCAGCGTAGGACGTCGGCGTCACGGAGGGGACGGCCCCCGACGCGCGCCGTCGTGGGGACCGGCACCATGATCGCGCGGAGCGTCGGCCGGACCATCGTGCCGGGGTACAGCCGGGTCAACCTCAGCTGCTGGCTCTCTCGCAGCTCGACGGGGGCGAACCGGATGTGCTTGCCCTGCACCGTGATGTCGGTGAGACCCGCCTCACGGGCGCGCACCCGCAGCCGGGCGACCTCCAGCAGGTTCTCGACGGGCTGCGGCGGCTCGCCGTACCGGTCCACGAGCTCGGCACGGATCGCCTCGACCTCGTCCGGCGAGGTGGCCGCCGCCAGCTTCTTGTAGGCCTCGAGCCGGAGCCGCTCCCCCGGAACGTACTCGTGCGGCAGGTGGGCGTCGACCGGCAGCTCGATCTTGATCTCCGCCGGCGCGGCCTCGCCCTCGCCTCGGTACTCGGCGACCGCCTCGCCGACCAGCCGGACGTACAGGTCGAACCCCACGCCGGCGATGTGCCCGGACTGCTCGCCGCCCAGGAGGTTTCCGGCGCCGCGGATCTCGAGATCCTTCATCGCGACCTGCATCCCGGACCCGAGGTCCGTGTGCTGCGCGATGGTCTGCAGCCGGTCGTGCGCCGTCTCGGTGAGCGGCTTCTCCGGCGGGTAGAGGAAGTAGGCGTAGGCACGCTCCCGTCCGCGGCCCACCCGGCCGCGCAGCTGGTGCAGCTGCGACAGGCCGAAGTTCTCAGCACGCTCGACGATGAGGGTGTTGGCGTTGCTGATGTCCAGGCCCGTCTCGACGATCGTCGTGCACACGAGGACGTCGAACTTGGAGTCCCAGAAGTCGAGCACGACCTGCTCGAGCTTGCCCTCACTCATCTGCCCGTGCGCGGTGGCGACGCGGGCCTCCGGCACGAGCTCACGCAGCCGTGTCGCGGCCTTCTCGATGGAGCTGACCTTGTTGTGGACGTAGAAGACCTGGCCCTCGCGCAACAGCTCACGACGGATCGCCGCGGCGATCTGCTTCTCGTCGTAGGCGCCGACGAACGTGAGCACCGGGTGGCGCTCCTCGGGCGGGGTGGCGAGCGTCGACATCTCACGGATGCCCGTGACTGCCATCTCGAGCGTGCGTGGGATCGGCGTGGCGCTCATGGCGAGCACGTCCACCGCCGTCCGCATGGCCTTGAGCTGCTCCTTGTGCTCGACGCCGAACCGCTGCTCCTCGTCGACGACGATCAGTCCCAGGTCCTTGAAGCGGACCTCGGACGTCAGGAGCCGGTGCGTGCCGATGACGACGTCGATGCTGCCGTCGCGGATCCCTTCCTTCACGGCCTTGGCCTCGGCGTCGCTCTGGAACCGCGACAGGGCGCGCACCGTCACGGGGAAGTTGGCGTACCGCTCGGTGAAGGTCTGCAGGTGCTGCTGCACCAGCAGCGTCGTGGGCACCAGGACGGCGACCTGCTTGCCGTCCTGCACCGCCTTGAACGCGGCTCGGACGGCGATCTCCGTCTTGCCGTACCCGACGTCCCCGCAGATGAGGCGGTCCATCGGGACGGATCGCTCCATGTCGGCCTTGACCTCGTCGATGCTCGCTACCTGGTCGGGCGTCTCGACGTAGGCGAAGGCGTCCTCGAGCTCGCGCTGCCAGGGCGTGTCGGCGCTGAAGGCGAAGCCGGGTGACGCCATGCGGGCCGAGTAGAGCCGGATGAGCTCGCCGGCGATCTGCTTGACGGCCTTGCGTGCCCGTCCTTTGGTCTTGGCCCAGTCCGAGCCGCCGAGCCGGTTGAGGGTGGGTGCCTCGCCGCCGACGTAGCGGGTGACCTGGTCGAGCGAGTCGCTCGGCACGAAGAGGCGGTCGGCCGGCTGACCGCGCTTGCTCGACGCGTACTCGATCACCAGGTACTCCCGCGTTGCCCCGCCGACGGTGCGCTGCATCATCTCGACGAACCGGCCGACGCCGTGCTGCTCGTGGACGACGTAGTCGCCGGGCCTGAGCTGCAACGGGTCCACCATGTTGCGTCGCCGCGACGGCATGCGGCGCATGTCCTTGGTGCTGGCGGTGCCGGTGGATCCGGTGAGGTCGGCCTCGGTGAGGACGACGACGCGCGCGGCCTCCTCGACGTACCCGTGGCCGATGGATCCGGTGCCCACGTGGACGATGCCGGGCTGCGGCAGCTCGCTGAGGTCGGTCACGAGCCGGGCCGGCAGCTCCTGCTCGCCCAGCACGTCCACGACGCGTTTCGCGAGCCCTGGGCCCTCCGCGACGACGACGACCCGCCAGCCGTCGCGCACCCAGCCCCGCAGGTCCTCGAGGGCGCGGCCGGTGTCGCCCCGATAGCTGTCGGGCTCCTTGGCGCCGAGCCGCAGAGCCGCGGCCCCGTCGACGTCCTTCGCCTCGCCACCGGGCAGGACGTCGTCGCCGGGCTCGTCGAGGTCACCGACCCCGAACGGGCCGACCGTCCACCACGGCGTGCCGAGCTCGATCGCGTGCTCACGCAGCTCGGCGATCGACCAGTACGAGCCGGTGCCGAGCACGGGCTGCAGGTCGACCGGTGTCACGTTGCCGGCCGCGGCGTTCGCCCAGCTCGCGTCGAGGAACTCCGCGCTGGTCGCCACCAGGTCGTGCGCTCGGGTGCGGACGCGCTCCGGGTTGCACACGAGCACGTGGCTGTCGGCCGGCAGCACGTCGAGCAGCGACTGCATGCCGTCGACGAGCACCGGGGTCAGCGACTCCATGCCCTCGACGGCGATGCCCTCGGCGATCTTCTCCAGCATGTCGCCGACGCCGGGGAGCAGCGGCACGAGCTCGCGCGCCCGCTGGCGCACCTCGTCGCTGAGCAGCAGCTCACGGCACGGTGGCGCCCACAGACCGTGCTCGGCGACCTCGAGGCTGCGCTGGTCGGCGACGCTGAACCAGCGCACCTCCTCGACGGTGTCCCCCCAGAGCTCGACGCGCAGCGGGTGCTGCTCGGTCGGCGGGAAGACGTCGAGGATGCCACCGCGGACGGCGAAGTCACCGCGTCGCTCGACGAGGTCGGTCCGCACGTAGGCGGCCGCGGCGAGCCGCTCGACGGCCTCGTCCAAGGGCATCTCGTCACCGGCCTCGAGGCTGACCGGTTCGAGCTCACCCAGCCCCTTGACCAGCGGCTGCATCAGGGACCGCACGGTCGCCACGACCACGCTCACCGGCCCGGTGCCGTCGTCCACTCCCTCGGGGCCTGGGTGGGCCAGCCGCCGCAGGACGGCGAGGCGACGACCCACGGTGTCGCTGCGGGGGCTGAGCCGTTCGTGCGGCAGCGTCTCCCAGGACGGGAACTCCACCACCGTCTGCTCGGGCAGGAAGCAGCGCAGCCCCTGGGCCAGCTCGGCGGCCTCCCGCCCGGTGGCCGTCACGGCGAGCACCGGGCGCGCGGCCCCGCAAGGGGCCTCGCCGGCGATCGCCGCCACGACCGTCGACCAGGTGCCGACAGGACCGGTGAGGTCGAGCAGTGGGGTTGCGGACGTCGGTTCGGCGGCGAGCTGACGGACGCGGGCGAATGCGGGGTCGGCGGCAGCAGCGTCGATCAGGCCGGTGAGGCTCATCAGGTCCTTCGTCGCAGGTCAGGGACCTCGTGGCCGCAACCCGGGGTGCGGGCAGCACGAGCGGCCGGCGACGCCGAGCGCCCGCCCAGGACGCCAGGTGGCGGTCCCAGCAGCCGCGGCGGCGGTCCGGTGCGGCTCAATCCTACGGCTCGCCGGTCCACCGACTTGAGGGTGGCCAAGGACACAGATCATTTTCTTGACGCGTCAACAACTGACCAGATCTACTCATCTGCGTACGGAATGTCCGATCTGCGTCACTGTGAGTGATCGGCGGGCATTCGACCCGAGCATGAATCGGAGCTGGCCCCGACGAAGGGGGCCCTCCGACGACCCGGCCGCCCGCGGTCTCCAGTGGCTCCCAGCAGCGACTCACGCTGCGCGATGCCCGCTGGTCCGTTTGAGCGGTTCTGTCCGAATGCAGTGAAGGAAGCCCGTGACCGACACGACACATCACTCGCCCAGTACTTCAGCGCCCTCGCAAGGAGCACCAATGCGCCGCCGGACCAACGTCCTCCTCGCCACGACCACGGCCGTGGCCCTCGTCGGGAGCGGAGCGGTGGCCGTCGGCGCCACGGCTGCCGAGCCGGCCAGCAGCAAGGTCGCCACCGTGACGGCCACCCAGGACGCGTACGTCGACGCGGCGTACCCGAACCGGACGACCGGCAAGGACAAGAAGCTCGTCGCCAGCAAGGCGAAGCGCAACGACAAGCTCGCACTGGTCCAGTTCACGGTCCCGGCCGTGCCCGCGGGCTACGTCCTCGACGCCGCGAAGATCTCGCTCCGCGTCAACCGGACCACCTCGGCCAAGGTCGCCGTCGCGGCCGCGTCCAGCAACTGGTCCGAGAAGTCGGTGACGTACCGCACGAAGGGCGCTCTGGGCGCCACGGTCGCCACCGCCTCGCTGGGCGCCCAGCAGAAGGGCGTCTCGCTGGACGTCACCTCGTCGCTGGGCGCCAGCGGCACCACGGTGAGCTTCGCCGTGTCGGTGCCGCAGGGCGTCACCTCGCTGTCGGCCAAGGAGTCCGGCGCGCAGGTCGCCCCGAAGCTCGTGGTGACCTACAAGCCGAAGCCGGCGACGGCGAAGCCGCGTCCGGTGCCGGTCACCACGTCGCCGACGCCGACCACGACGACCAGCCCGACGCCGACCACGACGACCAGCCCGGCACCGACCACCACCAGCCCGACCACGACGGCGCCGGCGACGACCAGCCGGGTCAAGATCGGCATGTCGACACCGGCGAGCGAGTGGGACACCCGGCTCAAGCAGGTGGGCAACATCCAGGCGCGCCGCATCTTCGGACAGCTCGGCTCGCCGTCGAACGCCCTGAAGCTCGCGAAGTCGGAGGTCGCGGCCGGCCGCGAGCCCATCCTGTCCTTCAAGGTCCCGAACAACGACTGGGCGGGTGTGGGCCAGGGCAAGTACGACGCCCAGCTGCGTCAGCTGACCTCAGACCTGGCGGCCCTCGGTGGCCACGTCTTCGTCACGCTGCACCACGAGCCCACCGGTGACGGCACCCCGGCCAACTACGCGGCCATGATGCGCCACGCGCTGCCCATCCTCGGCGCGCCTGCCTCGGTCGACGCCGGACCGATCGTGAACGGCTTCTGGTGGAGCAAGGGGGCCCAGGGCTACACCGACGCGCAGATCGCGCAGTGGCTGCCGGCCGACGTGCTGAAGGTCTCCGAGGTCGTCGCGTCCGACACCTACCAGGGCGGCACGAGCGCCAAGCCCGGTGAGAACGCGGGCGTGAAGATCGCTGGGATGTCCGCCTGGGCGACGCGCGTGGGCGTGAAGCGGCTCGGCATCGGCGAGTACAACGGTCTCGACGCCGCCTCGATCAAGGCCGCCGGTGACGCGATCCTCAAGGACCCGCGCTACGCCTTCGCCGCGGTCTTCAACTCGTCCGTCAACAACCGGGACGGCGTCGACTGGACACTGACCGGTGACCGGCTGACCGCGTTCAAGTCGACGCTGAGCACCTCTCTCGCCCTCCAGTGATCAGCTGACGCACCAGGCTGACGCACCTCACGCAGCAGCGGCGGGGACCCCTGGGGTCCCCGCCGCTGCTGCAACCCATGCCCTGGGGCGCGTTGTCGGCTCAGCCGGCTGCCCGAGCCAGCGTGTCGCGGAAGGCCTGCAGCCGAGCCCCCGTCAAGGTCCAGCTGACCGCAGCCCGGTTGTTCACGTCGGAGTTGAAGATCGTCGCGAACGAGAACCGCGGGTCGGCCAGGATGGCGTCACCGGCGGCCTTGACGGCCGCGGCGTTCAGCCCGTTGTACTCGCCGATGCCCAGGCTCGTCACGCCGACGCGGGTGGCCCACGCCGACAGGCCGCGGATCTTGACCCCGGCGTCCTCACCCGGGTTGGCAGCCGTCCCGCCCTGGTACGTGTCGGCCGCGACGGTCTCCGAGACCTTCAGCACGTCGGCCGGCAGCCACTGCGCGATCTCCGCGTCCGTCAGGCCCTGGGGACCCTTGCTCCACCAGTAGCCGTTCACGATCGGGCCGGCGTCGACCGAGGCAGGCGCGCCGAGGATCGGGAGTGCGTGGCGCATCATCGCCGCGTAGCTGGCCGGAGTGCCGTCACCGCTCGGCTCGTGGTGCAGCGTGACGAAGACGGGGCCGCCGAGCGCCGCCAGCTGCGAGGTCAGGTCGCGTAGCTGCCGGTCGTACTTGCCGGACGCGACGCCCTTCCAGTCGTTGCCGGGGACCTTGAACGACAGGATGGGCATGCGGCCGGCGGCCACCTCCGACCTGGCGAGCTTCACGGTCGACGAGGGTGAGCCGAGCTGCCCGAAGATGCGACGGGCCTGGACGGGACCGGTCTGCGCGAGCCGCGCCTCCCACTGCCCGCGGGGAGCCGACATGCCGATGCGCACCCCCGTCGCCGTTCCGGCGGCCTTCGGCGCCGCGGGCTTCGACTGGGGACGAGCGGCACGGGAGCCGTTCTTCGACCGCTGGTACCTCAGGGTGAGCTGCGGCCGGTGCTTCGCGCCACGGACGGGCTCGACCGCCACGGGCACGACGACCGAGAGCTGGACGTCGCCACCCGCGGGAACGGCGTCGGTGACGTCCAGCGTGACGTCCCTCTGACCAGCGTCGAACGTGACCTGACCCGCGTAGCTGCCCGAGCTCGTGCGCGCCTCGAACCGGACGGTGCGTCCCGCCGCGCCGCCGCCCTGGGCCGCGCGGAGCCGCGCACGCGCGGCAGCGTCCAGACGCAGGATGACGCGAGCGTTGCTCACGACGTAGCCCTTCGGCGGGGACGGCACCGTGAAGCGCAGGACCGTCTCTGCGCGGGCCGACGGGCCGCCCTCGTCGCTGGAGCCGCCAGGGGGCGACTCCAGGGACGCGTCGCCGTCGACCGTGGCGGTGAGCGAGCCCCGAGCCTGGGGCGACAGGTCGATCACGCCGGTCAGCTCACCGGCACCGACGACCACCGCCCCGGCGAGAAGGACGGCCAGCACCGACCTCCGCACCGTCCGCGCGCGACTCGGTCGTGGTCGTGGTCGCAGCCCGCGGGACTCCTCCCGCGGCATCAGCATGCTGCGTCGTCCTTGCCTTGAGTGACCTTGTTCCGGAGGTGGAGAGTCAGCATGAGAGTGGCGGAGGGGTCGAGGTTGCTCCGCGGGCACTGGTCCGTTGGAGTGAAGCGGACCACCGCGCCCGGCGTCAACCACTTCGTCGTGACATGCACCGATGTCGCCTGCGTCGTCTCGGTCCCCGACTGAGCGCTCGAGCCCCCCTGCCCACGGCGCCTCAGGACGCCGGGACGAGGAGGATCGTCAGCATGTGGGCCTTGACGTTCGACGAGTCGGCCGTCGCCACCAGACCACCGACGGTGCCGAGCGGTGACGCGCCCTGACCGTCCGTGAGCAGCGACGAGATGTGGCCCCCGCCGGTGCCCGCCTCGGTGCCGCGCACGATCTGGCCGGACGGCGCCGTCCACGACGTGGTCGCGCCGGTGTCGTCCGCCCAGTAGGACACCACCCAGCTGCCCGCGACGGTGGAGTCGGCCGTCGGGGTCGTGTGCGACGCACGCTTCACCGACTCGGCGGTCGCCGTGACGAGCGCCGGCGAGTCGGCCGTCACCCCGGAGTACACCGCGAGCGTCACGTTCGTCTTGGCGCGAGAAGACGAGCTGACCGCCAGCTCGGCACCGCTGTCAGTGGCCGTCGCCGTCCGCTGCCACACCGCGGTCTGCAGGCCACCGTCGTCCAGCGACGACACCGCCGTCCACCCCGCAGGAGCCGTCAGCGTCACCGTGTCGCTGGCGCTGCTGGCGACGAGCAGCAGGGTGTCGCCGGCTGCCGTGCCACTCGGGACGGACACGCTCACGGACCTGGCGTTCGCGTTGGCCGACGCCGCACCGACAAAGCCCACCTGCGCGGCGGTGCCGTCATTGACCGTGATCGCCTGGCCGGTGGACGTCGTGGCGCCGCGGTCGTCCTTGACCGTCAGGGTGACGGTGTACTGGCCGCCGTTCGCGAAGGTGTGGACCGGGTCGGCTGCCGTGCTCGACTGCCCGTCGCCGAACGACCAGGAGTAGGCGGCGATGCTGCCGTCCGCGTCGTGCGACCCGGCGCTGTCGAACGTGCAGGTCAGCACGTCGCAGTGGGCGCTGAACGAGGCGACGGGCGCCACGTTCGGCACCGTCGGCGCGATGAAGATGCTGCGACCCTTCCACACCTGCCCGTCGACCCCCGGCCCGCTGACGGTCACCGGGGAGCCGGTGACGACGCCGTCCGAGAAGCTGACGGCCCGCAGGGTCCCGCTGGTGCGGTCACCGACGTAGAGCCGGCCACCCGAGAGGAGCATCGCCGAGACGTTGCCGAAGGTGATGCCGGAGGTGTTCGTCGCCTTCTGCGCGACCGCGCCCACGACCTTGGTGGACGGCGTGAACCCCCGGTAGTACAACGCCGGGTCGCCGGCGAGCGCGTAGTACAGCCGGCCCGAGTCGAAGAACATGGCCGTGATGCTGGGCACCTGGTTGTGGAAGTCGGTGAGCCGGACCAGCTGGTCCATGCCGTCGACGTTCGTCGCCGGCCCGAAGGTGGTGCCGTCGAACGTGCGGCCGTAGAGGTTGCCGTCGGACCAGCCGGTGTACAGCGTGTCGCCGATCATCACGGCGCCGCGCGACTGGCTCCAGCTGATGCCGCCGCCGTTGACGGCCGCGCCCGAACCGGTCACCTCCGCCCCGTCGAACGCCACCGTCGCGACGCCGTCCGCCGGGACGCCGTCGGCGTTACCGGCGAGAGCCACCGTGCCGGGCAAGGACTGCGTGGCGGTCGACGGGACGTCGTACCCGCCGGCCAGCGGGAAGAAGGCGATCTTCGGGTGCTTGGTCCAGCCGCCGATGCGGTCGGTGTCGCTACCGACCCACAGGCCCGCCGGCGTGGCGAGCATGTCGAAGACGCCGACGCCACGGGCACGCCCCGGGTTCCAGGCGAGCGGCAGGCCGCTCGCCGGGTCGAGCGCCGCGATGCCTTCACGGGCGACGGCACCCTGGCCTGCGCGGTCACCTGCGTACGCGTTGTTCTGCCAGCGGAAGTGGCCCCCGACGTACACCGCCGTCCCGGTCACCGCGACGGCGTAGGTGGTGTCACCACCGGTGTAGTCCGTCCAGGTCGGGCTGAGGTTGGTGCCGGTGACGCCGAGCTCCCAGCGCGTCGTGCTGTCGCAGGGGCTCGTGTAGCCGTGGTAGGCGCCGGTCGTCGAGATGACGGCGTACGTGCCGTCGGGCGAGATGTCGAGGTCGCGCATGTAGCTGTCGAACACGCGAGCGCAGCCGGTGTACGTGAAGAACTGGGTGTTCCAGGCGCCCACCGCGGCGGTCGCCCCGGTGAGGTCGAGCAGCACCACCTGGTGGCGAGTCTGACCGCCGACGGTGGTGAAGTTGCCGATGGCGAGCAGCTTCGAGCCGTCGGGGGTCACGTCGAACTTCTGGAGGCTGGTGCGTCCGCCGTTGTGGGTGCCCGCGACGGTGAGCGAGAAGAACGGGTCGTACGCGCCGGTGGTCGCGTTCACCGTGCCGATCGCCGCCTGGTCGTGCCCGGCCAGGCGCGAGAAGCTGCCGCCGAGCCACAGTCGTCCCTTCGACAGCCGCAGGTCGGTCACCACGCCGTTCATGGCCGGCGTCCGGAAGCTCGTGACTCGAGAGCCGTCAGCGAGAGAGAGCTGGACGACGCCCTTGGCGCGCTCGCCGTTCACGTAGCCGAAGGAGCCGCCGACGTACACGGACTGGCCATCGGGCGAGGCGACCAGCGCGTTGACGGCGCCGTCGAGGACGGGCTGGAACCCGGTACGGATCTGGCCGGTCGTGGCGCTGAACGCCAGGACGTAGGGGCGCGACACGGTCGTCCCGCCGGACGAGGGAGTCACCGTGGTGAACGTGCCGCCCACCACGATCGTGTCGCCGGCCTGGACGATCGCCTGGACCGCGCCGTCGTCGATCGCCGGTGTCCAGCTCACCGCCCGGTCCGCCACGACGCTGGCCTGCGGCGACTGGACGGCGTAGGCCGAGGTCACGCCGAGCAGGCAGGCGAGCGTGGTGAGCAGGACGATCAGTACGTGTCGCAGCTGGCGCATGGCCGGTTCCTCGCGGTTGCGGAGTCGTGAACGCGGCCATGATTACCCAAGGTCACGACAGCGCGGGCAGGAACGGTCCGATTGACCCGCAACCACTACTCTCCGTCATGATACATCAGCGGGCTGCTGATACGTCGGGCAGCGCGACACGGTCCCGAGCCGCTGGGACGAGCCGTCAGCCGGCACGCAGGAGCACTGTGTAGCCCCGCCCGCCACCGGCCTCCACGGCGTTCGAGATGCCGGCTACCTGCACCGGCCGCAGCCGGGTGGTGGTCGTCCCGTCGCCGAGCTGCCCGGTGTCGTTCATGCCCCAGTCCCAGAGCTGTCCGGTGCGCGTGGCAACCAGCGTGTGGTCGCGCCCGGTCCCGATCCGCGCCCCAGCCGGCACGCCGGCGACGGCGGCCGGGACGAGCCGGTCGGCCTTGGAGCCCGAGCCGAGCTGACCCCGGCTGCCCTCGCCCCAGGTGAGCACCGTGCCGTCGGCGAGCAGCGCGACCGAGTGCAGCGCTCCCGCGCTCACCTGCACGGCGTTCGTCACACCACGGACCGCCACCGGCGTCGTCCGAGACGTCCGCGTACCGTCGCCGAGCTGTCCGGAGCTGTTGAGCCCCCACGCCCGCAGCGTGCCGTCCGCCATCAGGGCGATGGCGTGATTGCGTCCGGCTGCGACCTGCACCACGCCGCTGAGGCTGGGGACGTGGACAGGGGTGAGCTGACGGGTCGTGGTCGTGCCGTTGCCCAGCTCGCCGTAGGCCCCGCCACCCCAGGCCATGACGGTGTGGTCGCTGCGGACCGCGTAGCTCGCGTCCCGACCCCCGGACACCGACAGCACACCGCTGAGACCGAGCACCGCGACCGGGGACGAACGGCGCTTCGTCGTGCCGTCCCCCAGCTGGCCCAGCGAGTTCATGCCCCAGGCGCGCACCGTGCCGTCCGCCAGGAGCGCCAGCGAGTGGTAGTGCCCCGTGGCCACCTGCGTCGCACGGGGAAGGCCGGGGACCACCGTCGGCGTCCGGACGTCGGTCAGTGACCCGGTCCCGGTCGCGCCCTTCGACCCGTCACCCCAGGACCAGACGCGTCCGGTGCCGTCCAGGGCCAGCACGTGCTCGCGACCACCCGCCACCTGCGCCACGTCGGTCAACGCGTCGACGGGCCCGAACGTGCGGCGCGACGTCGTCCCGCCGTCCCCGAGCTGGCCGTCCGACCCCAGGCCCACCGTCCAGGCGGAGCCACCGGCCGCATAGGCAGGGCTGACGACGGACCACGCCAGCCCGAGGGCCAGCGTGAGGACGGCGACCGCGCAGGCCCGGACGGCCCGTGCCCGACGCAGGGAAGAGGCGCTCATGACGGTGCTCCGTTCGGTGACTGAGGACATCGTGCTCGCTCCACACTCGTCCTGTCGGGTGAACGCCAAAGTCGAGCGATTCCAACGAATCCGCGGAAGTCGACACCGGACAAGGCAAGCGTTGGATAACCTGCCGACGCAGTCCGAACCAGGCCAAGGGGGCCCGTCATCAGCGGTACCACCACCACGCTTCCGGATGTCGGGGTCACCTCGCACGTCGTTCCCGACGTCGAGCTGGCGCTGCTCGGCGTGCTTCCGGACGGCCAGCTCCTGGGCGGCCCGGTACGGGGCACCCGGCCGGCGGGCGGCGGGGCTCGGGTCTCCGTGTCACTGCCACGGGACGTCGCCGACGACGTGCGCGCGGCAGGTGCAGCCGTGCTGCGTGACGAGGAGTTCACGCCGTTCGCCCGGATCACCGTCGTCGACGACGAGCCGAGCGCCGGCGACGCAGAGCAGGCCGATGGCCGGCCTCAGGCGGCCGACGTGGCGCTGCCCGTGCACGGCCGGGTGGAGCCCCTGCGGCCTCGCGAGGCCGGCTTGCGGCGGGCGGACGTGCTCACGGCAGGGGACTGCGGTGCCTACGCGGACGCGACGGTGGTGCTGCTGCGACGGCTCCCCGTCGGTGAGGAGGCACGCAGCTGGCGCCGGCAGGTCGGCGCCGGCGCACGGCTGCTCGTCCTCGTGCCGTCAGGTCCGGTAGGCACGGCGGACGTTCCCCCGGCGGTCCTGGCGTCAGCCGCGGACGCGATGGCGGACGGTTCACCCTCGACGGTCGTCAAGGTGGTCCCGCTGAGCTGGCGCGACCCGGTGAGCGACCGAGCCGTCGCCGCGCTGCTCGCCCGCTGGCTCGGCAGCACCGACCTCCACTACCTGGACCCGGACGGGGACGACGAGCCGGCCGTCCGGTGGAGGCGACTGATCGCCACGCTGGACGGCCCCGACCGCCCGGAGCCAGACCCTGACGACGCCGAGACGCTGCAGCACCTGCGGCGCTGGCGGCCCGCGCCGGCCGACCGCGGGCTGGTGGTCATGTTCACCGGCCTGTCCGGCTCGGGCAAGTCCACCGTCGCACGCGCACTGGCGGAGCACGTCAGGGATGCCGGCCGCACCGTCACGCTGCTCGACGGCGACGTCGTCCGCACCTTCCTGTCCGCGGGCCTCGGCTTCGACCGCGAGTCGAGAGAACGCAACGTGGAGCGGATCGGGTTCGTCGCCGCGGAGGTGGCCCGGCACGGCGGGGTCGCGATCTGCGCGCCGATCGCCCCTTACCGCGTCAGCCGGCAACGGGTCCGCGAGCTCGTCCAGCAGCACGGCGACTTCCTGCTCGTGCACGTCAGCACCCCGCTCGAGGAGTGCGAGCGACGGGACCTGAAAGGCCTCTACGCCAAGGCTCGCGCGGGTCTCATCACGGAGTTCACGGGCATCTCCGACCCCTATGAGACGCCCGAGGACGCCGACGTCGTGATCGACACGTCAGCCGTGTCGACGTCCGAGGCGGTCCGTCAGGTCACCGAGCGGCTCTCGACCGGCGGTTGGCTACCGGCGGCGGCGCCGTGAGCATCGACTGGCTGCTCGCCTTCGCCTCGTTCGGGGTCGGCATCGTCGTCGGTCTCACCGGCATGGGCGGCGGTGCGCTGATGACGCCGGTCCTCGTGCTGTTCTTCAACATCCCGCCGCTGACGGCCGTCTCCAGCGACCTGGTCGCCGCAGCGGTCATGAAGCCGGTGGGGTCCTTCGTACACCTGCGCCGCGGCACCGTGCACCTCGGACTGGTGAAGTGGCTCTGCCTCGGCTCCATCCCCTTCGCGTTCGTCGGCGTGCTCATCACGCGCGCGCTCGGCGACGGCGAGGAGGTGCAGTCGATCATCCGGACAGCGCTCGGCGTCGCGCTCGTCGTCGCGGCCGCCGGCCTCACCGTGCGCGCCTACCTGCGGCTCATCGAGCGGGCGCGGCGGCGAGACGGTTCTGCCCCTCCCCTGCCCCAGCACCGGCCTTCGGTACGCATGCGGCCGGTGCCCACGGTGATCATCGGAGCCGTCGGCGGCCTCATCGTCGGCATGACGTCGGTCGGGTCGGGCTCGCTCATCATCATCGCCCTGATGGCGCTCTACCCCCAGCTGAAGGCGAGCCAGCTGGTCGGTACGGACCTCCTGCAGGCGGTGCCGCTGGTCGCCTCGGCCGCGCTCGGGCACATCCTGTTCGGCGACTTCCAGCTCAGCCTGACGACCTCGTTGCTCCTCGGCTCTGTGCCGGGCGTCTGGGTCGGGGCGCAGCTGTCGTCGCGGGCCCCGGGCGGCCTCGTGCGCCGCGCACTGGCGTTCGTGCTCCTGGCGTCGGCCCTGAAGCTGCTCGAGCTGTCCAACCAGCACACGGTCATCGTCCTGACGGTGTTCCTCGTCGTCGCCCCGGTCGCGTGGATCGTCGTCCGTCGTCGACACGGGCTGCCGGCACTGGCGCGACGGTCGGCCACGCGCCGCAGCGCTCCCGCCCTGACCCCGGAGCCCTGACGTGCCGACGTCCTGGGGCCGCCCACGGCCGCTCCTCGTCACCGGGGCGCCTCGCTCCGGCACCACGTGGCTGGCGCAGCAGCTCGCGAGCGCGCCAGGGTGCGCTCTCACGGGTCGCGAGCCCATGAACCCCAACGGTCGCCAGTACAAGCTCGGCGGCACGCTCGACAGCTGGGTGTGGCTGTCGGACCCGACGCCGGCGCAGGTACGGGCGCTCCGCCGTGCCTACCGTGGGCTCGCGCCGAAGGTCTACGGACGCTACGGGCACCGCCAGTGGCGCGCTGCCGCGCCGGGCACGCGGCTCGTCGTCAAGGACCCGTACGCCGTGCTCTCCATCGACACGGTCGCCCGGGTCACCGCGGCGGTGCCGGTCCTGGTGTACCGGCACCCGGCCGCCGTGCTGTCGAGCTACCGGCGCATGGGATGGCAGCCGGACGTGGCGGAGGTGGCCGCAGCGCTGAACGGCAACGCGCGCGCAACGGCAGCACCAGCGGCGAACGCGGACCTGGTCACGGGCATGGCCTGGTTCTGGTCGAACCTCAACGAGCTGGCACTCGACGCCGCGCTGACAGTGCCCGGGGCGGTCGTCGTCGACCACGCGGAGCTCGCGTCCGGCGGCACCGCCGCCATGGGCACGCTGTTCCGGGCCCTGGGACTGAGCCGTGCAGAGGTCCCCCCGACGGCGTCGTCCGGCGGCGGCACGTCCGCCCGCAGGCCCGCCGAGGCCCACGACGAGGCCGCCGGCACGCTGCCACCCGACCACGACGTGGCGGCGGGCGCCGACGACGGGGCGCTGCACCGGCTGGACCGCAGACCCGAGCAGGTGGCCACCGCCTGGCGAGCGACGGTCGACGAGCACGAGCTCGAGCTGCTGAGCGACCTCGCCGGACCGACGCTGCGCCGTCTGGAGTCCGTGCGGCTGCGCCTGTCCTGACCGCGACGCTGCACGTCGCGACGGGCCACCCCCAGCGGGGCTCGCCCACCTGCTCAGTCGGCGGCGGGGCTCGGCGCAGCCGCAGTGCACGTGGCGCGACGGCTCAGCACGGTCAGCGTCACGCCGCCGAGCAGCAGGGCGAGCGCCAGCAGCACCGGCTCACGAGGATCGGCACCGGTACGAGGCAGAGCCGACGCGGAGGCCGCGGCCGAACGGACCGTCGTCCCGACCGTGGTCACGGACGAGTTGCTGCGGACCGTCGCACCGCTCGGCGTGCGACCAGTGGCGTAGGCGAAGTTACGGCCGAAGCCCTTGGCCGCCTGCCACTTGGTGACCGCGACGGGGGCGGACATGCAGACGACCGACGCACCCGGGGCCAGGGTCGAGACCGGGCAGTACACACCGGCGCCCATCCGGCTCAGCCGTCGGTCCACGACCTGCACGTGAGTCAGCGTCAGGGTGCCCGTGTTGGTGGCCCGGAAGGCGAACGTGAGGAGGTCGCCGGCGTCGATCGTCCCGTCCTGGTTGCGGTCCGCCACGCGGGCGACCCACTGCGTCAGGTGCAGGTGGGCGACGGCGGTGCTGCCGGACGGTGACGTCGACGGCTTGGTCGGCTTCTGCGGCCGGGCAGCCGGTACCTGCACCGGCACGGACGCGGTGCTGGTGGCGCTCGTCACCGTCGCGCCGGCCAGCGTCGTCGCCGACGCCGTCGCCTGGTTGCGCAGCGTGCCGGCCTTCGCCTGCGCGTCGGTCACCGCGAAACGCGCCGACGTGCACGTCGCGGAGGCACCGGGGGCGAGCTGGGTCGCCCCGCAGGTGAGCTTCACACCGAGGCGGGACAGGAGCGCGTCCGAGACGGTGAGCCCGCGCAGCGTGAGAGCGCCCGTGTTCGTGACGGTGATCCGGACGTCCACCTGGTCGCCGGCGTCCAGCCGCCCGTCCTTGTCGCCGTCCGTGCGCTGGGTGATGGTCTGCTTGACCGCGAGACCGGAGGCAGCCGTCACGGGCGTCGAGGACGTCACCGCGGCGGACGTGACCGGCGTGCCGCTGCCAGCCACGGTGCCGGACGCCGTGACGAGAACGACCAGACGGCCTGCGTCGACGTCCGCCTGGGTGAGCGGGTGTCGCAGAGTGCACGCTTCCGGCGTGCCGGGCGCGACGACGACGACGGGGCAGGTGAAGCTGGCGCCTCCGTCGGTCGTGACCGTGAGCGCCTGCACCGAGTCCGGACCGGCGTTCGTGACCGTGGCGACGAGGTCGACCCCGTCACCGGCATCGGTGCGGCCAGAGCCGTTGACGTCGACCACCGTGCCGGTCACCGTCACGGCCAGCGGAGCGGCCGGCTCGGCCTCAGCCGCGACCACGGCGGACGCGCCCACGACCGACGTCGTGCGCAACGCGCCGCTCGACGCCGTGGCCGCCGGTGCCGCGGCCGACGTCCCGGAGCTCGTGGTCTCCTTCGCGGGAGCAGCGCTCGCGGTCGCCGGAACCGTCGGCGCGTCAGCCTTGGGTGCCTCAGCCTTCGGCGCGTCAGCCTTCGGCGCGTCAGCCTTCGGCGCGTCAGCCTTCGGCGCGTCAGCCTTCGGTGCCTCAGCCTTGGGTGCCTCAGCCGCGGGAGCGTCGGTCTTCGAAGGGTCCACACCGGTCGACGCGGCGCCCGCCGCGGCGGACTGACTGGTCGGTGCGCCGGACGACGACGTGTCGGCGAACGCGGGGGCCACCTGGACGATGCTCAGTGCTGTCACGACCGCCATGCAGGCGAGGGTCCGACGGCTGTTCATCTGCAGTCCCCTTTTGCTCGGCACGACCTGAGCCATGCTCACACACCGCCGGCACCCAGATCCGGCGAATCGTCCAATCCCTCGGAAGTTCATCAGCCGTGCGGCCGCACGGCCCCCCGGACGTCGATCCAGGGGTCCCGCCCGGCCTGCCGGACTGCCGCCAGCACCGGCTCCACGCCGTCGAAGTCGTAGTTGCAGGTGCTCGTCGCGCTGTCCCACAGCGCCACCGCCTTGATCTGCGGGTACTGCCGCAGCACCTGCGGGATGCTGGCGTACCAGCCGGCCGTCAGGTCGAGCTGGGTGGGGTACTGCACCGACCCCGCCTCGCTGACCATCATCGGCTTGTCGGCGTCGACGCCGTGGGCGGCTGCCGCGCCGTGCACGAAGTCGTAGAAGACCCTCAGCTTCTCGGAGAAGGAGACGAACTTGCGCGGGTCGACGGTTCCCCCGTTGCAGCCGGACTGGTTGTAGACGTTCCAGCTGATCCAGTCGACGACGTCGTTGCCCGGCCAGAGGGCGAGCGCCCGGTCGAGGTTGTCCTCGGCCCCGGTCATCACCCAGGTCCACACGGCGTTGGTCGCACCAGCAGCGACGTACAGCTCGTGCAGGTGCCGCCAGGCTGCCTTGAAGTCCGCAGGTGTGCCCACGACGTCGAGCTTCTTGCGCTGGTTGGCCTCCTGCTCGAAGGTGACGAAGACCGGGACGCGCAGCGAGGCGATCCCCCGCGCCTGGGCGCTCAACGTGGTGTCGTAACGGCCTGCCGCCACGTCGCGCCACGTCACCGAGCCGCGCGTCCCCTGCGCGAAGTCACGCGCAGCGATCGCGATGTGCAGGAGCCTTCCCTCGGACACGAGCTCGCGCTCGTCAGCGTCCGGCACCGGGTCGTTCACGTCGTGGTAGCGGTACACCAGGTCGAAGGGGCGTCCGAGCTTCTGCTCCAGCGCGTGCAGGGTGTCGACCGTGGGCGGCCGGGTGGACACACCCCACAGGACGCCGCAGGACGGGACGGCCTTCGCGCTGAGGCTGCAGCCCGGGCCGCTCGCGGGCGCCGAGACGTGACCGGTCGGGCGTGACGCGGGGCCCGAGCAGGCCGTCACCAGCACGGCGACGCAGGCCACGCCGACGGAGGCGAGAGCTCGCCAGCGCGGACCTCGTCGGGCCACGTGAGCCTCCCTCCCCGGCTTTCGGAATGCCACGATACGCACGGGCCCGCCAGCACGGGGGACGATTGGTCAGACGGCCGCGCCGTCGGCCGCCCGCACCCTAGGATGGCGCGACGGGTCACGGCCATGACCACCGGTGGCACGGTGCCGCCTCGAGCCGTCGCCGGACCGTCGCCCGTCGAGACCACCAGCACCGGAGGGAGAGCCGGATGGCACGCCGCGTGCTTCTGGTCGGCTCCAGCGGTGGTCACCTCACCCAGCTCTGGGCGCTGCGCGACTGGTGGGAGCAGCACGATCGCCACTGGGTCACCTTCGACACACCCGACGCGACGTCCCTGCTGGCGGACGAGTCGAGCACGTGGGCCTACCACCCCACGACGCGTCACGTCCTCAACCTGGTGCGCAACGCCGTCCTCGCCTGGCGAGTGCTGCGCCGCGAGCGGCCGGAGGTCGTCGTGTCGACGGGAGCGGGGGTCGCGCTGCCGTTCTTCGTGCTGGGACGCCTGTTCGGGGCCGTCACCGTCTACGTCGAGGTCTTCGACCGCATCGACAGCGCCACGCTGACCGGCCGCCTGTGCCGGCCCTTCGCCTCCGCCATGTGCGTGCAGTGGGACGAGCAGCAGTCGCTGTACCGCGACAGCGTCGTGATCGGGCCGCTGCTGTGACCGACGCGCGCCCACTCGTGCTCTGTCTGCTCGGCACCGACCACCACCCGTTCGACCGGCTGGTCCGGTGGTGCGACGACGTCGCGTCGTCCCGGCCGGGAGTCCGTGTCCTGGTGCAGCACGGCGCCACCCGACCGCCCGCGACGGCCGGCGCGGTCGCCTACCTGGGCAAGGACGAGCTGGCGCACGAGCTGGCCGCCGCGCACGTAGCGATCTGCCACGGGGGCCCGGGCCTCATCAGCGACGTCCGCGCGGCCGGGCTCCTGCCGCTGGTCGTGGCTCGCGACCCTTCCAGGGGCGAGCACGTGGACGGTCACCAGCAGCGCTTCGTCGCGCGCTTCGCGACGACGGGCTCGATCAGGCCGGTGGACGACCTGCCGACGCTGCGCCGGGAGATCGAGCTCCTGCTCGACGAACCCCGAGGTCAAGGGCTCGACGCCTCCGCCGACCGGCAGCGGGTCCTGGACACGGTGCGTCGCTTCGAGACGGTGGTCGAGGGCCTCCTCGCCCGTCGCTGATCACCGGCCGTGATCGACTTCCCCGTTTGGCTGCGATGGCCCGTTCGGCAGCCTACTGTCGGTTGCCAACGAGGGGATCCACCGGACCTGAGGAGGGTCAGATGAGGGGACGACGAGCTGCAGTCCTCGGTGTGGCCGCGGCGAGCATGCTGGGCTTGAGCCTTCCGGCCGCCGCGGTCTCGGCACCGCCCGGGTCCACGGTGGCGCTGTGGCAGATGGACGAGGGCCCCGGCGCGAAGGTCATGGTGGACAGCGGGTCCGCGGGCCTCAACGGGAGCATCGGCGGCCACGTGACGACCGGAGTCACCTACGACGGCGCCACCGGCTACCGCTTCCCGCGGCTGCAGCCGAACACGCCGCCGGCAGACCCCGAGCACCTGGTGACAGTGCCTGACGCACCGTTCCTGGACCCGGGCGACGCCAGTTTCTACGCGATCGAGATCCGGTACCGGACGACGAACAAGTTCGGCAACCTCATCCAGAAGGGTCAGTCGACGGCCCGGGGCGGGCAGTTCAAGATCCAGCTGCCCAAGGGCCGGCCGTCGTGCTACTTCAAGGGCCCGCTCGGCCGTGTGGGCGCCGGCGCCAAGTCTCCGATCAACGACGGGAACTGGCACGTGCTGCGCTGCGAGCACACACCGACGTCGACGACGTTCTACGTCGACGGCGTCCGCGTCGGTCGCAAGAACGGGCAGACGGGCACGATCGACAACAAGGTCGCGCTCACCATCGGCGGCAAGCCGAACTGCGACCAGATCAAGATCACCTGTGACTACTTCGGCGGGGACATCGACTACGTGAAGATCGAGAAGGGCTGAGCGAGACCCGTCCTGCGCGGACGGAGCCGGCACCGGGGGCCGGCTCCGTCCGCGGGACGGGCCGTGCGTCAGCCGCCGAAGTCCGTGCGGTCCTTGGCCATCTGGCCGAAGGCCGTGAACTCGGCACTCGTCGTCAGCATCCAGGAGCAGCCGGGCCGCGGCGTGGGGCTCTGGTAGTAGAAGGCACCGCGGATCGATGAGGCGTTGGCGAGCATGAAGGAGCGAGCGTCCTTCAGCCACTGGGCCCGTCGGGCGTCCTTCTGGCTAGCCCACTCCGCCAGGACGTAGCCCTTCTTGTGCGCCTTGGCGAAGGCGAGCGGGGCAGCCGCGCGGTTCTGCAGGGACAGCCACTGACCGTTGCCCTCACCGCACGTGTACCAGTTGTAGGCAGCAGTGGCCACGTTGTCCACGTAGGCGTCGCCCGGGTACCACTTCGGCGCGTAGCGTGCGTCGCCCGGCTTCACCCGGAACGCGTTCGAGGTCATCGTCCACGTGTACTCGACGTTCCGCACGCCTCGGGCCTGGAAGACGTCGTGCACCTTGCGCCACGCAGCGATGAACTCCGCAGCGGTGCCGAGCTTCTCCCGGGCCGAGGACTTGCCTTCCGGCTCGTGCGAGAAGGCGACAAGGATCGGGCCCTGACGCTGCTTGAGCGTGTCCGCCCAGCGCACCAGGTCGTTGTAGGTGGCCGAGCCGGCCTTCGCCGAGGCCACGGTCCGCCACGGCACGTTCGTGGCGATGTTGATCATCCGGCCGTCGAGCACGGGACCGTTGAGCTTGGCGTAGACGTGCTTGCCCAGCGGCGCACCGATGTTGGTGCTCAGCTTCGCGACCTGGTCGCCGCCGGAGGCGCCGAACACGATGGGCTTGGTCGTGGTCGTGGTCGTGGTCGTGGTCGTGGCGGCGGACGCCGACTGCGTCTGGTGGGCGACGAGCGTGCCGGACCCGACCAGGACGGCCGCCGTGGTGAGCAGGAGCGTGAGTCGGCGCGCGGCGGTCGACACCAACCGGTGACGGCCACGAGGGCGCGCGGGGATAGGGACTCCGGACATGGGGAGAAGCTCCTCTTCCATCGTCCGCCTACCGGGTGAGCTGACGGGTTCGGGCCGTGGAAGCGGGCCCTACGGCGGGGACGTCGTCGGCAGCCGACGCACCGGCCGATTCACCCCGAGGTACCTGTGGGTCCCCGGCTCGTCGACAGTGGCAGCGGCCGACGACTCGGCGGGAGGCTCGCTGCGACCTGGATGACGCGATCACGACGCCTCGCGGGGGATCGTAACCACATCGGCGGCCGGAACGGAAGAACCGCCCACATCCGGACACGTCCCCACGCGCGCGACCGGCGCCGGACGAGACCGGACCACCGACGGGCGAGACGGGCCCGCCCCCTGCCAGGGGCGGGCCCGTCGCTTCCAGGAACCCGGTCAGCCGCACTCAGCCGACCGTCACCTGCCGCGTGGTCACGGCGGTCCGGCCCCAGCCGTCACGAACCGTGAGGGTGATGGTCCGGGTTCCGGCTGTCGCGTACGTGTGCGACGGGGACGCGGTCGTGCTCACGGCCGTGCCGTCCCCCCAGTCCCACGAGTACGTGATCGCGTCACCGTCCGGGTCGACGGTTCCGGCGCTGCTCATGACGCAGACCAACCCGGTGCAGGTCGGTGAGAACACCACGGTCGGCGCCCGGTTGCCCGCCGGCTCGGTGAGCACCACCGTCTTCGTGGTCGTCGCCGCCTTGCCCCAGCCGTCGGTCGCCGTCAGTGAGATGACGTACGTGCCGGTGGTGAGGTAGGTGTGCGACGCCGAGGCACCGGTGGTCGGTAGCGAACCGTCGTCCCAGCTCCACGAGTAGCTGATCGTGTCACCGGTGTTCGGGTCAGTCGTGCCCGCGCTGCTCGTGCCGCAGGCCAGGGCGATGCAGTTGAACGCCAGCGTCGGAACGGGTGCGACGTTGCCCGACGGCTCCGTGATCGGTACCGAGAGCGTGGTCGTCGCGGTCGAGCCCCACTCGTCCTTGACCGTCAGCGTCACCGCGAACGTGCCAGCAGCCGTGAAGGTCTTGACCGGGACCGGGCCGGAACCCGTGCCCATGCTGACACCCGTCGACGTCGTGCCGTAGCTCCACGAGTACGTCAGCGCGGACACGTTCTCGTCGGTCGACCCGCGGCCGTCGAACGAGCACACGTTCTGCGTGCACGACACCGTGGCGTTCGCGACCGGCGGGTTGTTCGCCGGGTGCGTCACCGTGACGCCCACCGACGTCCGCAGCTCGCCGACCTGGTCGTTGTTGTCGGTCGGCCGGACGTACACGGTGTACGTGCCGTCGGGGATGACCGGCGTCGTGTACGAGAAGTTCGAGCCGGGGCTGCCGGGGCTGTTCAGGAAGGCCGTGCGCCAGCTCGGCGTCGTGCTCGTGAAGGTGCCCGCCGAGCTCATGTACTGCCCGAGGGAGTTCATGACGCCGACCTCGACCCGGGCGATGCTCAGGTCGTCGATCGCCCGCCCCGTGACCACGATCTTGCCCTCGGTGAAGGCCGAGCCGTCCACGGGCTGGCCGAGCGCTGCCTCGAACGTCGGCGCCGCGTCACCGGGGTAGTACTTGTAGCGGACGGTGGCACCCGTCGTGGACGAGTCCTGCTGACCCGACGTGTCGTAGGCGAGCACGGTCACGCTGTAGTCGCCCTTGCCGGGCAGGTGGAGCGGGTAGCTCCACGTCGTGCTGGTGGCGTTGGGGCTGGCCACCGTGCCGAACAGCTGCGCGTACGTGGACGACAGGGTGCCGTTCGGCTGCAGGTACCGGCCCGTGTCGTTGTCGAAGACCGTCAGCTGCACGCTGCCGACACCGAAGTCGTCGGTCGCGGTACCGGCGAGCGGGATGTCGGCTGCCGTGGCGGTCAGCGTGCCCGTACCAGTGGTGAGCAGGCCGTCCGGCGGGTTGTCGCCCGGGACCTGTGCGCTGATCGTCAGGCGACCCTGGTTCGTCGACGACGTCGTCAGGTCGTCGTTGTCGGTCGCACGCACCGTGAACGAGTAGGTGCCGGCGCTCAGGTTGAACGGCGTCGTGTACGTCCAGTTGTACGTGGACGCGCCGATGTTGACCGGCGAGATCCGGAACCGCCCCGAGGACACGTTCACGCCCCAGGTGCCGTCCGCGCCGAGGGTCTCACGCGTCGTGTTGTTGCGGAGGGTGATCTCGACGTTCTTCAGCTGCTGGTCGTCGGACGCCGTGCCGGAGAACGTCATCGGTGAGCCCGGAGCCACCACGACGTTCGGCACCGTGAACGGCGGGGTCATCGCGACGGGCTGGGTGATCGTGACGCTCGGCGCGACGGCGTTGGAGTTCACCGTGATGTCCCGCGTGGCGCTCCGGAGGTCCGCCTGTCCCGCCGTGTCGGTCGCGGTCGCGCTGGCCCGCCACACACCCTCGTGCGGCAGGGTCACGTCGTACGACCAGGTGGCGGACGTCGCGCCCACGACGTCCGGTGCCCCGCGGAAGGTGTTGAACACCGCCGCGACCGTGCCGTCGTTCTGCAGGTAGTTGTTGTTCTCGTCGCGGAACCAGTAGCTCAGCGACGTGACGCCGTGGTCGTCACTGGCCGTGCCGGTGACGGTGAACGACGTGGACGTCTGGATGCCGCTCGGCCCGTTGATCGACGTCGTCGGGGTCTGGTCGTCCAGGCCGAACGACTCGATCTTCTTGATCGCCTTGGTGGCGTCGTTCGTGCCGTTGGTGCCGTAGGTCTTCGCCATGATCTGCAGCTCACGGTTGCCCGTGACCGTCACGGGCAGCGACCACTGGCGGTTCGTCGTGCCGGTGCCCAGTGTGGCGTAGATGTTGTTGCTGCGGCCCCAGGTGACGCCGTCGTCCTGCAGGTACTGGCCGCTGTTGCGGTCCTTGATCTCCACCTGCACGCGCCGGATGCCCTGCGGGTTCGTGGCCGTGCCGGTGATCGTGAACGGCTGGCCAGCCGGAACCACACGACCCTCGATCGGCGTCGTGATCGTCGTGTCGGTGGTCGACGGAGCCGGCAGGGAGTTGAAGTCGTAGAACGCGACCCGGCCGGTGCGCACGCCGCCCTGGAACATGCCGTCGCCGCCGACGAACAGGCCGCGCGCCGTGGCCTCCATGGCCTTGTTGCCCTCGAACGAGTTCGATCCAGGGTTCCACTCGAGCGCCGTGCCCGTCGCCGGGTCGAGCGCGCCGATGTGGTCACGGCGCACGACCTGGTCGCCGAGGCCGTAGCCGGACAGGCCCTGGCCCGTGCCGTAGCCGACGTTGTCCAGGCCCGGCCACGGCTGGTTGGCGGTCGGCGACTCGTTCCACTGGAAGTGCCCGCCGATGTAGACGGCCTTCTCGGTGATCGCGATGGAGTAGACGCTGTCGAAGTTGCGGGCGATCCACAGCGGCTGCACGTCGTCGATGGGCCCGCTCGTCGGGTTCATCGGGTAGGCGATGGCGGTGTCGCTGATGGGCGGGGCGTCGCCGCCCGAGCCGCTGCTCACGACGAAGTAGCTGTCGTCGGGCGCGATGTCACCGGCGTAGATGCGGGTCACGCCACCGACGCGGGCCAGGTTCTCGTCCCACAGCCGGCTGCGCCACGGGAGGAGCTGCTTGGTGGCCGTGTTGATGAGGCCCATGCCGAGTCGGTCCTGGCCCGCGATCTGACGGCCGGTGTGGACGACGAGCAGCGTGCTGTCGTCGTGCGTGAGCTTGAGCTGCTGGACCGTCAGGGCGCCGTTGACACCGATGCCGCCCGAGATGTCGTTGGAGAAGCCCGCGTCCACCGCTCCCGTGGAGGTGCTCACCGCCGCCAGACCGGACTTCAGCACACCGTTGATGCGGCTGAACCGTCCGCCGACGTACAGCGTCGAGTTGGTGGCAGCCAGGGCGTTGACCCCGTTGTTCGTGCTCTTGGAGAACGAGAAGGAGGCGATGGGCGCGCCGGTCGAGAGGTTGAGGCTCGCGACCTTCTGCGCCGCGACGCCGTTGACGGTGTTGAACGTACCGCCGACGAACAGCTTGGTCCCGTCCGGCGTCGCTTCGACGGCGTTGACGCCGCCGTTGAAGGTGGGGCGGAACGTGCGGTCGATCTTGCCGGTGTCGATGTTGTAGGCGGCCAGGTACCGCTGGCCCAGCGGCGCCGTCGTGCCGCTGACGTCCGCGATCGAGGTGAACGAGCCCGCGATGAACACGCGGTTGCCGACGACCTCGATGTCCCAGATCTCGCCGTTGCTGATCCGGGGGGTGTCCTGGCGCGGCACGTCCGGGACGAGCCTGGTGTGGCCTGGCTTGGGCTGGGCCGCCTGAGCCGCTGGGGCAAGCGCCACCGCAGAGACGAACGAGGCCGCGAGGCCCAGGACGGCGACGACCGAGATCCGCCTACGGGCCCGTACCCGCCGCGTTGCATCCATGGACGTGTCCCCTCTAACGCGCCGCGCAGCCAGGTGTGAGCGGAAAGTCGCGAACCAGAGCGTGGCATCCCGGTAGGTCGTGTGGAGGCAAGGTCCGTAAAGACGTTGGGCACGAACACGTAGCGTGAGATCTGCACCCAGACGGGACGTCGAAATGCTCCAGATACCTCCGTCCGAGCCCGTGCGGGGCACAGGCCAGCCCGCTGTCAGAGCCAGGCGGGTCGGGCGCCGCTGAACTCCTCGAGGTCGGCGTCGTACGGCTCGAAGTGTCGACGCAGCTGCGCCTGGATCGCCGGGTCCAACGGCGCGCTGGGGCGGGGGTTGTAGCGGTCGAACGATGCCGGCATGACCCGTGGGAGGCCGAGGAACTCGAGCAGCCGGCCGTACTCCTCCTCGGGCTCGGAGAAGAAGCGCTCGCTCGCCACGACGTGCACCTGCTCACGGCTGAGCAGGTCGGCGAAGCGACGTAGCTGCTCGGCGTAGTGGCCGCGGCGTCGATAGGCCTGGTGCCGGTAGACCTGGCTCTGGTACTCGGGATCCGCCTTCATGCGCGCGAGCTCCGGCTCGATCCGCTCGTCCTCCAGCGCCAGAGCCCTGTCCAGGGGCTCGGTCTCGAAACCCCGTGCGAACTCGTGCTTGTACGCCGAGAAGGCGCGCTCGACCGGGTCGCGCACCATGGCCACGATCTTCACGCCGGGCAGGTCGGCAGCGATGCGGTCCGGAGCGTGCGGGTGGAACATGTAGTAGCCGCTGGAGTCGAACACCTGCGCGCGTTCGGCGCCGTCGGCCGCGCGACGCCGAGCCGTTGCCCGCAGCGGGAAGTGCGAGAGATACCAGTCGCTGCCGCGCTGGTAGTTGACGTCGAAGTAGTTGACGCCCTTGTGCAGGTTCGCTCGCATCACGTTGGGATGACTCAGCAGCGCGCGGAACAGCGACGTCGTGCCGCAGCGTTGCGCGCCGACGACGAGGAAGTCCGGCTCGACGCGCAGGCCCGCGGTGGCGGTGCCGAACGCCGTCGCCGCGGCGCGTCCGGCACGCCGCAGCGGCACGGGGATGCTCTTGCGGTCGAGGCTCACGGCGACTCCGGGTGCAGGGCCGACGTGACCTCGTCGGCGAGTGCGAGGAGCCACCTGACCCTGGTCAGCAGGGCCGTGGTCGGCGTCTCGGGTGCGTCGTGACGGTACCGGTCCAGCACCGTCACGAGGTAGGCGGCGGTGACCAGCGCGGCCTCCGACTCGTTGCGCTGCAACGCCTCCAGGCAGTCGACGACGGAGCGACGAATCAGGGGCCATGCCTCTGAGGCCGCCGCACCGGCGGCTAGAGCGACCTGGACCGGCCAGTGGGCGGCGTCCATGCCGGCCGGGACGTCTGACGTGAACCGCTCCCAGTCCCAGACCTCGAGGTGGTCGTCGCCCTGCGCCGCGTTCCACGGGCCGAGGTCACCGTGCCAGCTGCCCAGCAGGCACGGGACGTCCGGCACCGCGTCGACCAGCCGTCGCCACGCGTTGCCGTCGACGCTGCGCCAGCCGCTGGGCAGGCGGGAATCGCTGTGCTGGCGCCAGAACGCGCTCTGGCGCAACGGCTGCTCGCGCAGGCCGCCGACGCGCGCGATGCCCGCGACCACCTCGGGACCGATCCGTGCGGGGCGTCGTCCCGTCTGCGCCAGCGGCAGGGCTGTCGCGACCAGCACGCCTCGTCCCCGCCAGGCGCCGTGGTGCAGCAGGCGCGGCACCACCACGCCGGGCACCGGCGACCGCTCCAGCTGCTGCAGTGCCGCGGCCTCCGCCGTCAGAAGGGGCTCGGTCACCGCACTCGTGGCGACCTTCGCGAACCCGAGCACCTTGCTGTCGCCCCGCGACGGCACCGGGTACAGCGCCAGCACGGGCTTGAGGTTCGCACGGTCGGGACCCAGCAGCACGCCGATGCGGACCGCCCGACCAAGTGCCTGCGACAGGTACGCCTCGATTCCGTCGTCGGCGGCGACGACTCGCAGCCGCGGTAGCGGCGCCCACCGAGCGAGTCGGCTTCGCTGAGCCGTGCGCCAGGCGACACGGCCGGCACGGGTGCGTCGTCCGCCGCCGTGCCGGAGCAGCAGACGGTCAGCGCCCGGGACGTCGACCGGCACGAGAAGCCGTGGTCGTCGCGGTGACGGGACGGCGAGGTAGTCGGTGCCGGTCCCGAACGGCGACCACGCGGGGCGTGCGGACGCCGGCGCGGGCCACAGCGCGGCGATGGCACCCTGCGCCCCCGAGCCGCCTCCCGTCGTCATGTCCAGCCCCAGCGGCTCCGCAGCGCCACCCCGAACCGCTCCTCGACCCGACGCACGTCGTCGTCGAGCAGCTCACGCACGCGCGCGACGTCGGCGGGCGCCGCCTCCGGCTTGCGCTCGAGCGGCCGGTAGAGCAGACGCTGCACGAGAGACGAGCGCTTGACGCGTCCGACGACCTCGGCGCCGTTGTGCTCCCGGGTCCAGTCCGCGGCGGCCCGCGCCAGGCGCGCGATCGGCGCGGACCTCGCCGCACTGGCGGGCAGCCGGGCCTGCAACAGCTCGTCGGTGAGCTCCATGGGGTCGAGCTGCATCCAGGAGAGCAGGGCCGCGACGTACCCCGCCGCGTCGGCCTGCAGGTCGTCGAACACGGAGACGTAGATGCTGTCGTCGCCGAACCGGTCCGCAAAGCGGTCGAGGCCGGCGCCGTACCGGCCGTGCTCGACCAGCTCCGGTCGGCTCGTGAGCGCCTCGCCGAACGACCCCGGCTGCTGGCCCATCTTCAGCATGTAGAGGTAGGAGGAGAACGCCCGGTCCACCGGGTCGCGCAGCGTCACCATGAAGCGTGGGCTCTCCAAGGTCTTCTGGATGCGCTCGGCCGCCTCGGGGTGGAAGAGGTAGTCCTGGCAGACCTCGCCCACCACCTGCTCGTCCCCCGCCCGCTCGAAGTGGCCCGCGTACCAGTCGACACCCTTGTCGAAGTACCTGTCGAAGAAGTACAGGTCCTTCGCCGGGGTCATGAACACCTGCGGGTGGGCCAGCAGCACCTCGTGCAGCCAGGACGAGCCGGCCTTGTCCGGGCCGATGTAGAGGAAGTTGGGGAGACGGGTCACTGCTGTCCTCGGTCGCGGGAGACGGTGGGCTCGTGCAGGGCGGCCTTCACGTGATGCCCCGGCCGGCCCGCCGGACCGACCCCAGCAGCTTCGCGGGGTCGACACCGGTCGACGCGTGGACGAGCGCGAGCACGGCGTGCGGCGCCACCGGCCACCGTGACAGGGCGTGCAACGCGATGCGGACCGCTCGCCTCCGCTCTCCCATGGTGGACCGGGCGAACGCGATCTGTCCCAGCACCCGGGCGTGCCCGGCACGCGAGCTGGCGATCTGCGGGTGCTGCTCCAGCAGGTACTCCAGAGCCGACGCCACCACCTCCGCCCGGTCGCGGAACCAGGAGGCGTTGTACTTGCGCACCGAGGCCAGGGGAAGGTTGACCACGCCGATGCGGCCGACCCGGGCAGCCCGCAGCAGGAACTCGTAGTCCTCCGCGTAGCTGGTGGGCAGCACCTCGTCGTAGCCGCCGACCTCGTCGTACACCGAGCGGCGCACCAGCAGGGTGGACGAGTGCAGCTCCTTGCGGCGAGACCGCAGCAGCTGCTGCGTCGTGACCACAGCGCTGTCGCCGGGCCACTCCACGACGTGGTCGGTCGACATGAGCAGCCGGATGCCGGCACCGAGGACCGCCAGGTCAGGCTCCGCCACCATCCGGGCCATCTGCAGGCGCAGCTTCTCGCGGTCCCAGAAGTCGTCGTCGTCGCAGGAGGCGACGTAGTCGGTCTTGGCGACCTCCAGCCCGGTGTTGCGAGCCCCGGCCAGTCCTGGGGCGTGGGTGTTGGAGAGGAGCGTGACCGTACGCCCCGGGCGCGCGAGACCGGTCAGCTGGTGCTGCGGCTCCTCCTGGTCGTGCACGACCACCAGGTCGATCTCGCCTTCGTAGTCCTGGTCCAGGACCGAGTCGACGGCCTCGCGGAGCAGCTCGGGTCGACCCCGGGTAGGCAGCACGACCGTGACGCGCGGCCACCCGTCCTGCGGGGTCTCGGTGACCGGCGGGACCGTCGGCTCCGCTGCGGACGCGGTCGACGGGCCAGCGGACAAGGGGTACCCGAACCGGAGCAGCAGCGGCGCTGCGACGGCCGTCACGACCCGACGGTCACGTGCCGACAGCTGACGTCGCCACGCGTCGTCCGCCCGCACCGCCACCGTGCCGTGAGCGAACCGCGACGGGTTGCCCGCCACGCCGTGGGACGCGGGCAGCTCCAGCTCACCGTCGCGTACGTGGGCTAGGTCGGCGGGCGCCAGCTCGAAGCCGAGCTGGGCGACCACCCGCGCGACCTGGGTCGGCGGGTCAGCCACCACGTCCTCGTACCGCACGCGCGTCGTGTGCTCGAACGCCGGCCGCATGGCCATGATCTCGGTCTGGAACGCCGCCCAGCGACGGGCGGTCTGCGCGACGGGGTGGCTCGCCATCACCGAGCCGGCACCGCCCTGGGGGCGCGCGACGTCCGTCTTGGCCCACGAGTAGGCGACGCCCCGGACGTCACGGACCAGGTGCAGCAGGCGGACGTCGATGCCGCCGCGTCGCAGCGCGAGCGCCTGGCCCGGCCACTTGCTCGCGTCGACGACGACCGAGGCACCGGTGACCTCGGCGACCGCACGGTAGATGCGCGCGTAGAAGTCGGCGTACTCGCTCACCCGCGCGCCGAGGTCGGACGTCGAGCCGGGACGGAGGGCGAGCAGCTGCGGCAGGTAACGCTGCCGCGACACCTCGCGCTGCAGCTCGCCGACGCGACCCACCACGTCGGTCGACCACGAGCCGAACGCTCGCTCCCCCACCTGGGACCAGAAGGGACAGCGCTCGAACGGCTCGCCGCAGCCGCAGCGCTCCTCGGCGACGGTGGCCTTGCGAAACAGCTCGATGAGCTCACCGACGTTGACCCACCCGGGGATCGCGCCGAGGGTCCGCTCCAGCAGGGTGCTGCCCGAACGGCCGGAACCGGCTAGGTAGACCACGCGGACCCGGCTCTCGCCCGTCGGTCCGGGCGCCGGTCCGACCCCTGGTGCAGCTGTCATGCCCTTCCCCTCCCGCGACGTGGCAGCCAGTCTATGAAGGACGAGCTCCGCGGGACCGGCGATCCGCAGAACTCGCGAGCGCTCACCGGGCGTCCTCTCGTTCCCCACGGCGACCGCGGCGCAGGCCGGCCAGCGCGGTCAGGTGGAGAGTCCCTCGCAGCCGCCACAGCAGCGCCGCGTACGCCCCGCCAGCGACGACCACCGACACGGCGACGGCGGTCCAGCCCGGGCCGACCACCCACAGCACCGCCTGCGGGACGAGACCGAAGCAACCGCCCGCCAGCACCGCGGCGGTGCCTGTCGTACGGCCGAAGGGGTGCAGCCGCATTGTCAGGCCGATCTGCAGCAGCGGGACGACGTTGGCGCAGGCGATCCCAGCAGCCCACCCGATGGCGGCGCCGAGGATGCCGTGGTCGGGGATCAGCCACAGGTCCACGCCGAGCTGGACCCCGAGGGACAGCGCGACGTTGATGAGGTTCCACGACGTGCGGCCCGCCATGTTGAGGACCATGTCGACCATGCCGCACGCCGTGGCGAACAGCATGGTCAGCGAGAGCAGGAGCAGGACCTCGTGCCCCGCCCCGTACCCACGGCCGAAGATGGCCAGCAGCCGCTCACCGAACACGACGAACAGCAGGTACATCGGCCACGTGACGAGGATCAGCCAGGCGGTCGCTGTCTGGTAGAAGTGCCGCGTCTGGCGCAGGTCGCCGAGCGCCAACGACTCACCCAGGCGGGGCTGCACGGCCAGCGAGATCGCGCGGTTGCCCATCTGGCCGACCACGAGGAAGCGCGTGGCCGCCGTGTACAGCGCCGCCGGCACGGCACCGGCAAGGGCGGCGACCAGCACGATGTCCAGCCGCTGCATCGCCATCTGAGCGACGCTCGCGAGCGCCCGCGGGCTGGTGAAGCGCCAGAACTCCCGCCTGAGCGACGCGACGTCCGCCGTGCGTGACGCCGCCGGCGTGCCGTCGTCCGACACCAGACGGTTCCACCAGGACACTGCCAGCACGGCCGCGGGCAGGTAGGCGAACGCCCACGCCAAGCCGAGGGCACGTCCGTCGAGCACCGTCACCGACAGCAGCACGAGGGCCAGCTGCAGGCTGGGGCGTCCGAGCTGCTCGACGACCACGTTCGGCCGCATCGTGCCGAGGCCGCGCGTGCCGGCCAGGGTGACGTTCTCGAGCCCGGCAAGCGGGATGAAGACGGCGAGCACCCGCAGGTAGTCGGCGCTGACCGACACGTGCTCGGGGTTGATCCAGCGGGCGAGGTCCGTCGCGAACACGAAGAGCGCGACGCCCATCACCAGGGCGACGGCCAGGACCGGACGCGTGGCGGTGCGGAACAGCAGCCGTTGCGCACCGGTCAGCCGCATGGCACGCGAGCGCGACAGGAAGTAGACCAGCCCGGTGTTGGTGCCCAGCTGACCGATCGTCGTCGCCAGCATGAACAGCGACGTCGTCGCGAAGAAGACGCCAGCCCGGTCGCGCGGCAGCCCGTGGGTCACGGCCATCGTCAGCCCCAGCGTGGCCAGCGCCGAGACCCCGGCCCCGGCCAGGTTCGCGGTGCTGCCGCGGGCGACCCCCCGCAGGCCCCCGGGCACGGGACGACGGGCGGACGCCGCCGCGTCCGCCTCCACCGGTCGACTCATCTCTGGGGCTGTGCGGAGCCGCTGTCGTCGTCCCGCCCGGCCGCCGCTGCCTGCGGCTCGTGACGACCCGGCAGGACGTCCGTGGCCGGCGTGCCCGTGGTGGGAGCTGGCCTGCTCGCCCCGGTGGCGTCGTCCTCCGTCGGTGGCGCCGTCTCGCTGGCGGCAGGACGCTTCGGTGCGGGCGGCTCACGTCGCGGCCGCAACGCCAGGCCCGTGACGCGCAGCCCGACCAGGCCAGCGCGGGCACCGACCTCCGCCACCTCGACCCTCGTGGTCCGCTGGTCGTGACCGACGAGCAGCATCGCATCGGTGAGACGCGCGGTCGCCAGCTCGGCGGGCAGCGACGCCGGACCGGTGACGACCACGACGTAGTCGAAGCTCTCCTTGAGCTCGGAGACGATGGTGGCGAAGCGCTCACCCGAGAGGAGCTCGTCGACCTCGGCGATGCCGCTGCCGCACGGCAGCACCTTCAGCCCGTCGTGGTCGCCGATGAAGGAGAGCACGTTCGACTCCGGCTCACGCAGCAGGTCGGCGAGCCCGTGGGCCGCCTGGCCGGCTGTCGAGGCCGACAGGTCCTCGTCCGGGGTGGTGACGACGAGCACCACCCGGTAACCGGCGCGCGTCATCGACCGACCGAGCTCGAAGGCGACCGCGCTCGAGTGGTCGCGACGGCCCACGCCGCTGACCGCCACGGCGCTGGGCACCGAGCAGGACGCCAGGACCGCGGTGCGCAGACGCTGGTACGCCTGCTTGTCGGCGACGACGCGGTCGCGACGGTGGCCACCGAAGACGGCGAGGACAGGGATGCCCGCCACCGAGGTGCTCGTGCGGGCGTGGATCCGCTTGTCACGACGGCCCAGCCACAAGGCAGCCGCCACCCCGGCGAACAGACCCACGAGCGCCCCGGCGGCGATGATGAGCCGACCGTCGATGCCGGACGGGCTCGACGGCAGGGCCGCCGGCGTCACCATGGTGCCGGGGTCCGAGTTGATCGACTGCGCGTCAGCCAACGAGTTCTGCAGCGAGACGAGTCGCTCCGTCAGCACTTGCAGCTGCCGGGACGAGTCCGCGTTCTTGGGGTCGGTCGCCGCCTTCGCCGCCGCGGTCAGTGCCGTCTTCACCGAGGCGACCTGCTTGGTCAGCTGGTCGACCCGCGCCTTGGCCGTGGCCTCGGTGAGGCCCTTGCGGTAGGCGAGGTAGGACTCGGCGACGGTCTGGGCGGCCTTCTGCGCCTCGGCCGGGGTGCCCGCCTGCGCCGTGATCAGCACCGTCTGCGTGCTCGGCGGCACGGTGACGGTGATGGACGTGGCGTCGGTGTCCGGGTTGAGGGTCTTGTTGGCGATCGCGAGCACCGGACCGGAGTCGACCAGGGCCGCCTCCGTCTGCATGGCGATCGTGACCTGCTGGCCGCTGGAGCCGGTCTCCTGGCTGAACGGGTTGCCGACGCTCGGCCGCAGCAGGATGCGTGCGGACGACGAGTACACGTCCGAACGGCTCGACGCGAACACGCCGGCGGCCACGGCAGCCAGGATCGTGAGCACCAGCACCACCGCCCAGTAGCGGCGCAGGGCCTGGCCGAGCTGGTGCGGCTCGACGTCCTCGGTATAGGTCTGCGGCACGGCTCCGCCTCTCACGAGGTCATGGGGGGATGGGAAACAGGATAGGTGCGGAGGCACCACGTCGGTCTGCGATTGGGCGCGTTCACGTGAGCCTCGCCCAGCGAGAGACCCGCGGTCGCCTGGCGATCACGACGCCCAGCACGTCCATGCCGCGCTCCGACAGCCGCTGTGCCGCCGAGCGGACGTCGTCGACCCGCGTTCGTTCGGACGCGACGACCACCGCGCCGGTGCGCCGCTCGTCGTCGAAACCCAGGTCGGTCAGCAGGTGAGCCATGCCGGCCGCCACGGGGTCGCGCTCGTCGGCACTCACGTAGGCGACCGGTCGCCCTCGGACGAGGGCGTCGATCGTTCGGCGACCCAAGGGCGCGTAGGGCACCCGCGCGAGGAGGGGCAGGCCGACGAGTCCCGGCACGTCGCGGACGCGCCGCAGCCGGGGCCCACGGGTCGCGAGCAGCGTGGCGACCGCGATCCCCAGGCCCAGTCCGGCCGTCAGACCAGTCACCCAGGCGACACGAGCCTGGTCGCCGTCGCGGACCACCGTGGTGGCGTTGGTCTGGCGCCCGGCCACGATCTGGCCCGCCATGACGCGCGCGGTCTTCTGCGCGACGAGGTTCGACTGGGTGACGAGCTCGCTTCGCTTGTCGCGCAGCACCCTGACCCGGTCGTCGATCCGCCCCGTCACGCCGTTCGCCGCCTCCACCGCCACAGTGTGGTCCAGGGCGTTGATGCCGTCGGCGAGCGCGTCGGCCTGGGCGGACAGCGTGGCCAGCTGCGATGCCCGCTCGGCGTCCATCCGAGTGCGCCGCTGGTTGATGAACGACGCGACCGCGGCGTCGACACCGTCCTCGGCGCGCTGAGCGGTCGGAGCGGTCAGCGAGATGGTGAGCACGCGCGTGTTCGGTGCCGCAGTGACGGACAGGGCCGCGGTGGTCTGCGCGACGGTGCGGTGAGAGGCCCGCGCCGCAGCGGTCATCACGGCGTCGCTCGCCAGCAGCTGAGCGTCCGTGTCGACCGTCATCGGGCCGTCGCCCACCGCGGGGTAGCGCGGTGGCGGTGGGACCAGCACGCTCGCCGTCGCCACGTAGGGGCTCGGGTTGGCCTGCAGCCACGCGGCAGCCGCCGCGAGACCGCAGAGGGCCGTCACGACGACGATTGCGACCGACTCACGCACCGCGAGGACGTACCGGTCCACGAGCACCGTGCCGCGGGTCCTGCGGCGTCGACCGCGGTGGGCATCCGCGTCGTCCGCCGCCTCGCGGACCAGGACCCCGATCGCGATCATGGCGATCATCAGCCCCAGGCCCAGGGAGTTGTAGACCGGAAGCGTCACCGCACCGGCGACGAGCACGGCGAGCGCCACCGTCGCCGCGGGCGACCTCAGGCGCAGGTGGCGGAAGAACATCAGGGCGAAGAACGCCAGGAACATGACCAGCCCGACGAGACCCTGACTGAACACCACCAGCCACAGCTGTCCCTGCGTACCGAGAGCGGGCGGGCTGCACCGTGGGCACTGCGCGGTGGACCCACCGGTGATGCTGTTGAAGTTGCCCTGCACGTTGCGGGTGCTGCCCAGGCCGATGATCGGCGACGTGCGCGCAACGCTCTGCACGGTCAAGGTACCGAGGTTGGTGCGACCCTGCTCACTCCCCTTGTTGCTGAAGCGCGCGTTCACCACGCCGCCGAGCGGCGTCGTGGCCAGGAGCACGACGACCGCGAGGGCGCCCGCGAGCAGACCGCCCAGCATCGCGGGCCGACCCGTGAAGGCGGCGCGGATGGCGACGAACAGCGCCATCGCCACCAGCGCGCCCCACATGCCCCGGTTGATCGAGTACACGCACGGCACGGCCGCCACGAGGATCACGGGCACCGACGCCCAGCGGCGCCACCCGCCGTCCCTGCCGCACCACGTGTACAAGAAGAAGGGCAGGGTCAGCGCGTAGTTCAGACCCCAGGTGTTGGTGAAGGCGAAGGGTGCGCTGGGACGTGGCGCCACGTAGCCGAGCACGCGCTGCAGCTCCGCGGCTTCGGGGTGGATCATCTTCTGCACGAACTGGATGTTCGTGATGCCGTGCGGCAGGACGAGCTCCATGAGCGAGTGGAACTGGAAGTAGGGCGCCACCACGCCCAGCAGCCCCCCCAGCGTCACGGTCACGAACATGTAGCCCACGAGCCGCATGAGACGCAGCGTCGAGAACTCGCGCCGGGTGTTCACGACGTAGAGCAGCACGACCGTGATCGTCAGGTACCAGGTCAGGCGGTAGGCCCACGTCATCACGCGGGTGCTGCTGTCGTCAGCGACCGCGCCGTAGGCGTTGACGTTGAGGACGAGCAACCCGACCGCGACCCAGCACAGGAAGAGCAGCCACCAGCCGAAGCCCCGGGGCACGTAGACCGCGCGGCGCCGGAGCAGGTGCAGCGCCATCGGGACCGCCATGATGGGGCAGATCCACTCCGCCAGGCCGGCCGCCCACCAGATCGGGAACAGCACGAAGATGGTCGCGAGCGGCCACCCCGGCCGAAGCCACCGGTGCTGTGCCGGCGCCTCCTCGGCCAGTGCCGGCGTACCCGGAGAACCGCCCGCGGTGACCGGGTGCGTCGCAAGGGCCAAGGACATGAGTGGTCAGCCGGCCTCGGTGATCATGCCGGCCGCCACCGTCCGGTTGGTGGCCTCGTCAACGAGCACGAAACCGCCGGTCGTGCGGTTGCGCGAGTACTCGTCGGCCATGAGCGGCGCTGTGGTGCGCAGCCGCACGCGGCCGATGTCGTTGAGCGACAACGACGTCGCCGTCTCGTCACGGTGCAGCGTGTTGACGTCGAGCCGGTACTGCAGGTCGCGGATGATCGTGCGGGCGCTGCGCGTCGTGTGCTTGATCGCGTACTTGCGACCGAGCTGCAGCGGCGCCGACTCGTCCATCCAGCAGATCATCGCGTCGATGTCCTGCGCCGCCACCGGGGCGTTGCGAGGACGGCAGATCAGGTCGCCCCGTGAGACGTCGAGCTGGTCCTCCAGACGGATCGTGACGGACATCGGCGGGAACGCCTCGTCCACCTCGCCGTCGGCCGTCTCGACCGCCGCGATGCGGGACGTGAAGCCCGACGGCAGCACCATGACCTCGTCGCCCTTCTTGAGGACGCCGCCCGCGACCTGGCCCGCGTAGCCGCGGTAGTCGTGCCAGGCGTCGGACTGCGGGCGGATGACGTACTGCACCGGGAACCGCACGTCGATGAGGTTGCGGTCGCTGGCCACGTGCACGTTCTCCAGGTGGTGCAGGAGGCTGGAGCCCTCGTACCACGGCATGTTGGCCGAGCGAGAGACGACGTTGTCGCCCTTGAGCGCGGAGAGCGGGATCACCGTGAGGTCGGGCACCCGCAGCTTGGTGGCGAACGCCCGGAACTCGTCGTGGATCGCCTGGAACACGCCCTCGTCGTAGTCCACGAGGTCCATCTTGTTGACGCACAGGACCAGGTGAGGCACCTCGAGCAGCGTGGCCAGGAAGGCGTGCCGACGGCTCTGCTCGACGATGCCCTTGCGGGCGTCGACCAGCACCAGCGCGAGATCGGCCGTCGAGGCGCCAGTCACCATGTTGCGGGTGTACTGGATGTGGCCGGGCGTGTCGGCGATGATGAACTTGCGCTTCGGGGTCGCGAAGTAGCGGTATGCCACGTCGATCGTGATGCCCTGCTCGCGCTCCGCCCGCAGACCGTCGGTGAGCAGCGCCAGGTTGACGTGCTCGTCGCCCCGGTCGTGGCTGGCGCGCTCGACGGACTCGATCTGGTCCTCGAACACCGTCTTGGTGTCGTAGAGCAGGCGTCCGATCAGCGTGCTCTTGCCGTCGTCGACCGAGCCGGCGGTGGCGAACCTCAGGATGTCCATCAGAAGTAGCCCTCTCGCTTGCGGTCTTCCATGGCCGCCTCGCTGAACTTGTCGTCGCCGCGCGTCGCGCCGCGTTCGGTGATGCGGGTGGCGGCGACCTCGGCGACCACCTTCTCGATCGTGTCGGCGTCCGACGGGACCGCGGCGGTCAGGCTGGCGTCGCCGACGGTGCGGTACCGCACGCGCCGCACCGACGTCGGCTCGTCCTCGCGCGGCCGACAGACCTCGTGCACGCCGAAGAGCATGCCGCCGCGCTCGAAGACCTCGCGCTCGTGAGCGAAGTAGATCGACGGCAGCTCGATGTGCTCGGCGGCGATGTACTGCCAGATGTCGAGCTCCGTCCAGTTGGACAGCGGGAAGACCCGGATGCTCTCGCCGAGGTGGATCCGTCCGTTGTAGAGGTTCCACAGCTCAGGGCGCTGGTTCTTCGGGTCCCACTGACCGAACTCGTCGCGGAAGGAGAAGATGCGCTCCTTGGCGCGCGCCTTGTCCTCGTCGCGGCGGGCGCCACCGAAGATCGCGGTGAAGTTGTGCGTCTCCAACGCGTCCAGCAGCACCGGGGTCTGGATCCGGTTGCGCGTGCCGTCCGGCGGCTCGACGACC
>DASSTJ010000097.1:0-35655 GCA_035707965.1 Actinomycetales bacterium
CGTGCATCTCCCGCGCTCGCTGGAGCAGCTTGAGCATCAGGTACCGCGCGCGGGTACGTCCCTTCTCGTCCAGGACGCCGTCGAGCGACTCCAGCCACTCCTGCGTCTCCTCGGGGTCGATGTCGGGAAGCTGGCTCGGGATCCCGTTGAGGATGGGTCCGGCCTCCTCGTGAACGGCCACGACGGTCCTTTCTCCTCTGCTGGTCCCTGTCCGGGACACGGCGTTCCCACCATCCTCCCCTGTCGCTGTGCTCGTCGTCACACCGCCCGACCCTCGTGCTCACAGTTCGGACGTCGGCGTGCAGGGAGCGGACGGCGAGGCAGCGCTGCCGCACGCCGGCGTGCCCGGCCGGTCGAGGCCGTCTAGCGTCCGTGATCGTGGAGACCACGGTGCTGACCCTGCGGACCGGTGACGCGGAACGGGTCGTCGACCTGACCGAGCGGTGCGACGACTGGCTCGGTGAGATCGGCGCTCAGGAGGGGCTGCTGCACGTGTTCGTGCCGCACGCCACGGCGGGTGTCGCGATCATCGAGACGGGGTCCGGCAGCGACGACGACCTTCTCGCCGCGCTGCGGACGCTGCTGCCGGAGGACGGCCCGGCGGGCCGCGGGTGGCGGCACGCGCACGGCTCACCCGGCCACGGCCGGGACCACGTGCTGCCCGCGTTCGTGCGGCCCGACGTGACGGTGCCGGTGCTGCAGGGTCGGCTCGCCCTGGGCACCTGGCAGAGCATCACCCTCGTCGACACGAACGTCGACAACACGCAGCGCCACGTGCGGCTGTCCTTCCTCGCCGGCTAGAGACCGAGACGCTCGAGCCCTGCGTAGACCGTCATGCGCGGCGGCCGCAGGAAGCCGACCAGCGTGAGACCCGCCTCCTCGGCCAGGTCGATCGCGAGGCTCGACGGCGCCGACACCGCGGCGAGCACCGGGATGCCCGCCATCACGGCCTTCTGGGCCAGCTCGAACGAGATGCGCCCGCTCACCATGAGCACTGTGGCGGCCAACGGCAGCCGGTGCTCCCGTGCCGCCCAGCCCACGATCTTGTCGACCGCGTTGTGCCGGCCGACGTCCTCGCGCACGACCAGGAGCTCGCCGCCAGCGCTGAACAGCCCGGCGGCGTGCAGCCCGCCGGTGCGGTCGAAGACCTTCTGGTGCTCGCGCAGCGCGGCGGGCAGTCCGGCGAGCACGTCCGGCCCCACCCCGGTGCCGTCGACGCTCAGGTCGTACGGGGACCGCACCCGGACGGTGTCGATGCTGCGCTTGCCGCAGACGCCGCAGGACGACGTCGTGGCGAAGGAACGCTGCAGGCCGACGTCGGGCACCACGACCCCGGGCTGCAGCTCGACGTCCACCACGTTGAACGTCGGGCTGCCGTCGTCCCCCGTGTCCGTGCAGTGCATGAGGGTGGCGACGTCGTCCGCCCCGGCGAGGAGGCCCTCGGTGAGCAGGAAGCCGATCGTCAGGTCGAAGTCGTCGCCGGGGGTGCGCATCGTGACCGCAAGGGGGCTGCCGCCGACCCGGATCTCCAACGGCTCCTCGACCGTGACCGTGTCGGGGCGTCGGACCACCCTCGTGCCGTCCGGTCCGACCTCGACCCGCGTACTCGGACGCCGTGCTGTCACCCGGCCCATGACGTCACCGCCTCGTCGCTCGCGTCCACAGCTCGCAGCCTGCCACCACGGCAGGCGGGGCACGTCCCGCGGGTGGTTCTTGCCAGATCGTGTCCGGAGGTGGTTGCGCAGCAGTGGGTCGCTCTAGTGGACTACCCCCTGCGCCGCATCGGTGGCGCCGGTCGGTGGTGCCGACCGCAGAACCGAGCAGGAGGAGTCGTCGTGAGTCCCACCGCGGATGCCGCGGCAGAGCACGGACTGGTGGCCCGGTTGGGCCTTCGGCAGGGGCAGGTCGTTCAAGAGCTCGGGTGGGACGAGGACGCCGACGAGGACTTCCGGGTCGCTCTTGAGGACGCCATCGACTCCGAGCTGGCCGACGAGGACTCGGACGACGTCGCCGAACTCGTGGTGCTGTGGTGGCGGGAGGACGACGGCGACCTGGTGGACGCGCTCGTCGACGCGCTGACCAACCTCGCCGAGGGCGGCGCCGTCCTGCTGATGACGCCGAAGGCGGGTCGTGACGGCCACGTCGAGCCGAGCGAGATCAGCGAGGCCTCGCTGTCGGCGGGCCTGCACGGCACGAGCAGCCTGAGTGCCGGACGCGACTGGAGCGCCACGCGGCTGGTGGCGCCGAAGTCGGGACGTCGGTGAGCACCCCAGGCGCTGCCCGGCCGGAGGTCGGGTCGGCGGCTCCCGACTTCACCCTGCCCGACCAGCACGGCGCTCCCACCACGCTGTCGTCGCTGCGCGGTCACCGAGCGGCGCTCGTCGTGTTCTACCCGTTCGCGTTCTCGAGCATCTGCACCGGCGAGCTCACCGGCCTGCGCGACGACCTGGCCAGCTTCAGCAACGACGAGGTCCAGCTGCTGGCGGTCTCGTGCGACCCCGTGTTCGCCCTGCGCGCCTGGTCCGACGAGCAGGGTTTCGCCTTCCCGCTGCTCTCCGACTTCTGGCCGCACGGGGCGGTTGCCTCGTCGTACGGCGTCTTCGACGAGCAGCTGGGCCGGGCCGACCGGGGCACGTTCCTCGTCGACGCGACGGGCGTCGTCCGGTGGTCGGTCGTCAACCACCCGGGCGAGGCCCGCGACCTCGACGCGTACCGCGCCGCGGTCGCGGCGTTGTGACGCGCCGGCCCACGGGCTGGCACGATGGTCGACGTGCTCCCTCGTGGAGCGCAGAGGGCCTGTAGCTCAGCTGGTAGAGCACCGCGCTTACACCGCGGGTGTCGTCGGTTCGAACCCGGCCGGGCCCACCCCGTCGGGCCGTCGCGCCGGTAACCTCACCTCGTGCCCGCTGCCCCCGACGTGCCCGACGTGCCCGACCAGCCTGACCAGCCTGCACCGGTCCTGCTGTCCGACGTGACGCGCCTGCTCGACACGCTGTACCCGGCCTCGAGCGCGCAGGCGTGGGACGCGGTCGGCCTCGTCTGCGGGGACCCCGACCGCACCGTCAGCAAGGTGCTGCTGGCCGTCGACCCGACTGCCGAGGTCGTCGACGAGGCGGTCGGCTGGGGAGCGGACCTGCTGCTCACCCACCACCCGCTGCTGCTGCGGGCGGTCCACGGCGTGCCGGCGACGACGTTCAAGGGCCGGGTCGTGCACCGCCTCATCAAGGGTGACTGCGCGCTGTTCGTGGCGCACACCAACGCCGACGCCGCGCTCCCTGGGGTGAGCGACGCCCTGGCCAGGGTGGTCGGGCTCGACCTCCTCGAACCGCTGGTGCCCCAGCCGGTGCGGCCGCTCGACAAGGTCGTCGTATTCGTCCCGGACGACGACGCGGAGCGACTCGTCGACGCGCTCGCGGACGCGGGTGCCGGCGAGCTCGGCGAGTACCGACGGTGCGCGTGGACGTCGACCGGCACCGGCACGTTCACGCCGCTGCCCGGGGCGTCACCGACCGTCGGCAGCGTGGGCGAGGCGGCGCAGGTGGCCGAGACGCGGGTCGAGATGGTGCTGCCACGGCACCGGCGCGCGGCGGTGGTGCACGCCCTGCGGCAGGCACACCCTTACGAGGAGCCGGCCTTCGACGTCCTCGAGCTCGCCGACCTCGGGTCGGGCACCGGCATCGGCCGGGTAGGCGTGCTGGAGCAGCCGGTCACCCTGGAGGCGTTCGCCCAGCACGTGGCCAGCGTGCTGCCTTCCACCGTGCAGGGCGTGCGCGTCTCGGGACCGGCGGACGCCCACGTGCAGCGGGTCGCGGTCTGCGGCGGGGCCGGCGACGACCTGTTCGCCGCCGTGCGCACCAGTGGCGCCGACGTCTTCCTGACGGCCGACCTGCGTCACCACCCGGCCAGCGAGGCTCGCGAGCACGGCGCGAGCGGGCCGCCGTACCTCGTCGACGTCGCGCACTGGGCCAGCGAGTGGCCCTGGCTGCGAGGGTGTGAGAGCCGGTTGCTGTCCGCACTGGGTGCGCGGGCCAGTACCGTAGAGACCCGCGTCAGCACGACCTGCACCGATCCCTGGACGTTCCACGTCCCGAGCCGAGGGGGCCCCCTCTGATCGCGCCCACGACCGACCAGTGGCGGTTGCTCGACGTCCAGGCGCTCGACACCCGCCTGGCGCAGATCGCGCACCGCCGCCGTTCGTTGCCCGAGCTCGCCGAGCTGACCGAGCTGGAGTCCCGGGCCAGCGCCCTGCGCGACGAGCTGGTCGGTGCGCAGACCCGTGCGAGCGACGTGCAGCGCGAGCTCACCAAGGCGGAGGCCGACGTCGAGCTCGTACGTCAGCGCGCTGCACGCGACCAGTCCCGCCTGGAGTCCGGCAGCGGCAGCCACAAGGAGCTCGAGTCCCTGCAGCACGAGATCGCGACGCTGGCCCGGCGGCAGAGCGAGCTCGAGGACACCGAGCTCGAGGTCATGGAGCGCCTGGAGGCCGTGACCGCTGAGGTCGAGCGCCTCACTGCGGAGCAGGCCGACGTCCAGTCGCGTCTCGACGAGGTGGGCGGCCGCCGCGACGCCGCCTGGCAGCAGCTGGACGACGAGGCGGCCCGCATCGCCTCGGAGCGCAGCAGCACCGTGGCCGGGATCGACGCCGCGCTGCTCGCCCTCTACGAGAAGATCCGCGAGTCCGCCGGTGGTGTGGGCGCCGCGATGCTGCGCGCTCGCCGCTGCGAGGGCTGCCGGCTCGAGCTCAACCCCCAGGAGCTCCAGACCATCCGCGCGGCGGCGGACGACGAGGTCGTGCGCTGCGAGGAGTGCCGACGCATCCTGGTGCGCACGGGCGAGTCCGGTCTGTGACCCGGCGCTTCGTCGTCGAGACCGACGGGGGTTCGCGGGGCAACCCCGGTCCGGCTGCCTTCGGTGCCCTGGTGAGGGACGCGGAGACGGGCCAGGTGCTGGCCGAGCAGGCGGAGTTCCTCGGTGTCGTCAGCAACAACGTTGCCGAGTACAGCGGTCTGGTGGCGGGGTTGCGCATGGCGCGCACGCTCGACCCCACGTGCACCGTCGAGGTCCGGATGGACTCGAAGCTCGTCGTCGAGCAGATGTCGGGCCGGTGGAAGATCAAGCACGAGGACATGCGCCGGCTGGCCCTCGAGGCACGCGACGTCGTCGATCCGGCACGGGTGACCTACACCTGGGTGCCGCGGGCGCTCAACAAGGACGCGGACCGGCTCGCCAACGAGGCCATGGATGACGCAGCGCAGGGCCGGCCCTGGCGTGGTGCCCTCCCGACGCCGGCGACGACCGTCGAGGCACCGATCGAGGCCCCGACCGAGGCCCCGACCGAGGCGCCAGCCGAGTCAACGGCTCCGGCGACGACCCGCCCGGCAGGGGGCAGGGTCTGGTCGGGCGCCGACGTCGGCCAACCGACGACGCTGGTGCTGCTGCGTCACGGTGCCACGGCGCACTCCGTCCACGAGCGGTTCAGCGGAGCGGGTGGCGACGACCCGCCGTTGTCGGACGACGGCCGACGTCAGGCCGAGCTCGTGGCCGAGGCGCTGGCCACGCGGGGTCCGGTCGACGCCGTCGTCTGCTCGCCGATGGCCCGCACGCGTCAGACGGCGCAGGTCGTCGCCGACCGGCTGGGCCTGGACGTTCGCGAGGACTCGGGCTGGCGGGAGTGCGCGTTCGGCCAGTGGGACGGGCTCACCGTGGGCGAGGTGGGCGAGCGCTGGCCCGACGAGCTGGCGGCGTGGCAGACGTCGACGTCGGTGGCGCCGCCGGGTGGCGAGAGCTTCGACGACGTCGAGCGCCGCGTGCGGGTGGCGCGTGACCGGCTGCTCGCGCGGCACCCCCGCCAGCGCGTGCTCGTGGTCACCCACGTCACGCCGATCAAGCAGCTCGTGCGGCTGGCCGTCGGCGCCGGGCCGCAGGCGCTGTGGCGACTTGACTCGTCCACGGGCTCGCTGACCACGACCCGCTGGTGGTCGGACGGCGGCAGCTCGCTGGCCTCGTTCAACGAGACGAGCCACCTGGGTGGCTGATCGGCGGCTGCGCCCCTGCGCTCACGCGATGAGGGCAAGGGCCGCCGTGCACGCCAGGAGAAGGAGCGGGACGGCGACGAGCCCACGCAGCGTGAAGCCGCGCCAGGAGACCGTCACTCCTGCCGCCCGGCACCGGTCGTGCCAGAGCAACGTGGCCAACGAGGCCCACGGGGTCAGGAGTGGTCCGGCGTTGACCCCGATCAACAGGGCGACCAGCCGCGCCGGCGAGCTGTCCGCGACGGGTTCGATGGCCAGGTACGCCGGCAGGTTGTCGATGGCGTTGGCGCCGAAGGCCCCCACCGCTGCCAGGCGCAGGTAGGCGCCGAAGCTCTCACCCTGGCCGGCCGCGCCGCTGAGCGCCCCACGGAGCAGGTGGTCACCGGCCCAGTCAGCCACGAGGAGCAGCACGAGCACGATGCCGACCACCCGGAACGGCAGCAGCGACCACCGCAGTGCTGAGGCGTCGCGCCATCCGAACGCGACGACCAGCAGCAGAGCAGCCGCTGTCGCTGGCCAGACCACGGCGACCCCGGTGAGGAACGCCGGCACCAGGAGCAGGCAGACCACCGAAGCGAGCGCGAGCAGCACCCGGTCTCCGGTCCGCTCGGGTCGCGGCGAGGTGTACCGGCCCAGCATCTGCCTCCCGAACATCGCCACGAGGACGAGCGCGGTCACCACGACCGCAGTCAGCGCCGGCGCCCAGGACACGCGCACGTAACCCAGCACGCCGACGTCCATCGCCTGGAGCCGGTGCCAGGCCAGGAGGTTCGTCAGGTTGGAGACCGGTAGCAGCAACGACGCCGTGTTCGCCAACCACACCGTCGCGAGAGCGAGCCCGGTGGCCGGCAGTCGCAGGCGCTGGGCCGTGGCGAGCACCACCGGCGTCAGCAGCACCGCGGTGGTGTCCAGGCTGAGGACCACGGTGCTGACGGTGGCGAGGACGACGAGCGAGGCCCAGAGCACCCACACGCGCCCCCGGGCCACCCGCGCCGCGGCGTCCGCGGCGGCGCGGAAGACCCCCGCGCGGTCGCTGAGCTCCGCCACCACGGTGATCGCGACGAGGAACCCGAGCACCGGCGCCACGCGCGCCAGCAGCTCCGCCACGACTAGCGTCCGGAGGGCGCGGCAGGGACGACGACGTCGAGCGTCCAGGAGGCGCCGGCACGAGTCGGGGCGTGCAGCTCGCACGCCCAGGTCTCGGCCACGGCGTCGGCCACGGCACGAGGCGTGCGCGGCTCACGCGCGTCGCGGGTGAGCAGGTGGCGCACGACCTCACCGCGGGTGCGCTTGGCCTGGTGGGAGACGACCCTCCGGCGTCCGTCGTCCTCACGCAGCACGCGCACGGCGATGGTCCGCTCGGCCAGGTCCGCCTTGGGGGACCACGCCGCCCGGTAGGTCGACGAGCGGCAGTCGACCACGACGCCATGCCCAGCTGCCGCCCGAAGCGGCTCGTCGAGCGTCTCGCGCCAGAATGCGGCGAGCGGCCCGGTCGCCGGCAAGGAGACGCCCATGGACAGCCGGTAGGCGGGCACGTGGTCGCTGAGCCGGAGCGCGCCCCACAGTCCCGACAGCACGACCAGCCAGCGCCCGGCCCGTCGACGAGCGCCGACGGGGAGACTGTCCAGGTCGAGCGCCTCGTAGAGGACGCCGCTGTAGAGCTCGGTCACGGGCACCGCGGGCTCGGTGAGCAGCCGGGTGTTGCGCTCGACCTCGGCCGCCAGGGACGCCCCAACTCCCAGCACCTGCAGGGCGTCCGGCCGAGCGCTCACCTCAGCGACAGCGGCGATGACCGTGGAGCGGGACGCGGACAGCTCGGGCCAGCTCAGCGCGTCCAGGTCGACAGGCCGTCGCCGGCGCGAGGCTGCGGGCGTCTTGCCCTCCGACGGCGGCAGCAGCACGAGCACCCGCGAAGCGTAGACGGCAGAGCGGACCGTGCCTGCGTAGGGTTGCGCCATGGTGCATGGACGCGTGCGGCTGACCGGCCGAGACGACAGTGCTCCCACGGCCCCGCTCGACAAGGCGTTCGAGGTCATCCGCGAGGAGGCCGGCGTGCCGGGGGACTTCCCGCCTGAGGTGCTCGCCGCCGCCGCGGACGCCGCCCGGGCGCCTCAGCTGCCGACGCGCGACCTGACCGACGTGCCGTTCTTCACCATCGACCCTCCCGGGTCCACCGACCTCGACCAGGCGATGCACCTCGAACGCGACGGTCACGGCTTCCGCGTACGCTACGCGATCGCCGACGTGCCGGCCTTCGTGCTCGCCGGCGGGCTGGTCGACGCCGAGGCGAGACGTCGTGGGCAGACCATCTACGCTCCGGACCAGCGCACGCCGCTGCACCCGCCGGTGATCAGCGAGGACGCCGGCAGCCTCCTACCGGGCCAGGTGCGGCCCGCGTTCGTCTGGGACCTGCGCCTCGACGCCGAGGGTGAGCTGACGTCGTCGGACGTCGGTGCGGCCCTCGTGCGCAGTGTCGACCGGTTGGACTACGAAGGGGTGCAGTCGACGGTTGAGGCAGGCGCCGACCGCCGGCTCGAGCTGCTCCGTCAGATCGGTGGTCTCCGCCTCGAGCTCGAGGCAGCGCGTGGGGGAGCGAGCCTGCCGATGCCGGAGCAGGAGGTCGTGGAGACCGGGGACGGGTACCGGTTGCGTCTGCGTCCGCCCGTGCCGGCGGAGGACTGGAACGCGCAGATCTCGCTGCTCACCGGCATGGCGGCCGCTGACATGATGCTCGCGGGGGAGGTGGGCATCCTGCGCACGATGCCGGCGCCGGGGCCGCACGAGCTGGCGAGGTTCCACCGCCAGGCTGCGGCCCTCGGGGTCCGCTGGCCGGCGGAGCTTCAGTACGGTGACTTCCTCCGCACGCTCGACCGGGACGACGGGCGACAGCTCGCTCTCATCCACGAGGCGACCCGTCTCTTCCGCGGTGCTGGGTACACGCCGTTCGTCGGCGCCGTCCCCGAGGTGGCGGAGCACGCGGCGGTCGCGGCGCCCTACGCTCACGTGACCGCGCCGCTGCGCCGGCTCGTGGACCGCTTCGGGCTCGTCGTCTGCGCCTCGCTGTGCGCCGACGTGGACGTGCCCGGCTGGGTCACCGAGGCGCTGCCAGACCTGCCCGCGATCATGACGGCGTCGGACCGGGTCGCCGGCACCGTAGAGCGGCAGTGCACGGACGCCGTCGAGGTGGCGGTGCTCAGCTCCCGCGTCGGTGAGGTCTTCGACGCTGTCGTGGTGGAGGTCCCCGACCAGGGCGACGGCGGCCAGGTGCAGCTGTTGGACCCACCGGTCCTTGCTCCGGCCACGGGCGACCTGACGCTGGGTGCTTCCGTGCGCGTGCGCCTCACCGGAGCCGACGTCGTCACCCGCACGGTCGATCTGGTGCCCGCCTGACGTGGCGTGTCAGCGGACGACGCGAGCGCCCGCGCCGGCCACCAGCCGCTCGACCTCGGACATGGTGGCCATCGAGGTGTCCCCTGGGGTCGTCATGGCCAGGGCGCCGTGGGCGGCCCCGTACTCCAGGGCCTGGCCCAGGTCGCCGATCTCCATGATCCCGTAGATGAGGCCGGAGGCGAAGCTGTCGCCGCCGCCGACCCGGTCCAGGATCTCGACGCCTGGGCGGTGCCTGGCGTGCAGGAAGCCCGTGGCTGCCGACCAGGCGACAGCGCCCCAGTCGTTGACGGTGGCCGTTCGCACGCCCCGCAGCGTCGTGGCCACGACCTGGAAGTTCGGGTACTGCTCGGTCGCCTCGGTGATCATCGCCTCGAAGCCGGCCACGTCCAGGTCGGTCAGGCTCTCGTCCACTCCGTCGACGGTGAGGCCCAGGCAGGCGGTGAAGTCCTCCTCGTTGCCCAGCATGACGTCCACGTGCTCGGCCAGCCGCCGGTTGACGTCTCGTGCCGAGTCGAGCCCGCCCACGCCCTTCCAGAGGCTCGGTCGGTAGTTGAGGTCGTAGGAGACGACGGTGCCGTGGCGTCGGGCGGCGCTGACCGCCTCCAGCACGACGCCGGCCGTGGAGTCCGACAGCGCCGCGAAGATGCCGCCGGTGTGGAACCAACGCACGCCCAGCGATCCGAACAGGTGGTCCCAGTCGACCTCCCCGGGACGCATCGCAGCGGCAGCGGTGTGTCCGCGGTCGGAGGTTCCGACCGCTCCTCGGAGCCCGAATCCGCGCTCGGTGAAGTTGAGCCCGTTGCGGGCGACCCGGCCGACCCCGTCGTCGGGCACCCATCGCAGCAGCGACAGGTCGACGCCGCCCTGCAGCATGAGGTCCTCGAGCAGCCGCCCGACCTCGTTGTCGACCAACGACGTCACGACTGCGGTACGCATGCCGAAGCAGCGGCGCAGCCCGCGCGCGACGTTGTACTCGCCGCCGCCTTCCCATACCCGGAACGAGCGGGTGCTGCGCACCCTGCCCTCTCCAGGGTCGAGCCGCAGCATGACCTCGCCCAACGAGACGAGGTCGAACCGGCACTCCTCACGGGGTCGCACCACGAGGGCCATGTCAGCGCCCCTGGGTCGCGGCGACGAGTGCGACCGCCTCGCGGACCAGCGCGGTGACGGTCTCCAGGTCGCCCTCCTGGACTGCCTCGGCAGGGACCATCCAGCTGCCGCCGACCGCTACCACGTGGGGCAGGGCGAGGTAGTCGTTCAGGTTGCCGGGCGTCACGCCGCCCGTGGGGATGAACTGGACGTGGGGGAAGGGCCCCGCGAGCGCACGTACCGCAGCAGGGCCGCCCGACGTCTGCGCCGGGAAGAACTTCACGGTGCTCACTCCCTCGTCCAGCGCTGCCAGCAGCTCGGTGGCGGTAGCCACGCCCGGGAACACGGGCAGGCCAAGCTGAGCGCATCGCCGAACGACCGACGGGGAGAGCCCCGGCGAGACGACGAACCGGGCACCGGCGTCATGCGCTTGGTCGACCTGTCCTGCCGTCGTCACGGTGCCAGCTCCCACCAGGAGCTCGTGCCGACGTGACATGGTGCGGATGGCCGCGGTCGCGGCTTCGGTACGGAAGGTCACCTCCGCCAGCGGGAGTCCGCCTCGGACGAGTGCCTCAGCAAGTCCGTCGGCGTGCGCCTCGTCGTGGATCACGACCACCGGGAGAAGCCGGTGGCGCCCGAGCGTCTCCATCACCTCAGGCACGGGACGCCTCCTCACCGACGGCCATCGCGAGCTCGAGGGCCTCGACGAAGTAGTACTCGCCGAACATCACGCTCTCGTCGATACCCAGCCCGTTGCGGTAGTGGTAGGTGGCATGTCGGAGGATTCCTTCCCACTCGGGCAGGTCGGCAGCGATGAACGCGGTTGACCGCAGCGTTCGCAGGATGCGCAGGCCGTAGCTGCGATAGCCCGCCGAGGTCGGGTCGTCGCCGAGTGCCGAAGCCAGGTGCAGCATCCCCGCAGCGGCGATCGCGGCCGCGGAGGCTTCGTGCGGGACGACCGGTGCCGGGTCCTGCCAGTCGTTGGGCGGTACTCCGCCGTCCGGCGTGGAGGCGATGTAGAAGTCGGCCGACCGCCGTGCGGCGTCGAGCAGCTCGCCGTCTCCGGTGTGCGTGAAGGCGGCAGTGAAGCCGTAGGTCGCCCAGGCCTGGCCACGGGCCCACGCGGAGTCGGAGCGCCAGCCCTGGTGCGTCGCGGCGCGGAGGAACTCGCCGGACTGGACGTCGAACCACCCTTCGTGCAGGGTGCTGCCGTCACCACGCATCAGGTGCCGACGGCTGGTGCGACTGTGCTGCAACGCGATCTCGTGGAGGCTGGAGTCCCCGCTGTACTCCGCCGCCCTGAAGATGATGCCGACGTTCATCATGTTGTCGATGAAGGTGCTTCCCGGGTCCACCCAGGTGCTGAGGTACCCACCAGCTTCCTGGAACCGGCGCGACATGGTCCGACCCCCCTGGATCAGCACGTCGCGGGCACGTGCTGAGCCGTCCCAGTCGTACCAACGACCCCAGCTCGTCTCGAGGATGAAGCCGAGGTCGTGCGTGCTCTCGTCCAGCTTGCGGTCCTCCACGAGCAGGCTGTACGCCTCGGCCTGCTCTCGCCACCAGGGGTCACCGGTGCGGCGGGCGAAGGCCCAGACCATCCCGGCCAGGAACCCTCCGGTCCAGTCGGGAGCCCAGGGGTCCCCGCTGAACACCCACCGGCCGTTCTCGGTGTAGGTCGGCGTCTTCCCCGGAGCCCGGGTGATGAGGCGGCGCACCTGTGCCTGGGCGAAGTCCAGCGCTTCCTCGACGCTGAGGGTTCGGGCACCCCGCGAGGTGTTCTCGCACGGTGGCTGGTCGACACGGGTGACGTCCATGGTGAGTCTCTCGGGCTGGTGACAGGAAGAGGAGAGCCGGACCGCGCCGGCACGCCCTCTCGGACAGGGGTGGTGCTCTGGGACTCGGCTCGGCTAGGCCTCCAGGGGCGTGCGAGCACCGCCGATGCGCAGCTCGATCTCGTGCGCGGTGTGCCTGAGCGGCGTGAGGTGCGACTGGAGTGTTCGCGGGGTCAGTCGCGACGCGGGACCGGCCAGGGCCAGCGAGCCGACGACGCAACCCGTGTAGTCCTTGAGTGGCACGGCGACCGAGCAGAAGCCCACTTCGCGCTCCTGCCAGCACGTCGCGTACCCTCGGGACCGCACTTGTCCCAGCTGCCTGCGCAAGGTGCTGGGTTCGATGACCGTGGTCCGGGTCATCTGCTGCAGAGGCCCCTCCAGCGCCCGCTCCACGAGGGTCGGGTCCTCGCAGAACGCGAGCAGCACCTTGCCGGACGCCGTGGCGTGGAGCGATCCGCGACGACCGGCGCTCGCCACCATCCGAAGGCCGCCCTGCGGCTCGCCTCGATCCAGGTAGAGCACCTCGTCCCCGTCGAGGATGCCGAGCAAGACGGACTCACCGGTGCTCGAGGCCAACCTGTCGAGGTACGGCCTGGCGACCCGGGAGAGCTCGACGTCTCGCACCACGCTCGAACCGAGCTCGTACAACGCCCAGCTGAGCCGGTACAGCGAGCTGTGCGGATCCTGCATCACGAAGCGTCGACTCTCCAGCGTGGCCAGGAGGTGGTGAACCGTCGCCTTGCTGAGCCCGACACGTCGCGCGATGTCACTGACACCAATCGGCCGCCCGGCACGCGACATGCAGTCGAGGACGTCGAGGGCGTGCTCGACTGCCTTGACACGCCTCGATACCTGCTGCTCCACCGCTCGCACCGCTCCCGTCCTGGCTCCATCGCGCACTCCGTCACGGGCCCGACGAGCGGGTCGCAAGAGTGCTCGACCGGGCCTTCGGTCGGCCCGAAACGTTGACGCTCTGCAACCCTAGATTCCGTTCAGACGCCCGGTCCATCAGGATTGACAAAAACTGTTAGCCAGAAGCAAACGGCGTTAACTTAGCGCGAGAGTGCCGCTATACATTCGCCGCAGACACCGGCTAGCGCCGCACTGCCCACGCTTCCTGGGGTCATCGACGGCTTTGGACACCCTGAAGGAGTGCACGTGAGAAACACAGCTGCGGCCAGCGCCCTCGTCCTGGCCCTGAGTCTGACGCTTGCCGGCTGCGGATCCGGCGAAGGTTCCGAGGCGACTGCGGCAGCAGGTTCAGGATCCGGGACGCAGGTCCTGAGGGCTGGCCTCCTGCCCAACGCAGAGACGGCGGCGATCCGCCTGGGGGACAAGAAGAACTTCTTCGCCGACAAGGGCATCAAGCTTCAGATCACCGACACGAGCAGCGGGGCGGCGTCCATCACGGCCTTGCAGGCTGGTCAGTTCGACGTCGTGTTCGCCAACACGGTGTCCGTGATGCAGGGCCGGGACAAGGGCCTGCCGCTCGTCATGGTGGCGGCCGCCTCGACCTCGACCGGCGTGGCAGGCAAGGACTTCTCCGGCTTGGTGATCAGCTCGGACAGCCCCCTGACCTCGGCCGGGCAGCTCGCTGGCAAGACCATTGCCACGAACACCATCAAGAACATCGGTGAGGTGACGGCACGCCTGTCCGTGAAGAAGGCGGGCGGGTCCACCGACGGGCTGAAGTTCGTCGAGCTCCCTTTCGCCAACATGGAGCAGGCGCTCGAGGAGCACCAGATCGACGCCGCGTGGATGGTGGAGCCCTTCCACACCACGGCGTTGCAGCACGGCCTCAAGGACGTGGCATCCAACTACGTGGACACCGCTCCCGGGCTCACCGCCGCCGCCTTCGTGACGACCGAGAAGGTCATCAAGTCGAAGCCCGATCTCATCAAGAAGTTCGTGGCTGCCATGACCGAGGCCGGCAACTACGCGAACGCCCACCCCAATGAGATCCGCGAGCTGATCCCCACGTTCACCAAGGTGACGCCCGAGATCGCGAACGAGTTCGTCATCCCCCTGTACAACCCCGACGTCAACGTGGCCTCCTTGGAGGCGATGCTGCCGGAGATGAAGCAGCTCGACATGATCTCGAAGGACTTCGACGTCAACTCCGTGCTGTACAAGTAGTCGATCGGCGAGCAGGAGTGAGCAGCATGCGGGCGAGCAGGGCCAGGTACCGCGGGGTCGTCGGGTTCCTGGCGCTGCTCGCCCTCTGGGAGGTGCTCCCGGTAGGGGGCGTCATCCCGGCGCGCTACTTCCCGCCGCTCCACGAGGTCATGGCGGCGATGGCTGACAACGTCGCCGACCGCCAGTTCTGGTCTGCGGTCGGTGACACCACTCAGTCGTGGTTCATCGGCCTGGTCGTCGCGTTCGTGGCCGCCGCACTGGTGGGTCTGGTGCTCGGCTCTGTCCCGATCCTCTGGCGGTACGTCGACTCGACCATCGAGTTCCTTCGCCCGATCCCGTCGGTCGCCCTGATCCCGTTGGCTGTCCTGATGTTCGGCATCGACATGAAGTCGGCGCTTCTCCTGATCGTCTACGCGGCGTTCTGGCAGATCCTCATCCAGGTGCTCTACGGCGTGAAAGACGTCGACCCCGTCGCGCTCGACACGGCCCGGGTCTTCGGCTTCAGCAGATGGAGTCAGATCAGGCACGTCTCCTGGCCGACGGCCCTGCCCTACGTCATCACGGGATTCCGGCTCGGCGCATCCGTCGCCCTCGTGCTCGCCGTGACCGCCGAGCTCGTGATCGGCAACCCCGGGATCGGTCACGAGATCGCTCTGGCGGAGTCGGCGCTCGCCCTGCCAGAGATGTACTCGCTGGTGATCACCGCGGGGGTCATGGGTGTGCTGATCAACCAGCTGACCCGTCTGGTGGAACGCAGGGCGCTGCACTGGCACCAGTCGGTCCGGAGTGAGGCGTAGGTGGCCGGCGTGACGAACGCGTTCCAGAGGTTGACCAAGATCTTCCTCGTGCCCGCGGTGCTCTTCGTGGCCTGGTTCGCCAGCTCACGTGACAGCACCAGCTTCTTCTTCCCGCCGCTTCGGAAGATCCTCGAGGCCTTCGCCGACACCTGGTTCTCCGACCGTTGGTCTGCCGACATCGTGCCCAGCCTGCTCCGCCTCGCTGCCGGCTTTCTCATCGCAGTGGCGTTGGCTCTGGTCATCGGCGTGCCCCTCGGCCACTCGAAGAGGGCCCGCGACTACGCCGAGCCCGCCCTGGAGTTCTTCCGCGCGATCCCACCGACGGTGATGATCCCGGTGCTGCTCGTCATCTCAGGTGTCGGTGACACGTCCAAGGTGGCGGTGATCGCGTTCGGGTGCATCTGGCCGATGCTGCTCAACACCATCGAGGGCGTGCGGTCCGTCGACTCGTTGCTGAAGGACACCTGCGACATCTACCGGATCCACGGGCTCACGAGGCTTCGCGTGCTCACTCTGCGCGCTGCGAGCCCGCAGATCGTCACAGGGATGCGCACCGGACTGTCGATCGCCATCATCCTGATGGTCATCAGTGAGATGTTCGCATCCAAAGACGGCCTCGGCTTCACGATCATCCAGTTCCAGCGGACGTTCTCGATCCCGGAGATGTGGAGCGGCATCTTGCTGCTCGGGATGATCGGGGTCGCCCTGTCCCTGCTGATGCGAGTCTTCGAGATGGTCGTACTGCGGTGGTACGAAGGCGCACGTGAACGCGGCTAGATCCAGCCTGGGAAAGGTGTCCAGATCCATGACTACGTCCTCCGCGTCGCCTGCGGCGTCGCCCATGCTGTGCGTTCGGCACCTCCGCAAGGTCTACGAGGCGAGCGGACGGTCGGTCGAGGCGGTGCACGACGTCGACTTCAGCCTTCGACAGGGCGAGCTGGTCTGCGTCGTCGGCCCTTCCGGAGCAGGCAAGACCACCATCCTCCGATGCATCTCAGGGCTGCTGACGCCGACGAGCGGTGAGGTCGTCCTGGACGGCCGCCGGGTGGACGGGCCACCGGAAGGCATGGCGGTCGTCTTCCAGGACTATGGCCGCAGCCTGTTCCCTTGGATGAAGGTGCGGCAGAACGTCGAGCTGCCGTTGAGGGAGAAGGGCTTGCGCGGGCCAGAGCGACGGCGTCTGGTGGACCAGAGCCTGGAGGCGGTCGGGCTGGCGGCCGCCGCCAACGCCTATCCGTGGCAGCTGTCCGGAGGCATGCAGCAGCGGGTCGCCATCGCGCGTGCTGTCGCGTACGAGCCAGAGGTGCTGCTGATGGACGAACCGTTCGCCTCTGTGGACGCCCAGACGCGTGCGGAGCTGGAAGACCTGGTCCGCTCGCTCTGGACGCGGCTCGGCGTGACCATCGTCTTCGTGACGCACGACATCGACGAGTCGGTGTACCTCGGCGAGCGGGTGATCGTGCTCTCGGCCTCACCCACCGTCGTCATGGAGGACGTGCCGATCGACCTCGACGCAGTCCGCGATCAGCTGACGACCCGGTCGGAGCCGCGCTTCGGTCAACTGCGCACCCGGGTCTACGAGCTGATCCAGAAGGCCAAGGAGGGCGGCCAGCCGGCCAGCCCTCAGCTGAGCACGCCGTCTCGCTAGCACAGTTCGGAGAAGTCCTCAAGATCCACGAGAAGCCGTCGATCTTGTGGGTGCAACAGCCCGACCAACGGAGCCCACGATGAGGACCAGCCCGCACCCTGTCATGCAGATGCTCGCGCAGCGCCTGCCGTTGACGTTGCTGCTCGACCTCCGCCGTCCCGACGGGCCCGACTCCGAGGTGCTGTTCCTCATCGAGGAGCCGCACGAGGGCGCCGCCCGGGAGCCGATCCCCGTCACGCACTGAGCTCACAGCTGGCCGTTGCGGACGAGCCAGCCTGTACGCCGGGTTCTGTACCTGGCGCTGGTTGCCCCGCGCCAGGTGGCGACCATCCATCTCGGCGTGCTGTTGCCAGCACGCTCCAGCGGTCTACCCGGGAGCTCGGGCGGGCCGCCCTCGAACGCTCCCTGTCTGACCTTGCTCCAGGTGGGGTTTACCGAGCCACCCCCGTCACCGGAGGTGCTGGTGGTCTCTTACACCACCGTTTCACCCTTGCCGGGCCGAAGCCCGGCGGTCTGTTCTCTGTGGCACTGTCCCGCGGGTCACCCCGGGTGGGCGTTACCCACCACCTTGCCCTGTGGAGCCCGGACGTTCCTCGGCGACCGACCTGACAGGCCGGACGACGCGGCCGCCCAGCTGACTCGTCCGCACCATGATGCTACTGGAGCGAGCCTTCGCCCGATGGCGTGGTTCAGCGGTCGGCGGCGCGCCTCAGGGGGCCGCGGCAGCGCCGCCGACCGCTGGTCGTGGACCTACCCTGTGCGCACCTCGGCCCGCTCGTCGTCGAACAGCTGCTCGACGTCGACCCCGAGCCGGCGAGCGATGCGCCTGGCGAGGTCGTCGTTGACGACGGTCTGCTGGCGCGTCTCCAGCAGGTAGATCGTGGTCTGCGAGCACGGGCGAGCCAGGTACGCCAGCTCGCGCTGACTCAGCTCGCGTCGTTGCCTCATGCGGCGCAGCGCCGCACCCTCCCTGACTTTCATGCTGTCCTCTCGGTTGCCTGCGGTCATTGTGCCGAGAACGGACGATCATGACAAGCGTCAATACCGACGGTGCAGAGAAGTTGTCAGACTGACAAGTGGCCCACGATGATGCAGCGCAGGTCAGGGTCAGTGTGAGTCCGCGGCTCACGACGTCACTTGTCGTCGTGAGGCCCGGCGGGTCGAGCGAGGGGACGAAGCATGAGCAGTGCCAGCAACCTGCAGGAGCTGGTGGACCGACGGCTGTCCGAGCTGGGCGGCAGCCGGGGACCGATGTCCACGCGGCAGGCGGCCGCGCGCTCGGATGGCAAGGTCTCGTACGAGACGCTGCGCCTGATCAAGATCGGCCAGCACTCGGGCAGCATCAGCCAGGAGGTCGCCGAGGGCATCGCCCAGGCGCTCGAGGTGCCCGTCACCGACGTCCTCAAGCTCGCGGGTCGCCGGATCCCGCAGGGTCCCTTCGTGCTCCCGCGCCGTGCCGAGACGCTGACGAAGAGCGAGCGGGCCGTCGTCCTGTCGGTGGTGGACGCCATCCTGGACGCCGCGGCGCAGGAGCGAGAGGACGGCGACGGCAGTCGCCAGGGCGACGGTCTGCGTGCCGTCGCCGAAGGCGGTGCAGCGGCAGGGGGCGACAAGCGCGGGGCGCGCACGGCGTCGCAGACCGCCCGGCGGGTGCGTCGCGGGCAGGAGAAGCAGCGGTAGCCCGAGGAAGGAGGCAGGGTGGCGGCACGACGTCTGCGCTGGTCACCCTGGGCTGAGCTGGCGCGGCACCCGGACATCTGGGTGCACCGGTGCATGCTCCACGAGGGCCGGGGCTGGTGGTGCCCGGACGAACGCGTCATCCTGCTCGACGTCCGGCTGGACCGTCGCACGGCCCGCTGCGTCCTCGCGCACGAGCTGGGCCACGCGTTGCTCGGCCACACGGGTGCGCCACCGTTCGGGGACGTCGGGTGGCTGGCGCGACGGCAGGAGGCGGAGGCGGACCGGTGGGCCGCCCAGCGGCTGCTGGACGCGGCAGACGTCGCGGCCGCCCTCGCCGCCCACCCGGACGACGCGGAGCAGGCGGCGCTGGAGCTCGACGTGACGACGGCGGTGCTGCGGACGTGGCTGCGCTGTCGTCCGTCGCGACCGAGCATCAGGGCAGGGTGAGGATCTCCGCGCCGGTGTCGGTGACCACGAGCGTGTGCTCGAACTGGGCCGAGCGGCGGCGGTCCTTCGTGACCACCGTCCACCCGTCGTCCCACATCTCCCACTCGTGGGTGCCGAGGTTCAGCATGGGTTCGATCGTGAAGGTCATGCCCGGCTCGATGACGCGGTCGTAGTGCGGCGCCGCGTCGTAGTGCGGGACGACGAGCCCCGAGTGGAAGGCCGTGCCGATGCCGTGCCCGGTGAAGTCGCGGATCACCCCGTAACCGAAGCGCTTCGCGTAGGACTCGATGACCCGCCCGATGACGTTGATCGCCCGGCCCGGCTTGACCGCCTTGATGCCGCGCATCATCGCCTCGTGGGTGCGCTCGACCAGCAGCCGAGACTCCTCGTCGACGTCGCCGCACAGGTACGTCGCGTCGGTGTCGCCGTGCACCCCCAGACCGTCCACGACGAGGTACGCGGTGATGTCGATGTTGACGATGTCGCCGTCCTCGAGCGGGCGGTCGTCGGGGATCCCGTGGCAGACCACCTCGTTGACGCTCGTGCAGATGGACTTCGGGAACCCGCGGTAGCCCAGCGTGGACGGGTAGGCGCCGTGGTCGAGCAGGAACTCGTGCGCCACGGCGTCGAGGTGGTCGGTGGTGACACCTGGCGCGATCTCGGCCGCAGCGGCCGCCATGGCCTGCGCGGCAACGGCCCCCGCGAGACGCATCGCCTCGATCGTCGCCGCGTCCTTGACCTCGGGCCCGGTGTAGGTGGCGGGCGCGGGACGGTCGACGTACTCCGGCCGGGGGATGGACGACGGGACCGGCCGCCGGGCGGACTGAGTGCCGGGGGCCACGGTGGCGTACGTCAAGGCCATGGGCACCAGTCTAGGTGCGACGGCTGGAGAGACGTCAGCGCGAGGTCTTCGTACTCAGCATCCGCTGGTCCGCCTGCAGCAGCAGGTCCTGCGCGTCGTCGACGGAGCGGGGCCACCCGAACGCGATGCCGGTGCTGGTCGTGATGCGCAGGCCGGCCAGGTCGCCGGTCATCGGCGCCGCGACGGCGTGCTCGATCCGGCGCGCGAGGTCGTGAGCCTGCGTCAGCGTGATGTCGCGGCACACCACGACGAACTCGTCGCCGCCGAACCGGGCTACGAGGTCGCGGCCGCGCACGCACCCGTCGATCCGCCGAGCCACCTCGACGAGGACGGCGTCGCCTCGCGCGTGCCCCCACCGGTCGTTGACGGACTTGAACTCGTTGAGGTCGCAGAAGACGATCGCCATGGACTCGTCGGCAGACGGCTCCGCCAGGTGAGCGTGCAGTCCCCGGCGGTTGGCCACGCCGGACAGGGTGTCGTGCTGGGCGTCGTGCTCGAGCGTGTGCTCGCGCGACTTGCTCGCGGTGATGTCCATCATGTTCACGAGGTCGTACTGGGGCGTGCCGTTCGCGTCGCGGACCGTGATGCTCGACTGCGACACCCAGAACGTCGTCCCCTGGGCGTCGAGGTACCGCAGCTCCGTGGTCGTGACGGCGCGATCGGCCCACGCGGGTTGGCCCCCCCGGAGGTCGGCCCGGTGCACGTGCTCGGTGAGGGTGCCGCCGCACAGCTCTTCCTGGGTGCGCCCCAGCATCCGGGCGAGCGACGCGTTCGCCCGGATGACGCGGCCTTCCAGACCGGGACGCCGGCTCGTCATGGCCATACCCGTCGGCGAGGCGTCGAAGGCCTCACGGAACGTCTCCTTCTCGCGCTCGAGCTGGGCGCGGGACTGTTCGGCCGCCTGGTGCAGTCGCACGTTCTCGAGCGCTACCCGGGCGTGCGACGTGAACAGCTCCAGCAGCTGCCGTTGCAGAGGTCCGGGACGACGGCCGTCGAGCGGCACGTCCACGCACAGCACCGCGAGCAGGGCGCCGTCCGCGTCGTACATCGGCGCGAACAAGGAGTCCTCCGGGTGCCACGGCTCGATGCGGGACCGGCTCGGGTCCGGGAACCAGGGTCCGAGGCCGTGGATCGGCTCACCCTCGGTGACGACCCACTCGTTCATCTCGTCGACGATGCGGACGTCGTGGGGCATGAACCGCAGCGCGCCCCAGTCCTCGCACGCGTCGAGCAGTCGCTGCCAGAGCGCCAACGGCTCGCGGACGCCGAGGAGCGTCTCCCGGACCGAGTCCGGGCCGGCCACCGTCGTGACCGCGACCGTGCCGTCGTCCTGCACGACGTTCATGACGGCGACGCCGAAGCCGAGCGACAGGGCGCCGTGCACGACGGCGTCGAGGGCCGCGTCGAGGTCCCGCAGCTGCATGAGGTCGGTGGTGATCCGGTGGGCAGCCTGCATCATCCCCACGGCCCTGGCCATCGCGTCGTCGGCCGGCGGCGCGGGGACAGAGGCTGCCTTCTGCGGGATCACCGGCGCACCCCTTCTCTTCCGTCCTCCATCATCGGCACGCGGCCGTCGTTCCTGAGCGGTCGGCGACGAGCTGCCCCCGTGCGGCGATCGGGCGCCTCGGGCAGGATGACCGCCATGGGTACGTACTACTTCAACACGCGCACGGGCCAGGTCGAGGACCTGCAGGACAAGAGCCCGTCCCGTGACCTCCTCGGGCCGTACGCCACGCGCGAGGAGGCACTGCGCGCCCTCGAGACCGCCCACGAGCGCACGCAGCAGTGGGACGAAGAGGACCGGGAGTGGAACGAGGGACGCCCTGCGACCGACGAGCCGGACGCCGACCGCTAGAGCTGCACCGCCAGGTCCCTCGGTCTGCCCCACCGGGGAGGTGGTCAGTGGTAGACGGGGCCGCTGACGCGGTCGAGCAGCGCGGCGAGGCGGTCCCGCCAGCCAGGGCGCCCAGCGTGGTCGGACTCACCGGCCGCCGCGCTGACGAAGTGCTGGGCGACCTCGAAGCTCGCCGGCAGGTGCAGGCCGGCCACGACCGCGTCGGGCACGCCCGGACCGAACCCTCCGCGGCCCGCCACCTCGCCCGGCAGCTTCAGGCCCCCAGGGACGTCGATGCTCAGCTGCTCGTGCGCCAGGCCGGTCAGGTTGCGGTCGCCGCAGTCGAGCGACAGCACGGTCGCCCCGGTGCGCCGGGCGTCGTCCACGCGCTCGAGCAACGGGTCCGGGGCGGCGTCCGGTGCTACGACGAACACCGTCTCACCACGCTCCACCCGCTCCAGGCGCTGCAGCCCGATGGCCAGGTGAGCGGGTGCCCCGGGCGGCGGCTGCCAGCGCACGAGCTGCGGCGCGATCTGACCCACTCCCCTCAGCCGCGACTCATCGTCCAGGTGGGCGGCCAGGTGCCACGGCTCGACCGTCGGCGTGCCGACGAGCAGCAGGTGCCCTGGCCCGGGTGTGCGACGGACCGCGCGGCCCAGCCTGACGCTCCGCTCCCACCACTCGGTGCGGCTCAGGGCGTCACGTAGCGCCGCGACGCGCTCGAGGTCCATGCCACGATCCTGCCAGGCTGTGCCGTCGCGGTCGTGAAGGCGCGCGCCGGCGTCACCTGAGCGGTGCATAGGATCCCCGCCATGACGCGTTACGGAGCCCAGTACGGCCCTGACTTCACCTTCCTCGGTGTCGATCGCTGCGACCTCGACGAGCCCGCGTCCTACGCCGACGCGGACGTCGTGATCCTGGGTGCGCCCTTCGACGGCGGAACCTCGCACCGGCCGGGCACGCGCTTCGGGCCCCAGGCGATCCGCATGACCGACTACCTCGCGCACGACGGCTCGCGTCCCAGCCTCGCGCTGCGCACCGACGGCCTGCAGGACCTTCGTGTCGTGGACGCCGGGGACGTCGAGATGTACTCGGGCGACATCGAGGTGGCCCTCCCCGCGCTCGAGGCCGCCGTCGAGAAGGTGGCCCGCGCCGGTGCGATCCCGGTCGTGCTGGGCGGCGACCACTCCATCGCCTTCCCCGACGCCAAGGGTGTCGCGAACGTCCTCGGTCACGGCCGGGTCTCGATGATCCACTTCGACGCGCACGCCGACACCGGCGACATCGAGTTCGGGTCCCTGTGGGGTCATGGGCAGCCGATGCGACGGCTGATCGAGTCCGGGGCGCTGCGGGGCGATCGGTTCCTCCAGGTCGGCCTGCGCGGCTACTGGCCACCGCCGGAGACGCTGGACTGGATGGCCGGCCAGCGCATGCGCTCGTACGAGATGAGCGAGATCGTGCACCGCGGGCTGGACGAGTGCCTCACCGAGGCGTTCACGATCGCGACCGACGAGTGCGACGGCGTGTTCCTCTCGGTCGACATCGACGTCTGCGACCCGGGGCACGCGCCGGGCACCGGCACCCCCGAGCCCGGCGGCCTCACAGCGCGGCAGCTGCTGGACGCCGTCCGGCGCATCTGCCTGGAGCTGCCGGTCGTCGGTGTCGACGTCGTCGAGGTGAGCCCGCCGTACGACCACGCCGACATCACGGCCGCCCTCGCCAACCGCGTGGTCCTCGAGTCGCTGAGCGCGATCGCCCGGCGGCGCCTGGACGCGCGTGACGGCACCCGGTGGGACCCGGGCCTGCCGCTGCTTGCCGACCGGGTCCCGGGGGAGTAGCTCGCGCTCACCGGTGGAGCTTGGGCAGCACCTCGCGGCCGAAGACCTCGATCCACTCGGCCTGGTTGCGTCCGACGTTGTGCAGGTAGACCCGGTCGAAGCCCAGGTCGACGAACTGCTGGATGTGGGCCCGGTGCACGTCAGGGTCGGACGAGATGACCATGCGGCCCTCGAAGTCCTCCGGGCGCACCAGCTTCGCCATCGCCGCGAAGTCGTGCGGCGACCGGATGTCAGCCTTGCCGAACTTCATACCGCCGTTGGGCCACTGCTCCATCGCGTTGGCGAGCGCCTGCTCGTCGGTGGTGTCCCATGACAGGTGCAGCTGCAGGACCCTCGGCATCCTGTCCGCGTCCTTGCCCGCCTCCCGAGCGCCGTCGGCGAAGCGAGAGAAGAGCCCGTCGATCTTCGCAAGCGGCGCGCCGACCGTGATGATGCCGTCGGCGAACTTGCCCGTCTTCTTCGCGTTGATGGGGCCTGCCGTCGCGACGAGGATCGGCGGCGCCTGCTCCGGCATGGTCCACAGGCGCGTCGTCTCCATCGAGAAGTACTCGCCCTTGAACTTCACGTCCTTGCCCTCGAGCGACGCTGCGAAGAGCCGGTTCATCAGCTCGATGGCCTCCCACATGCGCAGCGAGCGCTCGCCGGCTTCCGGCCAGTAGCCCGGCACGACGTGCTCGTTCAGCGCCTCGCCGGTACCGAGGCCCAGCCACGTGCGACCGGGGTACATGTGCTCCAGCGTCGCGGCGGCCTGTGCCACGACCGCCGGGTGGAACCGGAAGCTGGGGCAGGTGACGCCGGGCCCGAGGTCACCCGTCGTGCGCTCACCGACGGCGGTCAGCACGTTCCAGACGAACGACGCCTGGCCCTGTGCCGGAACCCACGGCTGGAAGTGGTCGGCCGCCATGCAGCCGGAGAACCCGTGCTGCTCCGCCAGGGCCGTCAGCCCGACGGCCTCCTGCGGACCGAACTGCTCGAGCATGGCGGCGTAGCCGACGGTGAGGTCGCTCATGCCCCCCGACGCTAGCCGTAGGGGCGCGCCGGACGCACGACGACGCGGGTGATCATGCTCACCTAGGGCGGACGGGCGGCCCGCGGTCAGCCGGACTTGCGGCGGAACTGGCGCTGCGCCTTGGCCGGACCGGTGTGCGCGTGGCCCTGCTCCTCACGGCGCCCCATGTCGTGCTCGTCATGCTTGCCCTGCTTGCGGGCGAGGGCCTCGGCGAACTTGCGGCGCACCTCGTCCGGGGCGCTGTTGCGGGCGTCGTCCTTGGCTGGGCTCATGGCCCCATCCTGCCTCAGATGGACGCCTGGGGCGGCGCCTACTCCTCGAAGACGTGCTCGGGGGCCGGGAACCGGCGGTCCTGCACGTCCCTGGCGTAGCTGCGGGCCGCGTCGAGCAGCGTGCCCCGGAGGTCGGCGTACCGCTTGACGAAGCGGGGAGCCTTGCCGCCGCGAAGACCCGCCATGTCCTGCCAGACCAGCACCTGGGCGTCGCACTCCGGTCCGGCGCCGATGCCGATGGTGGGGACGGTGAGCACCTCGGTGACCCGGGCGGCCACCGGCGCCGGCACCATCTCCAGGACGACGGCGAAGGCACCGGCCGCCTGAAGTGCGCAGGCGTCGTTGACCAGGCGCTCGGCTGCGTCGCCCCGTCCCTGGACGCGATAGCCACCGAGCGCGTGCTCGCTCTGCGGGGTGAAGCCCACGTGCGCCATGACGGGGATGCCGGCTCCCACCAGTGCCTCCACCTGCGGCACCACCCGCCGTCCGCCCTCGAGCTTCACGCCGTGGGCGAACCCCTCCTTCATCATGCGCGTCGCCGAGGCGAGCGCCTGCTCCGGCGACGACTGGTACGAGCCGAAGGGCAGGTCCGCGATGACCAGCGCGTGCCGGGCGCTGCGGCTGACCGCGCGCACCAGAGGGAGTAGCTCGTCCATGGTGACCGGCAGCGTGGTCTCGTAGCCGAACACGTTGTTGCCGGCCGAGTCGCCGATGAGCAGCACCGGGATCCCGGCCTCGTCGAAGACCTCTGCCGCGTACTGGTCGTACGCGGTGAGCATCGCCCACCGCTCGCCGCGCTCCTTCATCTGCTGCAGGTGGTGCACGCGTGTCCGACGTCGCGTCGACGGCGTCACGGTGCTCAGCGGGCCGGTGCCGTAGGGAGCCGGCTGCTCCTGGCCGTCGGAGGACCCGCCGGAGGACGCGTCGGAGGGGCTCGACGGGCTGGACGACGAGGGGTCGGTCTGGGGCTCGGTCACGGCGCCCAACCTACGGTGCTGCCCCTCGTGCGGCTACGGGCGCTGGCACAGGGTGGTCAGGCTCACGCTGTGCCGGACCACTACTGCGGTGCCACCGGCCGCGACAGATCGGAGCCGTTCCCTGGCGCTCAGTGGGGTACGGACGGGTCGTCCTCGCGCCAGTGCGTCGTGATCGGCAGGCGACGGTCGCGGCCGAAGGCCACGGGAGAGATCTTGGTGCCGGGCGCGTACTGACGACGCTTCCACTCGGCGCGGTCGACGAGGGCCACCACTGTGTCGATGAGCGCAGCGTCGAAGCCCGCCTCCAGCAGCTCGGACCGCCCCTGGGCGTGCACGACGTAGCGCTCGAGCAGCGGGTCGAGCACCTCGTACGGCGGCAGGGAGTCCTGGTCGACCTGCCCCGGCGCCAGCTCAGCGGACGGCGCCTTCGTGATCGAGCTCTGGGGGATCGGGGGTACCTGCCCCAGGCGCTCCGCCTCCTCGTTGCGCCAGCGGGCGAGCTGCCAGACCAGTGTCTTGGGCACGTCCTTGAGCGGGGCGAAGCCGCCGACCGTGTCGCCGTAGAGCGTGGAGTAGCCGACGGACAGCTCGCTCTTGTTGCCGGGGGCCAGCACCAGGTGGCCCTCGCTGTTCGACAACGCCATGAGCACGACGCCACGCAGCCGGGCCTGCAGGTTCTCCTCCGCGACGCCGGACAGGTTCAGCTGATCGACGTAGGCGGTCATGAACGGCTCGATGGACTGGACCCGGTAGTCGGCTCCGATGCGCCTCGCCAGCTCCGCGGCGTCCCCCTTGCTGTGGTCGCTGGAGTAGACGCTGGGCATGCTGACGCCGACGACGTTGCGCCCCCCGATGGCATCGGCGGCGATGGCCGCCACGACCGCCGAGTCGATGCCGCCAGAGAGACCTAGCACGACCGACGAGAAGCCGTTCTTGGTCACGTAGTCGCCCAGGCCGTGCACCAGCGCCGTCCAGACCTCGCCGACCTCGTCGAGGCGCGGGGCGTGCTCGGTGACGATCGGCTCGTCGACTCCGGTGGTCTTGGTCGTGACGGTGGTGTGACGGACGCCGTCGACCGGTCCGTCGGGGTCGACGGTCGAGGGTGCCAGGTCCAGGTCGACGACGAGCAGGTCCTCGACGAACTGGGGTGCCCGCGCGAGCACCTCGCCGTCCTTCGACACGACCACCGAGTCGCCGTCGAAGACCAGCTCGTCCTGACCGCCGACGAGGTTGAGGTACGCGAGCGTGCAGCCAGCCTCCGCGGCGCGGCGGCGTACGAGCGCGAGCCGGGTGTCGTCCTTGTCTCGCTCGTACGGCGAGCCGTTGAGCACCAGCAGCAGCTCGGCGCCCGACTCGCGGGTCTTGGCGACCGGACCGCCCTCCTGCCAGAGGTCCTCGCAGATGGCGAGCGCGATGTCGACGTCGCCGATGCGGACCACCGTCAGTCCGCGGCCCGGCACGAAGATGCGGAACTCGTCGAAGACACCGTAGTTGGGCAGGTGGTGCTTGGCGTAGCGGGCGACCACCTCGCCGCGATGCAGCACGGCCGCGCAGTTCTGCGGCATGCCCTTCGGGACACCGGAGCTGCCGTCCTCCGCCGTGCCGGCATGGCGGCCGGCGGCCTCCGCGTCGGCGTCGCCGCGCTCGGCGCGGTCGAGGTACCCCACGACGACGGGCAGCTCGCCGAAGCCGTCGTCGGCGAGCTCGTGGGCCAGCTGGTCCAGCGTGGCGCGCGATGCGTCGACGAACGAGCGGCGCAGCGCCAGGTCCTCCACCGGGTAGCCGGTCAGCACCATCTCCGGGAACGCGACCAGGTGCGCGCCGACGTCGGCCGCCCGCGCCACCCAGTCCCGCACCATCCGGGCGTTGCCCTCGAAGTCGCCGACGACGGGATTGACCTGGGCGAGAGCGATACGCAGCTGCGGCATGAGGCGACCCTAGCGAGGGGGTGCGGCACCGCCCACCGTGCCGGCGCTCGGCTGCCAGGCGCAGCATGATCAGGGCCGTGCGCGCTCGAGCGGTAGCGTGCCGGCCATGGCGAGCCCTACCGACGAGCGCCCGTCTCCCGCCGAGCTGCGCGGGCGGTTCGACGCGGTGGTGGTGGGTGGCGGGCACAACGGGCTCACCGCTGCCGCCTACCTGGCCCGTGCCGGACGCTCGGTGCTGGTGCTCGAGCAGCTCGACCACGTCGGCGGTGCAGCCGTGTCGGAGCAGGCGTTCGCCGGCGTCCCGGCCAGGCTGTCGCGCTACAGCTACCTCGTGTCGTTGCTGCCGCGGCAGGTCGTCGACGAGCTGGGGCTGCCGATCCGGCTGGTCCGGCGCCGCTACTCGTCGTACACGCCGGTGCCAGGTGCTCCGGCGCGAGGGCTGCTGGTCGACACGGCGGACGACGAGGCGACCGCCCGCTCGTTCGCGGCGGTGACGGGATCGGCGTCCGACGCCCACGCCTGGCAACGCTTCTACGCCCTGACGCGCCAGGTCGCCCAGGCGGTGTTCCCCACGATGACCGAGCCGCTGCGGTCCTCCCGGCAGATGCGGTCGCTGATCGGCGACGAGGCGTGGGAGGCGTTCGTCGAGCACCCGCTCGGGCAGGTCCTCGAGCAGACGTTCGGTGACGACACGGTGCGAGGCGTCGCCCTCACCGACGGCCTTATCGGCACCTTCGCAGCGGCTGGATCGCCCACGCTGCAGCAGAACCGCTGCTTCCTGTACCACGTCATCGGCGGAGGCACGGGCGACTGGGACGTGCCCGTCGGTGGCATGGGGGCGGTGACGGACGCCCTCGCGGCAGCTGCGACGTCCGCCGGCGCGCGGCTCGTGACGAGCGCCCGAGTCTCGGCGATCGACCCCGACGGAGCGGTGACCTGGACTGGTCGCGACGGACGGGAGCGTACGACCGCCACGACGCACGTGCTCGCAGGCTGCGCGCCGACCACGCTGGCACGCCTGCTCGGCGAGCCGGCGCCCGAGCCCGGCGACGACGGCCACCCGGAGGGAGCGCAGCTCAAGGTCAACATGGTGCTGCGGCGGCTGCCCAGGCTTCTCGAGCCGGATGTCGACCCCGCAGCGGCGTTCGGCGGCACCTTCCACGTCAACGAGGGCTATGCGCAGCTGGACCGCGCCCACGCGGAGGCCGAGACCGGCCGACTGCCCTCGGTGCCGCCCTGCGAGATCTACTGCCACTCCCTGAGCGACCCCAGCATCCTCGGTCGAGAGCTCCGAGCGGCCGGCGCGCAGACTCTGACGCTCTTCGGGCTGCACATGCCGGCGCGCCTCTTCCGAGAGGACAACGAGGCGGCGCGCGGGCGAGCCCTCGATGCCACGCTGCGGTCCCTGGACTCGGTACTCGGCGAGCCGATCGGCGACTGTCTCTGGACGGCTCCGGACGGAACGCCGTGCCTGGAGGTGCGAACGCCGGTCGACCTCGAGGAGAGCGTTGGTCTGCCGGGCGGCAACATCTTTCACCGCGACCTGGCCTGGCCGTGGGCAGAGCATGATGCCGACATCGGCCGGTGGGGAGTGGAGACGGAGCACCCGCGGGTGCTGCTCTGCGGCGCCGGCGCCCGTCGCGGCGGCGGCGTCAGCGGGATCCCGGGCCGCGCCGCCGCCATGGCGGTGCTGGCTGGCGGGTCGTGATCGCAGCCGTCTGGACGCACCCATCCCCGCACGGACGGCGCGGCGGACGCGCGATCAGGCGGACAGCCCCCAACCGCGCGGGATCGCTGTCACCTGCGGGCGTCGTCGGCCGGATTGTCGCAGCGACAGGTACACCTGCTCTATCCGTGCCAGAACACGCTGGGGGTCTGTGGCGATCGACCGCGGGGTGAAGCTGATCACCGTGACACCGTGCGCGGTGAGAGTGCTGTCCGCCTCGACCGTGCTCTCCCAGTCCGCATCGCGTGCGTGGTGCGCCCGAGAGTGGACCATGACAGCCAGCGCCACGTCGTCGAACCAAAGGTCGGGTGAGATGAGACTGCCCTCGGGGTGCTGCAGCACCGGGTTGGGCAACGGAGCTGGCAGGACGTCACTCGTGGAGCACAAATGGAGAAGGTGTGCCTCCGGCACCGACCATGCGCCCGCCCGGACGTCGGCAAGAGCTCGGCGGGCGTAGGCGCTGTGCCGGCGCGGACCGGCATCCAGCTCGTGCTGCAGGCTCTCGATGCTCGCGCGCCGTGTCTGCACCGCTTCGATGATGACCGCCCTGGCCTCGTCGAGCTCGCGAGCGTGCCGCGCGGCATCGAGGACCGCCCGGGGGATGCGCGCCACGCGGAGCACTCCGTCGACGACAGGTGCCGGGTCCGGCCGTCGCGTCCGGCTGATCGAGAGGTAGCCGACGCGACGTGACTCCTGGTTCATCGGCACGAGCACCCTGACGGGTCGGTTGCCGCGGACAGCGTCGAGCCCGTGGTACAGACAGGCGTGCTCACCGGTGATGATGGCGTGCGGGCCAGCCTCGAGCTGCGCGGCGACCAACCGTTGACGGAAGGTGAGCTCGGAGCCGGAGGTCGAGATGACGACACCGTGCACCGACGTCCATGACCGGCCCAGACGCCAGCGAATCATCGCTCGGGTCACGCCCGCCTCGTAGAGCTGAGACCGCGTGACGAGGCCATCTTGACGGCGCAACACGTCACGTACCTGATCGCTGAGGTCCATGGCAGCAGGTTGGTCGGACGGCGTGGAGCCGGCTCGCGCCAACGGACGCCTGTGGACGGTGGGAACCCATCGTCGACCTGTGGACCCGTCCTGGGGATACAGGAGTGTGGGGACATGTGTGCCGTGCCACGCCGGGCACGCCGGTGTGCGGGGATGGGTGCGGCTGGGTGGTCGTGATCGCGACCGGTGGGACGCACCCATCGCTGCACGCGCTGGCTGGGCACGCCGGTGTGCGGGGATGGGTGCGGTGAGCGCGCGCCGAAACCTCGGGGAAACACCCCGACCCTAGGATGACGCGCATGGACAGGCAGCAGGAGTTCGTGCTCCGCAGCATCGAGGAGCGCGACATCCGCTTCGTGCGGCTGTGGTTCACCGACGTGCTCGGCACCCTGAAGTCCGTGGCGGTCGCGCCTGCCGAGCTGGAGGGCGCCTTCGCCGAGGGCATCGGCTTCGACGGGAGTGCCATCGAGGGCTTCGCGCGGGTCTACGAGGCGGACATGCTCGCGCGGCCTGACCCGTCGACGTTCCAGGTGCTGCCGTGGCGCGGCGAGAACCCGGGCACGGCGCGCATGTTCTGCGACCTGCTGCTGCCCGACGGCACGCCGTCCTTCGCCGACCCCCGCAACGTGCTGCGGCGGGCGCTCGCCAAGGCCGCCGACCTCGGCTTCACGTTCTACACGCACCCCGAGATCGAGTTCTTCCTCCTCGAGCGGGGCACCGACCCCGGCCTGCCGCCCGTGCCGGTCGACCAAGCCGGCTACTTCGACCACGTGCCGCACGGCACGGGTCACGACTTCCGACGCGCGGCCATCACGCTGCTCGAGTCGATGGGCATCTCGGTGGAGTTCAGCCACCACGAGGGAGGGCACGGCCAGAACGAGATCGACCTGCGCTACGCGGACGCCCTCACCACCGCCGACAACATCATGACGTTCCGGGCGGTCATCAAGGAGGTGGCTCTCGAGCAGGGCATCTACGCGACGTTCATGCCGAAGCCGCTCACAGACCAGCCCGGCTCCGGCATGCACACGCACCTGTCGCTCTTCCAGGGCGACACCAACGTGTTCCACGAGCCGGGCGCGGCGTATCAGCTGAGCACCACCGGCAGGCAGTTCATCGCGGGGTTGCTGAAGCACGCCGCCGAGATCACGGCCGTCACGAACCAGTGGGTCAACTCGTACAAGCGCCTGATCGGCGGGGGAGAGGCCCCGAGCTACGTCTGCTGGGGGCACAACAACCGGTCCGCGCTCGTGCGGGTCCCGATGTACAAGCCGTCCAAGGGGCAGTCGAGCCGCATCGAGTTCCGCAGCGTCGACTCGGCGTGCAACCCGTACCTGGCGTTCGCCGTCATGCTCGCCGCGGGGCTGAAGGGCGTCGAGGAGAGCTACGAGCTCCCGGACGAGGCCGAGGACGACGTCTGGACCCTCACGGAGGCCGAGCGCCGGGCGCTCGGCTTCCAGCGCCTGCCCACGAGCCTCGCGGAGGCGATCGAGGTGATGGAGGGCAGCGAGCTCGTCGCCCAGACGCTGGGGGAGCACGTCTTCGACTTCTTCCTCCGCAACAAGCGTGCGGAGTGGACGGAGTACCGCCAGCAGGTCACCTCGTACGAGCTGCTTCGCTACCTGCCGCTGCTGTGAGTCCGCGTCAGGTGAGCCCCGCCGCCCGCCTGGCGCGGCTGGGCTTCTCCGACCCGGGCCGGGCGCAGGCGCTGCTCCTCGACCCCGCGCTGTCCGGTCTGGCCGACCCGATGGACGTCGACTTCGCCGAGGGGCTGTTGCCGGCGCTCGGCGAGGCGCCGGATCCCGACCTGGCGCTGCTGAGCCTGGTGCGGCTCATGGAGTCGGTCCGGCAGCTCGTCCAGCGTGACCCGGACGACCCGGCGCTGGCGGCGGCCGACGTGGCGCACCTGCTCCAGGCGCTGCGGGTGGGTGGTCCCGTGCGGGACCGCCTCATCGCCGTGCTCGGGTCGTCGACGGCTCTCGGCGACCACCTGGTGCGTCACCCCGAGCACTGGACGGCGCTCGTCGGCACGGATGACCACGGCGCCGGGGCGCTCAGGGCGGAGCTGCTGGTCGCCGTCGGTGCCGACCCGCACGCCGACGAGCCGACGGCTGACGTCCGGGGCACCGAGGCCTACGACCGCCTGCGGCTCGCGTATCGGCGCCGGCTGCTCGCGGTCGCCTCGCGCGACCTCGCCGAGTCGGACCCCGTGGCGCGGGTGGCGGACGTCGCGCGCGAGCTCGCCGACCTCGCGGCGGCGGCGCTGGAGGCTGGGCTGGCGATCGCGCGCGCCGAGCTCGCGGCCGACGCGACGCCCTGCCGGCTCGCCGTCATCGGCATGGGCAAGTGCGGCGGGCGAGAGCTGAACTACGTGAGCGACGTGGACGTCGTCTTCGTCGCCGAGCCGCGGGATGCAGACGACGAGGACGGCGCCCTCACCACGGCCGACCAGCTCGCGACCGGCATGATGCGTGCGTGCTCGGCCGCGACCGCGGAGGGCACGCTGTGGCCGGTGGACGCGAACCTGCGGCCCGAGGGCAAGGACGGGCCGCTCGTCCGCACCCTTGCCAGCCACGTCGCCTACTACGAGCGCTGGGCGAAGACGTGGGAGTTCCAGGCGCTGCTCAAGGCCCGACCGGTCGCCGGTGACCTCGCGCTGGGCGAGGCGTACGTCGACGCGATCGCCCCGTTCGTCTGGCGGGCCGCCCAGCGTGACCACTTCGTGGAGGACGTCCAGGCGATGCGGCGGCGCGTCGAGGAGCAGGTGCCGTCCCGCGAGGCGGACCGGCAGATCAAGCTCGGACCGGGAGGCCTGCGAGACGTCGAGTTCAGCGTCCAGCTGTTGCAGCTCGTGCACGGTCGTGCCGACGAGTCCTTGCGCCACCACGGCACGCTGCCGGCCGTCCAGGCGCTGGCGGCCGGGGGGTACGTGGGCCGCGACGACGGCGCGCGTCTGGACGGGGCCTACCGGCTGCTGCGCACGCTGGAGCACCGCGTGCAGCTGTACCGGCTGCGACGCACGCACCTGATGCCGACGGGCGGCGACGACCTGCGGCGCCTGGGGCGTCAGCTCGGTCACCGCGCCGACCCCGCGGGTGCCGTCGTCAAGCAGTGGCGCACCGAGGCCCGAGAGGTCCGGCGCCTGCACCGCCGCCTCTTCTACCGACCGCTGCTCAGCGCGGTCGCCCGGCTCTCGCCGGACGAGGTGCGGCTGTCGCCGGACGCGGCGCGGGAGCGCCTGCACGCCCTCGGCTACCGCGACCCGGCCGGTGCGCTGCGGCACCTGCAGGCGCTCACCGAAGGGGTGAGCCGGCGCGCAGCGATCCAGCGTCAGCTGCTGCCGGCGCTGTTGGGCTGGTTCGCTGACGAGGCCGACCCGGACGCCGGACTGCTGGCCTTCCGTCGCGTCAGCGACTCGCTGGGCACGACGCACTGGTACCTCAAGATGCTGCGCGACGAGAGCGCGGCCGCGCAGCGGCTGGCGCACGTGCTGGCCCGCAGCCGGTTCGCGGCCGACCTGCTGCAGCAGGCGCCCGAGACCGTGGCCCTGCTGGGCGACGAGGCAGGGCTGCAACCGCGGTCGGCCGACGCGCTGCGCACCGAGATCGAGGCGGCCGTCGCCCGGTACGACGACCCGCAGCGCGCCATCCGGGCGGTCCGGTCGCTGCGGCGACGCGAGCTGTTCCGGATCGCGACGTCCGACCTGGTCGGTCGCCTTCAGCTGGCGGATGTCGGCACCGCGCTCACCCAGCTGACGGGCGCGGTCGTGCAGGGAGCGCTCGCCATCGCGACCCGGGTCGTCGAGCAGCAGCTCGGCGGGGCCGTTCCCACCCGGATCCTGGTGGTCGCCATGGGCAGCCTGGGGGCGGGCGAGCCGGGCTACGGCAGCGACGCCGACGTGCTGTTCGTCCACGAGCCGGAGGACGGCGCGGACGAGACGCAGGCGCAGGACGCGGCCGTGGCCGTGGTCTCCGAGCTCCGGCGCCTCCTCGCGGAGCCCGGCCCCGACCCGGCCCTCGCCCTCGACGCCGACCTGCGGCCCGAAGGGCGTAACGGACCGGTCGTGCGCTCCCTCGAGAGCTACGCGGCCTACTACACGCGCTGGTCGCTCGTCTGGGAGGCGCAGGCGCTGCTGCGGGCCACGCCGCTCGCCGGTGACCTGGGTCTGGCTGAGCGGTTCGTCACCCTCATCGACCCGATTCGGTGGCCGCCGAGCGGGCTCAGCGACGCGGACCTGCGGGAGGTGCGCCGCATGAAGGCGCGTGTCGAGTCCGAGCGGCTGCCCCGCGGCGCCGACCGCACGCGTCACCTCAAGCTCGGCCGCGGTGGACTGACGGACGTCGAGTGGTGCGTGCAGCTGCTCGCCCTGTGCCACGCGCACGACGTGCCGGCCCTCCGCACTCCCGGCACCGTGCCGGGACTGCACGCAGCCCGCGATGCCGGCCTGCTGCCGACGGAGGACTTCGAGGTGCTGGCGCACGCGTGGACCTTCGTGTCGCGGCTGCGCAACGCCACGGTCCTGTGGCGGGGCCGGCCCTCCGACGCGCTGCCCAGCGGCATCCGCGACCTGGATGGCGTCGCGCGCATCCTGGGGTACCCGGGCGGTGCCGCGGTGGTGATGGACGACGACTACCGGGCCGCCACTCGACGCGCGCGCGCCGCCGCCGAACGTGTGCTCTACGGGTGACGTGGAGACGCGCTGCAGTACCGTCGCCTGCGTGAGCGAGGACGAGCCGCGCACGCCGTCGTACCGGCGGGTGCTCGCCAATGGCGAGTTCCGGGCGCTCTACGGCGCGCGCGTGCTCTCGGACTGGGGCGACGCCATGGCCCGGGTCGCGATCGCGGCCCTCGTGCTGCACCGGTCCGGGTCGGCGACCTTCGCCGCGGCCGTGTTCGCGGTGAGCTTCCTGCCGCAGGTCTTCGGTCAGGCGCTGCTCGCCCCGTACGCCGACCGCGTCTCCCGGCGCACGCTTCTCGTGGTGTGCGACCTGCTGCGGGCGGCGTTCGTCGCCGTCCTGGTGCTCGCCGTCGCGGTCGACGTCCCGCTGGTCTGGCTGCTCGTGCTGCTCTTCGTGGTGGAGCTCGTCGGCGCGCCGTTCTTCGCGGCCGGCTACGCGCTGCTGACCGAGCTCTTCGAGGACCGTTCGCTCTTC
>DASSTJ010000098.1:0-8649 GCA_035707965.1 Actinomycetales bacterium
CGTGGACGACTGGGACGAGAAGCTGACCGTCGACTTCGAGGACAGCCAAGGCCACTTCGTGCTCACCGAGGACGACGCGAACCCGACGGACGCGGCCCTGACCTGACCGACGCGTCAGCTCGGGTCGAGCCCCGCCAGCAGCCGCCGCGAGCGCAGTACGCCGGGAGCAGCGACAGTGGAGTGCGTGACCCGTGCCTGGTCGCGTCGACGTGCGGCGCTCGCCTGCCTGACGGCCGTCGTGCTGACCGCGTGCACGAGCACCGGTCCGTCGCCGGCGGGCCGCCCGGGTCGGCCGACGTCGGCCTCGACCTCCTCGCCGGTCTCGGCGTCGGCATCCACCACGACGTCCCCCAGCACCGGGACGACAGCAGCGACGTTCACCAAGGTGCTGGTCGTCGTCCTGGAGAACCACGGCCGGCAGAGCGCGCTGGCCGGCATGCCGCGGCTGGCGCAGCGGGGGGCTCGGTACGCCGTCGCGACCCGGTCCCACGCCGTCACGCACCCGTCGTTGCCCAACTACCTGGCGATCGCGGGCGGGTCGACGTTCGGCGTCCACGACGACCGGCCGCCGGCCCGGCACCGGATCACCGGAACGTCGGTCTTCGGCCAGGTGCTGGCCTCGGGCGGCACGGCAGGCACGTACGCCGAAGGCATGTCGCGGAGCTGCCAGACCACCGACGGCGGGAGGTACGCGGTCCGGCACAACCCGTGGACCTACTTCGTGGACGAGCGGGCTGCGTGCCGGCAGCACGACGTGCCGGCGGGTGCCCCCGCGCGTGGCCAGCTGCACGACGACGTCGTCGCCGGACGCCTGCCGACGTTCGCGCTCCTGGTGCCCGACGTCTGCAACGACGCGCACGACTGCTCGCTGGGCACGGCCGACCGCTGGCTCGACGGCTGGCTCGACGTCATCACGGCCGGCAAGGACTTCCGCGCCGGGCGCCTGCTCGTGGTCGTGACGTTCGACGAGGACGACCACGACGCCGGCAACCACATCCTCACCGTGCTCCTGCACCCCGGGCTTCGGCACGCGACGATCGGCACGCGCTTCGACCAGTACGCCGTGTCCGCGATGGCCTCTCGCCTCGTCGACGCTCCACCGTTGCGGGACGCAGCGTCCGCCACGGACCTGGTGCAGGTCGTCCGGTCGGCGACGACGTCGCCGTAGCGGCCGCACCACGGCCAGGTCATCCGTCGACGAGCGCCTCCAGGTCGAGCCGGACGGCGAAAGGCTCGGTGAGCTCGACGCGCCCCGCGAGCGCGCCGCCGTCCTGGTAGCCGAAGCCCTCAGCGAGATGGCACACGGTCAGCGTCGTGGGCTCGCCCTCGTCGCCGAGGTCGATGATCCAGTAGTGCTGGATACCGGCGTCCGCGTACTCGGAGCGCTTGATGACGTGGTCAGTGCGTCGCAAGCCCGGAGAAACGATCTCCAGCACAAGCAGCGCATCGCTGGCCGAGAGCAATCCACCGTCGCGGTTCACTCGAGCAAAGGACTCCTGCGTGACGACGACGAGGTCGGGTCGACGCGACCAGCCCGGAGAGCTCGCCGGTGCGAGCTGCAGATCAAGGTCGACGTCCGGGACGGCTCGATACCCCTCCGGCAGAACACGGCTGATCAGTCCGTACAGCTCAGCGCACACGACCATGTGCCTCGGCGTCGGGCTGGGTGTCACGATCAGGGCTCCTTCTTGCAGCTCGGTGCGACCCTGATCGTCTTCTGGCAGCCTCTGGAACTCCTCGATGGTGAGCAGGTGACGCGGCGCCTGCGGCGAAGCGGTCACGACTCACTCCTCTCGTGGGGTCCGTGCCAGCGTAGCGGCTGTCACGTGACAACCGCGGACACCGTCCACAGCCTCATTCAGCCCGCCGGCGCCGGAGCTGCCACACCACGACGGCGACGACCACCACGGCCGCGACGACGAGGGCGGCGCCCCGCCCCAGCAGCTTCTCGATGCGCGCGTACGACGCACCGGCGAGGTAGCCGACGAGGACGACCGTGACGCTCCACGGCACGCCACCCGCGACGTTGAAGGCGAGGAACCGCCGGTACGGCATGCGGGCCGTGCCCGCGAGCGCCGGCATCACCGCCCGGAAGAACGCCGTCCAGCGGCCGAGGAACACCGCCGTCCCGCCGCGCCTCGCCAGGAAGTCCCGAGCCGCGTCGATGCGCTCCCGCCGCTTCTCCAGCAGGCGCCAGCGCAGGATGCGCGTGCCGAGCTGCCGTCCCACCTCGTAGCCGACGCTGTCACCGATCACCGCCCCCGCGATCACGACGGCCAGCACCGCGGCGAGCGGCACGTGCCCGCGGCTGGCTGCGACACCGCCGAGGATCGCCGCGGTCTCGCCGGGCAGCACGAATCCCACGAAGAGCGCGTCCTCCGCGAAGACGATGAGTCCCACGAGAACGAGCACGATCCAGGTGGGAGCGTTGAGCAGCCCGTCGAGGAACCCCGTCACCCTGCAAGGATGCCCGTCGTGGTCCCCTGAGCACGCGTTGCTGGGCTGACGTCGCGTCCAGGCGGGACCCGAGCCGGGGAGCCGGTTGCTCACAGCCATCGGCCGGGACCATCGGCACTGTGCTCGGACGACGTCGCGCACCACCGTGGAAGGGCGCGAAGGGAGGCGCCCGATGGCACCCGGACGTCGGATCGCGCCGGTCGACACGATCTGGCTCAACATGGATCGGCCCGAGAACCTCATGGTCATCGAGTCCCTCCTGCTGCTCGAGCACGCCCCGGACTGGGACCGCGTGACCGACGTCGTCCGCACCCGGCTGGTCGACGAGTACCCGGTGTTCCGCGAGCGCCCGGGCCCCCGGGTCGTGCCCTGGCGGTTGCCGCGCTGGCAGCCCGACCCCGACTTCCGGCTGGAGCGGCACGTGCACCGGGTACGGCTGCCGGCGCCGGGCGACGACGCCGCGCTGCGCCGGTACGTCGACCGCCAGCTGCACCAGCCGCTCGACCGCGCCCACCCGCTGTGGCAGGTGCACCTCGTCGACGGCTACCAGCGTGGCGCCGCGCTGCTGTGCCGGGTGCACCACGCGGTGGCGGACGGCACGGCGCTGGTGCGCCTGCTGCTCTCGCTCACGGACGACGCCGAGGGCGTCGCGCGAGAGGCGGCGCCCCCGTCCAACCGGCCGACCGGTCTGCGCGCAGCGACCCGCGCGCTCGCGCCCGGAGGTCTCGCCGACGTCGGTCGCCTGGCGGTACGCACCGGACAAGCCGGCGCCTCCCTGGTGCTGGCCCGTACCCCGTCGAGCGTGCTCGGCGGGCAGCCCGGTACGCGGAAGCACGTCGTCTGGTCGCAACCGTTCTCGCTGGAGGACGCCAAGCAGGTCGGGCGTCTCAGTGGAGCCACGGTGAACGACGTCCTGATGAGTGCGGTGGCAGGCGCCATGCACCGGTACCAGGTGGCGCACGGCGCGGAGCCGGTCGACCTGACGACGATGGTGCCGGTGAACGTGCGGCGGCTGGACCGGGAGCTGCCGAGAGGGCTCGGCAACCGCTTCGCCCTGGTGTTCTTCACGTTCCCGTCAGCGGTCGCAGCACCGCTGCAACGTCTCGCCGAGACCAAGCGGCGCATGGACTGGCTCAAGTCGTCGCCGGAGGCGGTGATGACCTTCGGGCTGATCACGGCGATCGGACGCACGGTCTCCGACGTCGAGCGGTTCATCGTGAGCTTCTTCGCCAACAAGGCGATCGGGGTCACCACGAACGTCCCCGGCCCGACACGCACCCGGTACCTGGCCGGCACCAAGGTGACCGCGATCCTCGGGTGGGTGCCGGGCTCGGGACGCCACACCGTTGGTGTCTGCATCGTGACGTACGCAGGAACGGTTCGCGTGGGCTTCCGGGTGGACGCCGACCGGGTGCGTCGTCCGAAGCAGCTGCTGGAGGCCTTCGAGGCAGAGATGGCTGACCTGGTGGCGATCGCGAAGCCCGCTCGCGCGTCGTCCGCGAGAAGGAGCGCGTCCCATGCCCACTGACACGGCCTCCCAGACGATCGAGGTCCCGGTGGGACTGCGGCGCGTCCTGACCACGTTGCGGGACGTCGGCAGCCAGGCGCAGTGGGTACCCGAGATCCGGGAGTCCGAGGTGCTCGAGGAGGACGACGGGCTGCCCGTGACCGCGCGCTTCACGGCTGCCACACCGGTCGGTTCCGACGAGTACGTGCTGCGGTACGCGCACAGCGACGACGGCCTCAGCTGGTCCATGGTGTCCGGGCGACTGCAGACCGGCCAGGAAGGTCGCTACACGCTGGAACCGTTGGGACGCAGCACCACCCGGGTCACGTTCGAGCTCACCATTCACCACCACCTGCCGCTGCCCGGGTTCGTCCGCGGTCGGGTCGTTCGTGGCCTCGTGTCCAGCACGCTGGGCGGCCTGACCGAGCGTCTGACGACCACCGCACGTTGAGGGGCGGTGCGCTGAGAACGCGTCCGGGGACCATCGCCTCTACACCGCCCTGCGCCGCCCCGCGAGGCTGGGGCTGCAGGGGCGGAGCGGGTGCAGGAGGTGCGCCATGACCGTCACCACCGCGCAACCACGTGAGCAGCGACGTCCGTCCCACGCTGCCCGGCGCCTCGGCTACACGATCGCGTTGGCGATCAACGCCGTGATGCTCTACCTGGTCAACGTGTCGCCGGGTTGGGACGCCGTGCCGTTCCTGACGCGCGACACCACACAGGTGATCGGCTGGGTCAACGCGTCGATCGCGGCCGGCATCATCGCGAACGCCTTCTACATCGCGATGGATCCGCGCTGGTTCCGAGCGTTCGGCGAGGCCGTCGTGACGGTGATCGGACTGGTGTCCATGGTCCGGCTGTGGCAGGTCTTCCCGTTCGCGTTCGACGACGAGGGCATCCCCTGGCACCTCGTGGTTCGGTGGCTGCTGGCGATCGGCATCGTCGGCAGCGTCATCGGCGTCATCACGAACCTCGTCGCTTTCGTGGCGCGGGCCCGTCACACCGGATGACGACCCAGCCCAGGGCAGGGATGGGGACGCCGGGGCAAGCTCGGCTCGTGACGACCGGGACATCTTCGACGAGCGGCGCACGCCCGGGAGGGCCATCATGGGCAAGGTGCCGTGCGCGAGCTCGAGACGGCGCCCGCTCGGAGCGTTCGCGAGGAGCGGCCAAGGCAGTGCGGTAGCGGCGGCGAGCTCGCCGAAGAAGATGGGCAGCCCTGAAACCGCTCACGTTCCTGGCGAGTCCCACGGGCGTCCGGATCAGTCGGCAGCAGGTGGTCGAGTGGGCCGAGCGCAGCGGCTGCACCGATGCCAGGCTACGGACGATCGCGCTGCTCACGACCGAAGTTGTCACGAACGCCGTCCGTCACGGACCCACTCACGGCGAGGTCACGGTCAGCGCGATCAGCTCCAGCGGCGGTTGGTACGTGGCGGTGTCCGACGAGAGCGTCGTGGTCCCCGTGCTGCGCCCGGTTGAACCGCTGTCGGTCGGCGGCCGGGGGATTCTTCTCGTCGACCGGCTCGCGTCCGCGTGGGGGGTGGACACTCTCGGAGCGCGTGGCAAGACCGTGTGGTTCCGAGTCGCCCGCTGGCCCGAGGAGTGAGAGCTCAGTTCTGGCTCACGGACCAGCGAGGCGCGGAGCGTGGTCGTCCGGCCGAACGCAGCGGCACCCCGCAGATGCTGAGCACGCGTCGAACCGGCACACTCGCCGCCACCACCTGCACGTCGGCCTCCACGGTCACGTACAGCGAGGCCAACCAGCCCACCCCAGCAGCACAGAAGAGCGTGACAGCCGAGAGGTCGATCCCCACGGGAAGTCGCTGCTCGCTCAGCAGACGGACGATCGCGGCTCCGGACTCCTCGAACGTGACGTCAAGCTCGCCGACCACGACGACGTGGGACCCGTCCGGCTCCCACGTCAAACACGCCTGGGCTCCGACAGGGAGACCAGCGGCAAGGCGGGACCCGGTCAACTCGACTACCCTTCACGGCCACCCGGCCGACATCCTGGGGTTCATCGAGGACCGCCCGTGCAGACGCACGGGCTCAGAGAAGCCGACGACACCTCACCGTCGCACGGATCTCCATCGGGGACAAGCCGGGCAAGGCGGACACGTCTGCCCGGCTGGCGACCTTGTGCTCGCACGCGGTGACAGTGAGGTCCGCCCAACCCGCGAAGACGTGCTCCGCATTCTGTGCAAACCTCATGGACGGGAGCGGGTGACGGGAATCGAACCCGCACTGTCAGCTTGGGAAGCTGATGTTCTGCCATTGAACTACACCCGCGCGGCGCCGCTCCGGGCGCCGACAGGAGCATAACCGACCACGGTGGCCGCGCGGCGCCCTGCTCAGGCGGGACCCCGCTCAGCCGAGCGCCGTCGTCCGAACAGGAAGTACCCGGCCGGGACCAGACCTGCCGAGTTGGCGGCGACGATCACGCCGCCCCAGAGCCACTTCGGGCCGCGCACCTGGTCGGCCGGACGCCGCTTCAGGTCACGCAGCGCAGCGAGCTTGACCATCCCCTCGATCACCACGCCGATGATGATCATCCGCCGCTGCTTCTCCGACAGGTCCTTCCACCGCTTCTTCACTGCCACGGGCCACCTCCGCTCTCGGACGTCCCACCATGACAGCCGGGTGGCGGTGCTGCCTGCCAGAGTCGGACGTCCCCTGGGATCGGTGACAGGTCGGACGGCGGAGCGCACACGACGGACGGATACCCTCGGCACGTGCTGCTCTCCGACCGCGACATCCGCGCCGAGATCGCCTCCGGACGCGTCGTCCTCTCGCCCTACGACGAGACGATGGTGCAGCCGTCGAGCGTCGACGTGCGCCTCGACCGCTTCTTCCGGCTCTTCGACAACCACAAGTACCCGGTGATCGACCCGGCCGAGGACCAGCCCGAGCTCACCCGCCTGGTCGAGGTGGGGCCGGACGAGCCCTTCGTGCTGCACCCCGGCGAGTTCGTGCTGGGCTCGACGTACGAGGTGACGACCTTGCCGGACGACGTCGCCGCCCGCCTCGAGGGCAAGAGCAGCCTCGGTCGTCTGGGCCTGCTCACGCACTCGACGGCCGGCTTCATCGACCCCGGCTTCAGCGGTCACGTGACGCTCGAGCTGAGCAACGTCGCGACGCTGCCCATCAAGCTGTGGCCGGGCATGAAGATCGGCCAGCTGTGCTTCTTCCGTCTCAGCAGCGCCGCGGAGCACCCGTACGGCAGCGAGCGCTACGGGTCGCGCTACCAGGGCCAGCGAGGGCCGACGGCCAGCCGCTCCTTCCAGAACTTCCACCGCACCACCGTCTGAAGAGATCGGCATGGCCTGGTCGAGGGGCTCCGGCGAGCTGGACGGCGACGAGCTGGCCAGGCTCACGGCGGCCCACCTCGTGCTGGTGCCGGTCGATACCGACCCGGAGCTGGTCGACCGCATGGTCCGCTACCGGTCCGAGCACGCCCGCCTGCTCGAGACCGGCCGCGGCTGGCTGGCGCGGAGCTCGGCGATCACCGGACCCTATCCTCTGAACCCCCACGACACAGCGGTCCTCCACGTGCCCGCGCACTGGCAGCTCGCCTACGCGGTGCATTCTCCGGTCGAGCGCGACCCCGCCGCGTTCCAGGACGTCGGTGACCCGCAGCTCCGGGCGTGGTGGATGCGCGCCTTCCCGACCGGCAAGCCCTACCGCGAGGAGGGCGAGGCCGTCGACCTGGCGCTCGCGCTCGCCCGTCACGTCGGTGGCGCCTTCCGGCCGGCAGGTGGCACGGTGACGATCGTCCCGGACCCCCACCGCGGCGTCGACCTCACCGTCTGGTCCGTCGTCCCGCTCGGTCCCGAACCGATGCTGCTGGTCCTGCAGAACGCGCTGCCCGGCGCTCAGCTGCAGGGTGCGGCGGCCTCCGACTGGCGCGTGCGTCCCCTCACCACCGACACGGAGCCGTGGACGGTGGACCTCGCCGACCCGGCGACGCTCGACGTGGCGGAGGCCTTGTCGGACGAACGACGGGACGAGGTGGAGGCCGTCTCTCGGCAGCACGACACCTACGCCCTGGCCCACGACGAGGGGCTCGACGGCTACGCGATCACCGGGCGGGACGACGTCCTGCTGGAGGCGATGGCCGAGGAGGCCGTGCCGTCGTGGGTCGAGCAGCGCCTGGGGGCGGAGCCGACCGACCTGGTCGTGACCTTCACCGTGCGGTGGCTGCCCGCGAACGTGACGCTGCAGGAGGCCGAGGAGCTGAGCCCCATCCTGAGGCGCGAGCGTGACCACGCCCGCGAGCGGGTCCGGGCCGTCACCCGTGCGGTCGTCGAGGCCGTCAGTGGCGTCATCACCGACAACGACGGCTTCGAGGTCGACCGCTACTCGCTCTGAGCAGTCCCTGGACCGAAGCGGGCCAGGACCATTGCCTTCGCGGGCGGCGGCAACCTACGGTGCCCACATCCGCCGCAGGGGACGACCCGACGGGAGCACGCCGTGAGCGACGCCAAGCAGCACAAGATCCTGCTCGACGAGAGCGAGATGCCCACCCGCTGGTACAACGTGCTCCACGACCTGCCGACGCCACCCCCGCCGGTGCTGCACCCGGGGACGGGAGAGCCCGTCGGCCCGGACGACCTGGCGCCGCTCTTCCCGATGGACCTCATCGGTCAGGAGGTCAGCCAGGACCAGTACGTCGACATCCCCGACGA
>DASSTJ010000099.1:0-21901 GCA_035707965.1 Actinomycetales bacterium
GACGGCACGCCGGTGCTGGCGACGACCGCGACCGCGAACGCCAGGGTGGTCCACGATGTCGCCGAGCAGCTCGGCGCCGGCGGCCGTGCGGTCCTCACCGTTCGCGGCGGGCTGGCGCGCGAGAGCCTGCGCCTTGGCGTACTGCGTCTCCCGACCGCGGAGCAGCGTCTGGCGTGGCTCGTCGCCCACCTCGGCGACCTGCCGGGCAGCGGCATCGTCTACACGCTGACCGTCGCCGCCGCCGACGACCTGGCCGCTCTGCTGCGCGACGGTGGGCACGACGTCCTGTCCTACACCGGCCGCACGGATCCCGCCGACCGGCAGGCGGCCGAGGACGCGTTGCGCCGCAACGAGGTCAAGGCACTGGTCGCAACCAGTGCGCTCGGCATGGGCTTCGACAAGCCCGACCTCGGCTTCGTCGTCCACGTGGGGGCACCCTCCTCTCCCATCGCCTACTACCAGCAGGTGGGCCGGGCTGGGCGGGCCACCGAACGTGCCGACGTGCTGCTGCTACCCGGGTCGGAGGACCGCGACATCTGGCGCTACTTCGCCTCCACGTCGATGCCGCGTCAGGAGCAGGCGGACGCCGTCCTGGCAGCGCTCGCAGCCGCGCCCAAGGCCATGAGCACCGCAGCGCTCGAGTCGGTCGTCGACGTCCGCCGTACGCGGCTCGAGCTGCTCCTCAAGGTGCTGGACGTCGAGGGCGCCGTCAGGCGCGTCCCAGGCGGGTGGACGGCGACGGGCGAGCCCTGGACGTATGACGCCGACCGTTACGGACGGGTGGCCGAGGCGCGCGACCGGGAGCAGCAGCTCATGCTCGACTACGAGTCGACCACCGGCTGTCGCATGGCCTTCCTGCAGCAGGCGCTGGACGACGGGACCGCGGAGCCGTGCGGTCGCTGCGACCGGTGCGCCGGCCCCTGGTACCTCACCGACGTGCCCCAGGGCGCCATGGAGCAGGCGGGAGCGCGACTGCAGCGGACCGGTGTGGAGGTCCCGGCCAGGTCCCAGTGGCCGAGCGGCATGGCTCGCCTCGGCGTCCCGGTGTCGGGACGGATCGACCCCGGTGAGCGGTCGGCCACCGGGCGTGCCGTGGCGCGCCTCACCGACCTCGGTTGGGGACAACGGCTGCGCCAGCTGCTCGACGGGCCCGACGGGCCGGTCGACGAGGCCGCCGTCCGCGGGAGCATCAGCGTGCTGAGGGACTGGGGCTGGGTGCGGCGACCCACGGGCGTCGTCGCGATGCCGTCACGACGGCATGGCCAGCTCCTGCGGTCGCTGGCGGAGGGACTGTCGAACGCCGGCCGCCTGCCGCTGCTCGGTTCTCTCGATCTCGTCGACGGCGGCCCCACCGGCGAGCCGGGTGGCAACAGCGCGTTCCGGCTCGCCGGCGTCTGGGGCCGGATCGCGGTCGGGGCGCCGCTGGCGGCCGCGCTCGCCGCCCACGACGGTCCGGTCCTGCTGATCGACGACCTCGCGGACTCACGATGGACGCTGACCGTCGCCGTCCGCGAGCTGCGGCGCGCCGGCGCGGACGAGGTGCTGCCGTTCGTTCTCGCCCAGGCCGGGTGACGCACGCTCAGCGTCGGCGCCGCGCGCGACGCTCCCGGGCGATGGCCTCGCGGATAGGCGGGACGACGACACCCGCCTCCGCCATGCGGGCGCGCACCAGCGAGCGCGTGCGAAGGATGCCGATCACGCCGACTCCCCAGACCACGTACTGCACGCACCAGGCCAGCTTGAAGGCACCGAGTCCGTACGAGTCGCGGGACGCCCCGCTGGAGACGGAGTCGAGCACGATCCCGATCGCCAGGATGGTGAGCAGGGACGCGACGAAGCCACCGATGTTGACGATCCCGGTCGCGCTGCCCATGCGTCCCGGCGGGTTGAACGTGCGGGCGAAGTCGAAGCCGATCATCGACCCCGGGCCGCCCAGCGCGAGGCCGAGCACGAGGAGCACCAGCAGCCACAGCGGCGCGCGGCCCGGCCAGGCCAGCACCGCTGTCCAGATGACGACCGCCACGGCGACGATGCCCAGGACGAGCCACGAGCGCCGCAGGGGATGGCGGCCCACCAGCTGGCCGAACACTGGGCCCACCGCCATGCCGGCGAGCACGAACAGCGTGAGCAGCAGCCCCGCCGTCCGCGGGCTGGTGCCCTCACCGGAGACGAGGAAGGGGTACCCCCAGAGCAGCGCGAACGCGGTGCCCGAGTACTGGGTGGTGAAATGCGTCCACAGGCCGAGTCGCGTGCCGGGGTGGCGGAAGGCTGCAGCCAGCTGCTCCCCCACGTCACGCATCGTCGGGGACACCTGGTCGGTGCGCACGCCGGGTGGCTCGTCCCGGATCACCAGGGCGGAGACCATCACGACCAGCACCCCGGTCGCCGCCGCGAGCAGGTACGTCGCGGTCCACCCCGGCCCGTGCAGCAGGCGCACGAGCGGGATCGCGCTGAGGATCTGACCCAGCTGACCGATGAGCCCGGTGAGCTGAGCCATGAGGGGGTTGCGTCGCGCCGGGAACCAGGACGCCACGAGGCGCAGGACGCAGACGAACGTCATCGCGTCCCCCGCGCCGACCAGCACCCGAGCGGTCACCGCGCCGCCGAGGCTGGTCGAGAAGGCCAGCAAGGCCTGACCAGCAGCCATCACGATCCCGCCGGTGACGATGAGCACCTTCGCGCCGAACCTGTCGAGCAGCACTCCGACGGGGATCTGCATCCCGGCGTAGACGAGCAGCTGCAGGACCGCGAAGGTAGCCAGGACGCTGGCCGACGCACCGAACCTCTCGGCGGCGGTGATGCCGGCGACCCCCAGGGAGGTGCGCTGCAGGACGGCGACCGTGTAGGCCAGGACGCCGACTCCCCAGACCACCCAGGCAGCGCGCGAGATGCTGCGAGGAGAGGACGTCGGCACTCGCGTCAGTCTGGCACCGCGTCGTCACGCCGGCCCGTCGTCCTACCGGTCAGGACGACGCCGTGTCCCGACCGCTTGACCGGACAGCCGCCCTCAGGCGGGCGCAGCCGCTCGCACGGCGCGAGCCGCCTGCTTCTCCAGGTAGGCCGCCCGCTTCTCCTCGAACCGCTGTGCCTGCTCGTCGAGCGCGGCGACCACCGCTGCCAGCTCCTCGCGTGCCTTCTCGCCGTCGGCGTCGAGGTCCTCGCGGTCCCACACCTTCCACTTGCGAAGGATCGGTGCCACGACCTCGTCGTGGTGGATGCGCAGGTCGTAGATGCCTGCCATCGCGATCTGCACGGCCCGGCGTCCGTAGTCCTCGATGCCGTGACCGGGCATCTGGAAGTCCCGCACGACCTTGGTGATCGCCTGCATGGTCTGCGAGGGCGCCACGTCGAGCGCGCTCTCGAGCAGGTTGCGGTAGAAGACCATGTGCAGGTTCTCGTCCTGCGCGATGCGTGCGAGCATCTGCTCGCAAGCAGGGTCCTGGGTGAACTTGCCGGTGTTGCGGTGCGAGATCCGCGTCGCCAGCTCCTGGAACGACACGTACGCGAGCGACTGCAGCATGTCCTCGTTGTCCTGCTCGAAGCCCGTGCCCATGTGCGTCATGCGCTCGCGTTCGAGCTGCTGCGGGTCGACGGCCCGGGTGACCAGCAGGTAGTCGCGCATCACCATGCCGTGGCGGCCCTCCTCGGCCGTCCACCGGTCGACCCAGGTGCCCCACACGCCGTCCCGCCCGTAGGTGTTCGCGATCTCGCGGTGGTAGCTCGGCAGGTTGTCCTCGGTCAGCAGGTTGACGATCAGCGCCGTGCGGGCGATCGGGCTGACCTTGGACTGCTCGGGCTCCCACGCGTCGCCGCCGAAGATGCCGTCGTAGTTGCGGCCCTCGCTCCACGGCACGTACTCGTGCGGGAACCAGTCCTTGGCCTGCTTGAGGTGCCGCTCCAGCTCTCGCTCGGCGAACGGCTCGAGCTCGGTCAGCAGCTGGGTCTGGGTCAGGTCCTTCACCGGGCTCACCTTACGTTGGCGTAAGTTACGGTTCCGTAGGTTAGGTTACCCCGTCAGCTCGATGGTGCCAACGTGCGCGGCGTCCGTCTACCCCAGACACGGGCGCGGCCGACCCGCGCCCCGCGGACGACGATCTTGCTCACCGGGATCCGCGAAGGGCCAGCACGCGCCGGTCGTTGCCCAGCCGTCGGGTGACTCCCTCGGCGTCCAGCAGCTCCAGCAAGGGGACCGCGACGCGACGTGTCGTGTCGAGTGCCCGGCGCGCCTCGCTCACCGTGAACGACTCCCCCAGACCGGCGAGCACCCGCACCGCGTCGTCACGCCAGTCAGGCAGCAGATGCACCCCCGGCGCGACCCGATCGAGCACCCCCAGCCGCACCGCCGCTGCCAGGGCTCGCCGGTCGAGACCCAGCTCCCCCAGGCGACCCGCGTCCGGAGCGAGGAACGGGCGTCGACGCAGGTCCTGCACGACGGCGTCGACGGCGGCGGAGAGCTCGGCGGGCAGGGCCTCCTCGGGTGCACCGGCGAGGACTACCCGACCCTCGCGAGCGACGAGACCGCCTGTCGAGACGTCCGCCGACCCTGGTCGCCCGTGCGGGCGCAGCAGCGCATGGAGCATGCGCACGTTCGGAAGGTCGAGGAGCTGTCGAGCCTCCTCCAGCGTGAGCCCCGGCTCACCCACCTGCCGACCGGAGTGCTGGGCCACCGCGTCGTGCAGCCGCGCCAGGAGGTCGCCGGCGACGTCGATGTCGAGCAGCCAACCGCCAGAACGGACCGCTCTCACCGCATCCACCTCGGACGGGGTGAAGCCGAGCGCACGCAGGTCGGCCGCCGGCACGGCAACGCGCCGCCGCAGCTCCTCCGTCACGTCAGCTCGCTCCGGCCGCGCGCCCAGGGCTGCGGCGCGACGTCGGGCGTCGCCCCGGCGAACGAGGTCAGGCGGCGAGACGTCGAGCGCGACGGCCGCGCCGAGCACGGTGTGCCGGCTGGGCTCGCGCAGGAGGAGCCGGTCACCGAGACGCAGAGGCAGCGGCGCCGACAGCCGCAGCCGGACGTGGTCCGCGTCCAACGGCCGGAGGTGACCCGTCACCTGGGCGGCCCCCACGTGCACGAGGCACTGGCTCGGCAACCGAGGTTCTCGGCCTCCCCCCGAACCACCGGCCGCTCGGCTGTCCGCGTCCAGGCGCCGGAGCCGCACGTCCAGGACATCGGACCGGGTGACCGTCGCCGGCGTGACGAGGGCGTCGCCACGGCGTACGTCGGCGCTCGCCACCCCACGCAGGTTCACGGCGATCCGCGCCACGCCACCGAGCTGCCGGTGCGTGGTCCCGAGGCTCTGCAGCCCCCGCACCGCCACCCGCCTGGTACCGGACCTGCCGTGCAGCTCGAGCTCGTCGCCCACGCGGACGGTGCCGGAGGTCAACGTGCCGGTGACGACGGCTCCCGCCCCCGCCACGGTGAACGAGCGGTCCACCCAGAGCCGCACGTCGGCGGCCCGGTTCGGCGCAGGCAGCGAGCGGAGCACTCGGAGAAGCTCGGCACGCAGCTGGTCGAGCCCGGCGCGAGTCACCGAGCTGACCGGGACGACGGGACTGCCGGCCAGCGTGGTACCGGCGAGCCGGCGCCGCACGTCCTCGACCACCGGTGCCGGATCGGCGAGGTCGCTGCGACTCACGGCAACGAGCCCGTGCCGCACGCCCAGGGCCCGCACGGCCGCGACGTGCTCCTCCGTCTGGGGCATCCAGCCGCCGTCCGCGGCGACTACCAGCAGCACCACGGGGACGGGACCGACTCCTGCGAGCATGGTCGACACGAACCGCTCGTGCCCGGGGACGTCGACGAACGCGACGGCCACCGGGCCGGCCGCGAGGCCGGACGTCGGCAGCACCGGTCCACCGACGGCGAGGTCCGCAGCGTCCAAGGTCGTCCACACGAACCCCAGGTCGATCGTCATGCCGCGCCGGCGCTCTTCGGCGTACCGGTCGGGCTCCATCCCGGTGAGCGCACGGACCAGCGCCGACTTGCCGTGGTCGACGTGCCCGGCCGTCGCGACCACCTGCTGCCGCACCGCAGTGGTGCGCTGGCCCGCCCCCTCGCCGATCACGGAGTCGCGTCGACGTCCGCCACCGCCAGCACGGCAGCCAGGAGCAACGGGTCCCACGCCGGTGGCACGGCACGCAGGTCGAGCAGGCACCGCCCCCGTTCGACCCGGCCCACCACAGGAGGGTCCCCGACGCGCAGCGCAGCCGCGAACGTCGCGGGAAGGCTGACCGCAGCACTCGGCAGGACCACCCCGGGCGCACCACCTCCACCTACGGCCGAGTCCGTGCCGGTGACGTCGGCGTCGACCCCCGCGGCGACCAGAGAGGTCGCGAGGGCCCCGGCACGCGCGGTCAGCTCCTGCAGGGGGCGGGCGAGTGCTGTGGCAGTGGGCGTGTCCGGCCCCGCCAGCGTGGCCTCCAACGCCGCGAGAGTGAGCTTGTCGACGCGCAGCGCCCGCGCCAGCGGGTGGCGGCGCACCAGGTCGACGACGGCACGCGATCCCAGCAGCAGCCCCGCCTGCGGACCGCCGAGCAGCTTGTCGCCGCTTGCCGTCACGAGGTCGGCGCCCGCACGGAGCGCGCTCTCCGCGTCGGGCTCGTCTGGCAGCACCGGGTGGTGACGCAGCAGGCCGGAGCCGATGTCGACCACCAGCGGCACACCGCGGCCGGCGAGCTCGCTCACGGGCACCGCCGAGGTGAACCCGTGCACCACGAAGTTGGACGGGTGCACCTTGAGAACGAGCCCCGTCTGCGGTCCGATCGCGTCGGTGTAGTCGCGCAGCTCCGTGCGGTTCGTCGTGCCGACCTCACGCAGCCGCGCACCGGTCGACGTCAGCAGGTCCGGCAGCCGGAAGCCGTCGCCGATCTCGACCAGCTCGCCGCGCGACACGACGATCTCGCGTCCTTGGGCAAGCGCGGTGGCGGCGAGCGCGAGGGCAGCTGCGCCGTTGTTGACGACGTGCACCGCCTGTGCCGACGGCACGGCCGCGGCGAGCGCCGTCATCGCCTGCCGTCCACGTCGGGCTCGGGCGCCGGACCCGAGATCGAACTCGACGTCCGTCGTCCCGCTGGCCGTGACGAGGGCGTCGACGGCTGCCTCCGACAGCGGGGCACGACCGAGGTTCGTGTGCAGCACGACGCCGGTGGCGTTCACCACGCGGCGAAGGCTCGACGCCGCGGAAGGCAGGTCGGCCAGCACGGCCGCGACCAGTCCGCTCGGTTCCAGACGCCCTTCGCGCACCTGCTGCTGCGCCCGCACGATGGCCGCCTTCACCCGTTGTCGGCCCACCTGCTCGACGCGGGCGGCCAGCCGGGGGTCGGCGAGCAGCGCGTCGGTGCGCGGCACCCGGCGTCGGACGTCGGCGTCGTCCGGGCTCGTGACCTGACCCGGGCGGGTGGTCGGCGGCATGTGCGGCACGCTGCCACAGTAGGCGCCAGCCGGCGGGCCGGCGATGACGGACGGCGGCCCCGCCTCCCGACGTGCCGCTACCCTTGCCGTGCCGCGCGTCCCCTCTCGCGGCAGGGAGGCGTGAGGGCGCCTGGTGGGCCCCGCGGTCTTCAACACCGACGAGACCGAGCACCTCGGTCTGGCGGGTTCGATTCCCGTCCGCCTCCGCCCAGACCCCGTCCCTCGAGAGACCTGCGTCGACCGCCCAAGGGCTACGTTCGGCGTCATGACGGCGACGGGTGCGACGGAGCGGCTCACCTCCTACGGCCACGGCGGCGGCTGCGCGTGCAAGATCCCGCCGGGCGAGCTCGAGAGCGTCGTGGCCGGCCTGGCGCTCGGCGCCACGGTGCAGCACCCCGCGGGCGAGCTGCTGGTCGGGCTCGACGAGGGCGACGACGCCGCGGTGGTGCGGCTCGCGAACGGCGCGGGCATCGTCCTGACGACGGACTTCTTCACGCCCGTGGTCGACGACCCCTACGACTGGGGACGCATCGCCGCCACGAACGCGCTGTCGGACGTCTACGCGATGGGCGGTGACCCCCTCGTGGCGGTCAACCTGCTGGCCTGGCCACGCGACGTGCTGCCGTTCGACATGGCGGCTGAGGTGCTGCGCGGTGGATCGGACGTCGGCGCCGCCGCCGGCTGTCACGTCGCCGGAGGGCACAGCGTGGACGACCCGGAGCCGAAGTACGGTCTCGCAGTCACCGGCCTCGTGGACCCGGGGACCCTGCTGCGCAGCGACGCGGGCCGGCCCGGGCTGCCGCTGTCGCTGACCAAGCCGTTGGGCATCGGCGTGCTCAACAGCCGGCACAAGGCGACCGGAGAACGCTTCCCCCAGGCGGTTGACGCCATGACGACCCTCAACCGGGAGGCAGCGCGGGCCGCCCTCGCTGCGGGTGCTCGCTGCGCCACCGACGTCACGGGGTTCGGCCTGCTCGGTCACCTGTTCAAGGTGGCCCGCGCCTCCGGGGTGACGGCCGTGGTGCAGGCGGGCGCGGTCCCCTACCTCGAGGGCGCCCGTGAGGCGCTGCGTGACGGCTTCGTCAGCGGCGGCACCCGACGCAACCTCGACTGGGTTCGGCCGCACCTGCGCTCGGACGTCGGCGAGGACGAGCTGCTCCTCCTGGCCGACGCGCAGACCTCCGGCGGCCTGCTGGTCGCCGGACTCGTTCCCGGCGCCCCCGTCGTGGGTGAGCTCGTGCCGCGCGAGGACGCGACCATCGTCGTGCGCCGCTGACCCGGCCGGGAACCGCGCGGCGGGACATCGCCCTCCCCGGGTGCGCACGACGGGTCCGCCCCTCCTGGTGAGGGCGGCCGACGGACGAATCGCGTTGCGCCCGCTCGATATCGTTGCGCCCATGAGCGCCACGCTGGTCGCGACGGACCTCTCCGCCGGGCACGGCGCCCGTCAGCTGTTCTCCGGTCTCGACCTCGTCGTCGCGCCGGGCGACGTGGTGGGCCTCGTCGGGCCCAACGGAGCAGGGAAGTCCACGCTTCTCCGGCTGCTGGCTGGGCTGTCCCTGCCCGAGGCCGGGGCCGTGCGCCTGACCCCCGGTCAGGCGCAGGTCGGCTACCTGCCCCAGGAGGCCGAACGACGTCCCGATGAGACCGTCAGCGCGTTCCTGGCGCGCCGGACCGGGGTCGCGGGAGCGCAGCAGCGGCTCGACGTGGCGACGAGCGCGCTGGCGAGGGGCACGGCGGGCGCCGAGGACGAGTACGCGGAGGCGCTCGAGGCCTGGCTGGCACTGGGCGGCGCCGACCTCGACGAACGGTCCGAGCAGGTGCGCGCCGACGTGCGGCTCGGCGTACCCACGGACGCCCTCATGACCTCGCTGTCGGGGGGGCAGGCGGCCCGCACCGGCTTGGCGTCGCTGCTGCTGTCGCGGTACGACCTCTTCCTCCTGGACGAACCGACCAACGACCTGGACCTGGAGGGCCTCGACCGGCTCGAGCAGTTCGTCGCCGGGCTGCGGGCGGGTGTGGTCGTCGTCAGCCACGACCGCGAGTTCCTGGCCCGTACGGTCACGCAGGTGGTCGAGCTGGACCTGGCGCAGCAGAAGGTGTCCGTCTACGGCGGGTCCTACAGCGACTACCTGCGCGAGCGCGAGCTCGCCCGTCAGCACGCCCGAGAGGCGTTCGAGGACTACGAGGAGCGCAAGTCGTCGCTGCAGGCGCGAGCGCGCATGCAGCGCGGCTGGTCCGACAAGGGCACCCGCGAGGCGCTGCGCAAGGCGACGGACAACGACAAGCACCTCCTGCACCGGGCACGACAGCGGTCGGAGAAGCAGGCGGCCAAGGCCAAGCAGACCGACCGGCTGATCGAGCGGCTCGACGTCGTCGAGGAGCCACGCAAGGAGTGGCGCCTGCAGCTGGAGATCGCCGCAGCACCCAGGGCCGGCGCCGTCGTCGCGACGCTGCGGGACGTCGTGGTCCGGCGCGGGCGGTTCACGCTCGGCCCGATGACGCTGCAGGTCGACTGGGGCGACCGCCTCGTCGTCACGGGGGCCAACGGCTCTGGCAAGTCGACGCTTCTCGCGGTGCTGCTCGGCCGGCTGGCTCCGGACGGCGGGCAGGCGAGCCTCGGGCCGTCGGTGCGGATCGGCGAGATCGACCAGGCGCGGGCCGCGTTCGACTCGGCGTCCCCCCTGCTCGAGAGCTTCGCGCGGCACGTGCCGGGCTGGCCGGACTCCGACGTCCGGACCCTGCTGGCGAAGTTCGGCCTCAGCGCAGAGCACGTGCTGCGACCGGCGTCCAGCCTCTCCCCTGGCGAGCGCACGCGCGCCGGCCTGGCTCTGCTGCAGGCCGTGGGCGTCAACCTGCTCGTGCTGGACGAGCCGACGAACCACCTGGACCTGCCTGCCATCGAGCAGCTCGAGCAAGCGCTGGAGTCGTTCAACGGCACGCTCGTCCTGGTCACCCACGACCGTCGGATGCTCGAGTCCGTGCGACACACCCGCCGACTCGTGGTGGACGACGGGAGGGTCACCGAGCTCTGAGCAGTACCGCTGCCGGCGCCTACTCGGTGCTGGAACGGGCCCACAGGTTGATGCCGGCCTCCACCGCGTCCGCGTCGATCGCCCTGAGCTCGTCGTCGTTCAGCCGCAGGTTGTCGAGCGCGCCGACGTTGGCCTCGAGCTGGGCGACGCTGCTGGCACCGACGAGCACCGACGTGATCCGCGGGTCGCGCAGGACCCAGGCGAGGGCCAGCTGAGCCAGCGACTGGCCGCGTGACCGGGCGATCTCGTTGAGCGCCCGCACGTGCTGGAGGTTCTCGTCGGTCAGCAGGTCCGGTGACAGCGACTTGCCCTGGCTGGCGCGCGACCCCTCCGGCACGCCACCCAGGTACTTGTCGGTCAGCATGCCCTGCGCCAGCGGCGAGAAGGCGATGCACCCGACCCCCTCCGTCTCGAGCGTGTCGAGCAGCCCGCCCTCGACCCAGCGGTTGAGCATCGAGTACGACGGCTGGTGGATCAGCAGCGGCGTGCCCATCTCGCGCAGGATGGCCGCGGCCTCGGCGGTGCGCTCCGGGGAGTACGACGAGATGCCGGCGTACAGGGCCTTGCCCGACCGGACCGCCTGGTCGAGCGCACCCATCGTCTCCTCGAGGGGCGTCTGGGGGTCGAACCGGTGGCTGTAGAAGATGTCGACGTAGTCCAGGCCCATGCGGCCCAGGGACTGGTCGAGGCTCGCGAGCAGGTACTTGCGTGAGCCCCACTCACCGTACGGCCCAGGCCACATGTCGTAGCCGGCCTTCGACGAGATGATCAGCTCATCCCGGTAGGGCCGCAGGTCCTGGGCGAAGATCGCGCCGAAGTTGCGCTCCGCGCTGCCGTACGGCGGGCCGTAGTTGTTGGCCAGGTCGAGGTGCGTGATGCCGAGGTCGAACGCACGGCGCAGGATGGCCCGCTGCCGGTCGAGGGGCACGTCGTCGCCGAAGTTGTGCCACAGGCCGAGCGATACGGCGGGCAGCTGGAGCCCGCTGCGACCGCAGCGCCGGTAGGTCATCGCGTCGTAGCGGTCGTCAGCGGCGGAGAAGACGGGTGGCTGCATGGGCCCAGTCTGGCAAAGGGCGGTGACAGGGGCACAGCCGCGTCACAGCGCGAAGGCCCCCGCCCAGAGGGCGGGGGCCTTCGGTGGTCAGACGTTCGTCAGACCGAGATCAGAGCGGGACGACGTTCTCCGCCTGCGGGCCCTTCGGGCCCTGGGTGATCTCGAACTCCACGCGCTGGTTCTCGTCCAGCGAGCGGTAACCCTGGGTCTGGATCGCCGAGTAGTGCACGAAGACGTCGGCGCCGCCGCCGTCCTGAGCGATGAAGCCGAAGCCCTTCTCCGCGTTGAACCACTTCACAGAACCCTGTGCCATGCCGTCTCCTCCAGGGGACGTACTTCGGCCGACACTGTGCCGACCTGGTGCGCGGTCATGCGTCCCACGTTGGAGCCGGCCTCCACAGAGCCGTGGCCCTGACAGCGGAGCCCGTGAACACCTCGGCCCCGCGGTGGATAGGCCACCGAGGAACCGCGGTCAACGCTAAGAACACTGAACTGCAGCGCGCCCAGTATGCCATGCGGGGGTGCGGTGGGAAGGCTTTGCCCGCACAAGATTTTCGCCGGCCGCCAGGTCTGGGCAGGCGCCTGCTGAACGCTCACGACGTGGGCCCCGGACACGGCCGCAGACGGGCCGTCCGGCGCGGTCCGGCGGCGTCAGGACAGCACGCGCAGGCGCACCGTCTCGGGCATCTGCTCGAGCCTGGCGACGATCGCCGGGGTGTAGTCCGAGTTGACGTCGGTGAGCAGGTAGCCGACCTCGCCGCGCGTGCTCAACGACTGCGAGTCCACGTTGACGCCGTACTCGGCGAAGATGGCGTTCACCTTCGCCAGCACCCCCGGCACGTTGCGGTGCACGTGCGCCAACCGGTGCGAACCCTCGATGTCGCCCACCGGGATCGAGGGCAGGTTCACCGACAGCGAGGTGGCACCGTCCTTGGCGTAACCGCGCAGCTTGCCCGCGACGAACCGGCCGATGTCCTCCTGCGCCTCCTGCGTGCTGCCGCCGACATGGGGCGTGAGGATGACGTTGGACAGGCCGCGCAGCTGCGACTCGAACGGGTCGCCCTGGCGCTTCGGCTCGGTCGGGAAGACGTCGATCGCCGCCCCCGCGATGTGCCCGGACTCGATGTGGCGCCGCAACGAGTCGTGGTCGACGACGAAGCCGCGCGACAGGTTCATGAAGATGGACCGCGGGCGCATGGCCGCGAACTCCGCCTCGCCGAACAGGTCGCGGTTGCCCGGCCGGCCGTCCACGTGCAGCGAGACGACCTCGGCGGTCTCCAGCAGCTCCGTCAGGCTGCCGCACCGCACCGCGTTGCCGATCGCCAGCTTGTCGTCGGTGTCGTAGAAGTACACGCGCATGCCCAGGGCCTCGGCGAGCACCGACAGCTGGGAGCCGATGTTGCCGTAGCCCACGATGCCGAGGCTGCGCCCACGGATCTCGTGCGACCCCTTCGCCGACTTGTCCCACACGCCGTTGTGCATCGCCGAGTTCTTCTCGGTGAGCCGCCGGGCCAGCGCGATGAGGTTGCCGATCGCGATCTCGACGACGCTGCGGGTGTTCGAGTACGGGGCGTTGAAGACGGCCACCCCGTGCCCCGTCGCTGCCGTGAGGTCGATCTGGTTCGTGCCGATGCAGAAGGCGCCGATGGCCTGCAGGTCGGTCGCGCCGGCCAGCACCTTCTCCGTGATGAACGTCGTGGAGCGGATGCCGAGCAGGTGCACCCCGGCCAGGCGCTCGACCAGCTCGCTCTCCTCGAGCGCGTGGTCGACTGTCTCGACGTCGTGACCGCTCTCTCGCAGCAGCTCCGCGGCGTCCGGGTGGATGTTCTCCAGGAGCAGTGCGCGCACGCGGGTCTCCCTCTCGGGTGGGTGGTGGGACTCCCAGCGTACGAGGGTTGCCCGGAGGACGAGACCGTCGTCCGGTGGCCGGACGACGGTCTCGACCTAGGCTGGCGTCGTGGACCGGGTGTCGGTGGAGCGCGACCGGGACGACCCACGCGGCTGCACCGTCGTGGTCGACGGCGTGCCGAGCAGCTACGTGCACCTGGACGACCCGACCCGGCTGGAGTTCGAGTACGTGCGCTGGATCGGCGACCTCCTCGACGTGCTGGCCCCGGACGGCGAGTCCCTGCACGCCGTGCACGTCGGCGGCGCCGGGTGCACGCTCCCCCGTTATCTGGCGGCCCGACGTCCAGGATCACGCCAGGTCGTTCTCGAGAGCGACCCGGAGGTCGTCGCGCTGGCGCGGGAGACGTTCGGGTTCAGCCGGCGCAGCGGGTTCCGCCTGCGGCAGGCCGACGGCCTCACGGGCCTGCAGTCGCTCACGGACGGCGCGTGGCAGGTAGTGGTGCGCGACGCCTTCGCCGGCGACACGACGCCGACTCACCTGACGACGACCGCCTTCGTCGACGAGGTGGCCCGCGTCCTGGCGCCGGGCGGCGTGTACGTCGCCAACGTCGCAGACCGGCCCGGCCTGGGCCTGGCCCGGCGGGAGGTCGCCACCGCGCTCACCCGGTTCCGGCACGTGCTCCTCGTGGGCGAGACGCAGCACCTGCGCGGGCGGCGTTACGGCAACGTCGTGCTGGCCGCGTCCCGAGGCCCGCTGCCCGTCGCCGAGCTGACGCGGCGTGTGGTCTCGGGGCCGGTGCCCGCGCGCGTCGTGCCTCCGAAGGAGGCGGCCGCGCTGGCGTCCGGCGCACCCGTGCTGACCTGAGCCTCAGCGGTCCGTCGGAGCCCCGCGGTCGTTCCCTCCGTCGCCGTCGGAGTCGTCGGAGTCGTCGGCCCCGGTCGCTGCGTCAGCATCGTTGCCGGTGTGGTTGGCGAGGAAGCGCTCGACCTCGGCACCGAGCTCGTCCGCCGACGGCAACGGGACGTCCGTGCTCGACAGCAGCGCGGTCCGGCCGCGTGCGCCCACGTAGGCGTCGTACTGCTGCTCGAGCGCGTGGACCACCCGAGCCACCTCGTCGGAGCCGGCCACGTGCTCGGCGATCGCCTGACGCGTCTCCTCGGCGGCGGTGAGCAGAGCGGTCGTCGGGAGGTCGAGGCCAGCGCTCATCGCCAGCTGGTCGATGAGGAGTGCGGCCGCGCCCGGGTACGGCGTGTCGGCGAGGTAGTGCGGAACCTGGACGACGAAGCCCTGCGCGTCGTGACCCCACTCCCCCAGACGCAGCTCGAGCATCGCGGCAGCGGACCCCGGCACCTGCACGGTCGGGAAGTGGCCCATCGGCGGCAGTCCGTCGACCGGCGCGGCCAGGTCGGGCCGGGTGCCGTGCGTGATGATCCCGAGCGGCCGCGTGTGCGGGACGGCCATCGGGATCGCGTGCACGGCCACCGTGCGTGAGACACCCAGGTGCTCCACGAGCTGTCTCACCGCCACCGCGAACCGCTCCCACTGCACGTCGGGCTCCGGGCCGGCGAGCAGGAAGAACGGCACGCCCTGCCGGTCCACGAGCTCGTGCAGCTCGAGCCGGGGCGCCTGGTACGAGGAGTAGTGGTCCTGCTCGAAGACCATCGCGGGACGGCGCGAGCGGTAGTCCACGAGCTGGTCCGCGTCGAAGGTCGCGACCAGCTCGTGGGGCAGGTGCTCCAGCAGGTGGTCGCCCACGATGCGGGTGACCGAACCGGCGTCGATGAAGCCGGTCAGGGCGTGCAAGAGGACCGGGCCGTCCGGCAGGGTCTGGTCCGACGTCGACGGGGCCGCCGCGTGCGCGCGCTGCCCGAGGCGCCGGTCCGTCCAGCGCGGCTCGAGCGAGTACAGCTGCTCGGGATCCAGCACAGTCGTCCTCCTTCAGCGGCCAGCTGACCGCTCGTCGTCCCCCGGCTAGCCGGGTCCTTCCCCGTCGTCAACGCAGGGCGGGCGCCGATCCATCCCGACCGCGGGCCGGGGCTGTGGATGACGAACCGGGCGGGGGCCCGAACCACCCTACGGTCGTGGGTCATGATCACGACGACAGAGCCGGCTGGCACCGGTTCGGCTTCCACGACACCGGCCGACGTGAGCTTCGGCGTCCGCACCGGCGTGCTCCACCAGGAGTGCGAGAGCCTTCGACGAGCCGTCGAGCAGAGCCGCCGGCTGCTCGACCACCCCGGGCTGGTGCGGGGACGGGCACAGGACTGTGGCGACGACGACCTTCGCGACGCGGCCGCGCTGCTCGCGTCCCGGTGGCAGTACGGGTTGCAGGCGCTCGTCGCCGAGGCCGAGGCGCTGCTGACGCGGCTACGAGCCGCGACACAGCTGTACGACGACGTCGAGCGGACGTCGACGCTCGGGCCGTTGCCGTCCCGGCCGGCGCGCTGATGCGTGGTTCGGTCGCTCCGCGCCCCGTCGTCGCGTCCGGGAGGCCTGCGTGCGGGCTGGATGGTCTGCGCGTCCTGCCGTGGGCCAGGACGGGCTCCGACGTGGTGCCCGGCGTCCCCTCGCGCGTCCGTGAGCTCGCCGAGCAGCTGGAGGACGTGGCGCGCGGACTGGGGGTGATGCGCCGTGCGTTCACCTTCGTGCCCGGTGGCGACTGGTCCGGGCCGGCCTCTCTCGCGTTCACGTCGCTGCTCGACCAGCAGCCAGCCGCCTACGCAGCGGCCGCTCGGTCCATGTCGTCGGCGGCAAGTGCCGTCCGCAGCCACGCCGCGGTGCTGGAGGTGGCGCAGCAGGACGCCGAGGAGGCCGTCCGGCTCGACGTCGCGGGCGCGCAGGCGACGCTGCGCTGGCTGGGGTCGGCGTCGGCGTCGCAACCCCGAGTCGTCGGCTCGCCGAGCGACCCCGGCCTCGCCACTCGCCGGCAGGCGCTGGAGCAGGTGGCGCTCGCGACGCGCCGCGCCCGCGCCAGCGCGGCGAGCACGACAAGCACCCTTCGCGACGCCGCTCACCACGCACCGGACCGCCCCAGGTGGCCCGCGCGCCTCGCCCGATCCGTCGGTGCCCTCTCGCGCGACGTCGAGCTGGGTGCAGCCGAGACCGTCACCGGCGCGGCGTCCCTCGCCCTCCGGCTGGACCCGAGCAGGCTGCTGCGCGACCCGGACGGGTACTCGCGCGACGCGGCCGCCACCGGTCACGGCCTGGCGCTGGTCGCCACGCACCCCGGCGAGCTGGTGACGGCCGTCGCCGACGTCGAGACGTGGCACGAGAACCGCGGACGCTGGCTCGGGCACCTGCTCCCCGACGTCGTCCTCGCCGTCGCCACCGCCGGTGCTGCCCCGGTGGCCGAGCGCACGGCCAGCACCGCCGCACGGGTGGCGGCGCGCATCGGGCCGAAGGCCCTGCGCGAACCTCTGGCCGAGGCCATCTCCCTCCAAGCGGGGACCGGTCGGAGCGCTCTGCGGCTGCGCGACGTCCGACCGCACCGCACCACGGCTGACGCCGCGGGCTACCGCACCCCGGTGGCTCCCCTGACCCACGCCGTCGGACGGCGGGTCGCTCGCGACGCCCGTTGGGCCGAGCCGCTGCTCACTCCGCGGGTGCAGCGAGCCGTGGCGGAGCTGCAGCGGCGGCCGGGCAGCGCCGACGCGGTGGTGCAGCTGGGCGGGCTCGACCACGCGGTCAAGGGGCGGGACTCGCTGCTGCGCAAGCTGACCTCCGAGCCAGCGGGCGGCGGGCCCGCTGCACACCTCGCGCGTGAGCTCAACGACACGGTGCGCTACACGCTCACCGTCCCCGGTGAGGGGTACGTCACGGGGGCGGTCGACGCGGTGAGCGCCATGGAGGGCCAGGGGCTCACGCTCACGGCCGCCAAGAGCTTCTGGGGCAGCGATCGCTACCAGGGTCTCAACCTGACGTTCCACGACCCGTTGACCGGTCGCCCGTTCGAGCTCCAGGTGCACACGCCGGAGAGCTGGGAGGCGACGGTCGACACCCACGTCGACTACGAGTGGTTCCGCTGCACGGGGATACCCCCGGAGCTCCGGCGGGTCTTCGGCGGCCGCATCGCAGCCCGCTTCGCCACCGTGCCACGACCGGACGACGTCGAGCTGCTGACCGAGCTGCTCCGGCCGCGGCCCGAACCGGCACGCACCACCACGCCCGAGATCGCGTCCCTGCTCGACGTCGGTCGCGGCCTGAGGCTCTCGACGAGCGTGCACGGCACCCGCTCCCTAGCCTGTGACGATGACGAGTGACAGCCCCGTGACGACGTGGGACACGCATGCCGCTCCGGACGAGGTCTGGGCGGTGCTGGCGGACGGGTGGTCGTACGCGGGCTGGGTCGTGGGCGCGTCCCGGATCCGCTCCGTCGAGCCGGGGTGGCCGTCGGCTGGCACGAGGATCCACCACTCGGCCGGCAGCTGGCCCATCTTGCTCAACGACGAGACCACGGTGCTCGAGTCGCAGCCGGGACGCCGTCTCGTCCTTCAGGCGGAAGGTTGGCCGTTCGGGGAGGCGACCGTGGACCTCACCCTCGAGCCGCGAGGCAGCGGGTGCCGCATCATGATGCGCGAGGACGTCACGAAGGGTCTCGGGCGGGTGGTTCCCAAGCCTGCGCGACAGCTGGCGCTGAAGCCGCGCAACCGCGAGAGCCTGCGGCGCCTGGCGCTGCTCGCCGAGCGGGCGACACACGGCTGAGGATGTCGAGCAGGCAGACGGTCCACGCGCCCAGAGGGTCACCGGTCGTGCGGCTCTGCCCGGTAGACGAGATCCAAGAGCGCGGACGACGTCGCTCGGCGCAGGACGCCGAACGGTGCGGCGTCGCGGAGCGCGGCCCGGGCCGCCAGGTAGCCACAGCCTCCGTGCACTCCGCCACTGGGGTGGGCGCCGGCGCTGGCCAGGTACAGCCGGTCGACGACCGTGCGTGGTCCACCCAGCCCCGGCACCGGACGGAAGACGAGCTGCTGCTGGAGCTGCGCGGTGCCTCCGTTCACGGCCCCGTGCACGAGGTTGCCGTCGGCCCCCTCCAGGTCGCGCGGCCCTTGCACCGAGCGGTCGCGCACCAGAGCGCCGAACCCGGGTGCGTGCCGTTCGATGGTGCTCTCGAGGTTCTCGACCAGCTCCGCTACCTGAGCCGGCTCCGGCTGGTCGCCCCCGGCACTGCGGACGGCCTCCGGCCGGGGCAGATGGGTGTAGGCCCAGAGGCTCTCGGTGCCCGCCGGCGACCGCGTCGGGTCCGCCGTGGTCATCTGCCCCACGATCATGAACGGGTGTCGCGGCACGCGTCCGCGCGCGAGGTCCGTCTCCCAGTGCAGCAGGCCGTCGAGACCGGACTGCGGACGGTCGTCGTCGTCCAGGTCGGCGCCGAGGTGGACGGTGCCCGCGCCGTGCGACCCGGCAGCGCGCCACGGGACGCGGCCGGTCAGCGAGTAGTTCACCTTGACGGTGGGCAGGTCCCACTCGAAGTGGTCGAGGTCGTCCAGCAGCCGCGCCGGGACCGCGCTGCCCGGCAGCAGGTCGCGGTAGAGCGTCGGTGCCGCGACGTCGGCGAGCACCGCTCGCCGGGCCCGGACCCGTCGCCCGCCCGCCGTGACGACGCCGAGGGCGCGACCCTGCGGGGCGACGACCGACGTCACCCGTTCCCCCGTGAGCACGCGGGCTCCCGCGCTCTCCGCCCGCGAGCGCAGGGCCGCCGTGAGCTGACCCGAGCCGCCGACGGGCACGGGGAAGCCGACGTCCTGGCCGAGCATCAGCAGAAGCCACCCGAAGGTGCCGCTGACGGGCGCGACCAGCGGCGCGTCGGCGTGGAGGGCGTTGCCTGCGAGCAGCACCCGTCCTCGGTCACCGCCGAACAGCTCCTGCCCCATGCGCTGGGCCGGCAGCGCGAGGAACCGAGCGAACCGCAGCAGGTCGGTCGCGCCGACGGCTCTGGCCAGTCGGGCTCCCGCGCGCACGGGCGGCCAGGCCGTGAACAGCGCGTCGAGCAGCGGGCCGCGGAGCCGCTGCCACTGCTGCACCAGCTCCCACCAGGTCTCGCCGTCGCCGGCGTGGTCGCGGTCGAGCGCAGCAGCGGTCTCGGCCGGGTCGGCGTGCAGGACGCTGCCGGCGTCGTCGTCCGGACCGAGCGGGTGGGCGACGACGGAGGGTGCACGTGACCACCGCAGCCCGTGCTGCTCCAGCTCGAGCGCCTGCAGCACGGGCGAGCCAGCCCCGAGCGGGTAGAACGCGCTGAAGCGGTCGACCACGAACCCGTCGTGCTCGCGGCTGCGCACCGCACCGCCGACCTCGTCCTCGGCCTCGAGCAGGACGACGTCCCAGCCGGCGTCTGCGAGCACCGCAGCGGCGACGAGCCCGTGGTGGCCGCCGCCGACGACGACGGCGTCCGCGGTCAGGTCGGCCATGCGGGCAGTCTCGCCCAGCGGCACCGGTGCCGCGACCCGGACACGCCCCGGCTGCGACGTGCGGGCAGCCGGGGCGGTGCTCGCGTGACAGGATCGGGCGGACGTCGGCACAGCAGCAGGAGGCGTGGATGACCGGGGTGCAGGGCAGGGTGGCCGTCGTGACGGGCGGCGCCCGAGGGATCGGTGCGGCGACGGCGCGCCGTCTGGTCGCGGGTGGCGCGTCGGTCGCGCTGCTCGATCTCGATGCCGACGGGGTTCGGCAGACCGCGGAACGGCTCTCTGCGGAGTCCGGCGGCCGGGTCGTCGGTCTCGGGTGCGACGTCACCGACAGCGAGGCGGTGGGGTCAGCAGTCGCCCGCGTCGCCGACGAGCTCGGTGGGTTGCACGTGCTCGTCAACAACGCCGGCGTCACGCGCGACAACTTGCTGTTCAAGCTGAGCGAGAGCGACTGGGACACGGTCATCGCCGTGCACCTCAAGGGCGCGTTCCTCATGACGAAGGCTGCCCAGGCCGTCATGGTCGAGGCGCGGTACGGACGCATCGTCAACCTCTCGAGCGTGTCGGCCCTCGGCAACCGCGGCCAGGCCAACTACTCGACGGCGAAGATGGGTCTGCAGGGCTTCACTCGCACCCTCGCCATCGAGCTCGGCCAGTTCGGCATCACGGCGAACGCGGTGGCCCCCGGCTTCATCGTCAGTGACATGACCGACGGCATGGCGGCGCGCCTGGGTATCACACCGGAGCAGCTGCACGAGGGCGTGGCGCAGGGCACCCCCGTGCGTCGAGTCGGGCAGGTGGACGACATCGCCCGGGCGGTGGAGTTCCTGGCCGCCGAGGAGTCGTCGTTCATCACCGGGCAGACGCTGTACGTGGACGGCGGCGCCCGCCTCTGACGGGCTAGGGCGCCAGCGTGCCGTCGTCCAGCAGGCCGAGCCGACGCAGCTCCGCCACGAGGGCGTGCCCGTTCGGGCCGAGCACCCACGGCACTGGTGTGGTGCTCGCGCCCCGGGTCTCGGCGTCCCGCGTGGTGGACAGCGGCATGGGCAGGCCGTGGGTCAGCAGCTGTTCCGTCGCCCCGAGCTGGCGGATGACGACGGCCCGCACGGCGTCGGGCCGTGCCCAGACGAGCTCGTCGTACAGCTGGGGGTCGTGCTGCCCGTCGTCACCGACGAGCACCCAGCGCAGCTGCGGCAGCTCGTCGAGGAGGCGCCGGAACGTCGCTCGCTTGTGGTCCTGACCCGACCGGAACCATCCGTCCGGGGTCGGGCCCCAGTCGGTGAGCAGCGTCGGGCCGGCCGGCAGCCGCAGCCGCCGCAGGAACCGCTGCAGCGCGGGGGCCACGTTCCACGCGCCCGTCGACACGTAGACGACGAACGCGTCGGGGGCCTGCCGGGTCAGCGCGCGGAAGAGGTCGACGGTGCCCGGTACCGGACGTCGGGACTCCTCGTGCCGCACGAACGTGTTCCAGAACGCGAGGAACGGCCGTGGCAACGCCGTCACGAGGACGGTGTCGTCGACGTCGGTGATGATGCCGAGCCGTTCGCGCGGGCCGACGACGCGCAGCGCCGCGACGACGTCGGGTGAGTCCGGCACCCTGAGCACGGCGCTGGACCAGCCGGGCGGCAGCGGTACCGGCACCACGGTGTCGATGTACCCGCCTCGGCTGCTCTCGACGACGTGGCGGACGCCGCCGACCTCGATGGTCACCGGGACGCCGGCGAGCTTGGCGCTCACGAAGTGGCGCCAGCCGCGCACCGACCGCTCGCCGGAGCGCCCGACGCCCGGCGGCGACAGCAGCACCCGTCCGAGCACCCGCACCCAGCCGTCCGTGGTCACTGCGGCGGCGTGGTCGTCACCATCGACGGGGCGACCGCGGCCCGCGGCAGGAGCACGGCCGTACCCCGTGTAGGGAAGCACCCGCGGACGCCAGCCGCGGCGACGAAGCAGCCGGGCGGCGGTGCGGTTGAGGGCGTCCTCCACGCGGGCGGCGCGGTGCAGAGGCGGCGGCGGGGTCGACCGGGAGTCGAACGCGGACGTCGGCGGGCTCGCCTCGTCGTCCGCCGCACTGGTCACCTCGCTCACCCTACGAGCAGGCGGCGACGGCGGCCCACCGTCCGCGGGCAGCAGCGGGCCCGGCTCCCCTGGTGG
>DASSTJ010000100.1:0-30953 GCA_035707965.1 Actinomycetales bacterium
GACGCGGTGCGCAGATCGGCGTCCTCATCAAGGGCCCGCAGGTGCTCGAGTCGACGCGGCGGGTCGACACCGTCGTCCTCGACAAGACCGGAACCGTCACGGCAGGACAGATGGCGCTCGACGACGTCCACGCGGCGGACGGTGTCGAGGTGGCAGACGTCCTCCGGCTCGCCGGAGCCGTCGAGCACGCGTCCTCGCACCCGATCGCGCGAGCGGTCGCGGCCGCTGCCGCAGCGAACGGCGAGCTGCCTGCGGTGAAGCACTTCGAGACGCTGCAGGGGCGTGGCGTCCAGGGCGTCGTCGACGGCACGCTGGTTCGGGTCGGGCGGCGCACCTGGCTGCAGGAGCTCGGCCTGGCCGTCCCGGGAGGACTGGCTGCGGTCGTCGACGCGGCGGAGCAGCAGGGCCGCACGCCGGTGTGGGTGGCGGTCGACGTGGCACGGGGTGTCGTGGCAGCCGGCGAGCGCCCACGTGGCGTCGTGGGCGTGGTGGTCGTGTCCGACGCCGTGCGTCCGAGCAGCGCGGAGGCCGTGCGCCAGCTGCGCGGGCTCGGCCTCGAGCCGGTGCTGCTGACCGGCGACAACGAGCGCGCGGCCCGGCACGTGGCCGAGCAGGTGGGCATCGACGAGGTCATCGCCGAGGTGCTGCCACAGGAGAAGGTGGACGTCGTCCGCCGGCTGCAGCAGGACGGCCGGCTCGTGGCGATGGTCGGCGACGGCGTCAACGATGCCGCGGCGCTCGCTCAGGCCGACCTCGGTCTGGCGATGGGTACGGGCACGGACGTGGCGATCGAGGCCAGCGACCTCACGCTGGTGCGCGGCGACCTGATGGCCGCGGTCGACGCCGTCCGGCTCTCGAGGGCGACGCTGCGCACCATCAAGGGCAACCTCGGGTGGGCCTTCGGCTACAACGTCGCCGCCATCCCCCTGGCCGTCGCGGGTCTGCTGAGCCCGCTGGTCGCCGGTGCCGCCATGGCGTTCAGCTCGGTGTTCGTGGTGACGAACAGCCTGCGGCTGCGACGGTTCCGTAGCACGACGTCCTGACCCGTGCTGACCCGTGCGGGGATGGGTGGGTCGGGCTGGTCGTGATCGCAGCCGCGCTGGCCGCACCCATCGCCGCACGGCGACGTCTCAGGAGCGGTGCCGCCGCACGAACCAGGGCATCCGGTGCCGTGCCCGATGCTGGCTCTCCTCGGTGCCCCAGAGCGCGAGGCGGCCTCCGACGCTCACGGCGTGCAGTCGTGACTCGGTGCGGACGCGCACGTCGGACGGCACGACGACCAGCAGCTGGTCGTCGCGCCGCAGGACCGTGCGCGGGCCGGGCACGAACGAGTCGCCATCGCGCACGACCAGCGTCACGTTCGCCCCGGCCGGCAGTCGCAGCTCGAACACCTCGAGCCCGTGCATGCGTGACTCGGCGCCGATGCGCACCTGCATGACGTCGGCCCCCAGCTCGCCGAGCGGTGCGGACTCGACGTCGACGTCGCGGGCGTCCACGACGTCGGCGACGCGGAGCTGACGGGCCATGAACGGCAGGGTGGGCGCCTGGACGAGCGTGAACACGACGACGAGGAGGAAGACGAGCTCGAACATCCACTCCGTCCCGGGCACGCCGATCGTGACGGGGACGGTCGCGAGCACGACCGGGACGGCGCCGCGCAGCCCCGCCCACGACAAGAAGGCCTGCTCGCGCCATCGCATGCCGAACGGCGTCATCGAGACGAGCACCGACAGCGGCCGCGCGAGCAGCAGCAGCACGAGCCCGAGGACGATCGCTCGCAGCAGCTGAGCCGGCATCTCCGAGGGGGACGCCAGCAGCCCGAGCAGGACGAACAGGCCGATCTGGGCCAACCACCCCAGGGCCTCGGCGAACCCGCGCGTCGCCGCCCGGTGCGGCAGCCGGGTGTTGCCGAGCACGAGGCCGGTGACGTAGGTGGCCAGGAAGCCCGAGGCGTGCAGGTTCGCTGCGACCGCGTAGGACGCGACGGTCAGGCCGATCGCGGCCAGGGACGTCAGGGCGGACGACGGGAGCGCCAGGGCGCGCAGGGCGCGTGCCCCGAGCCAGCCGATCGCCACCCCCACGACGGCACCGAGGGCCAGCTCGAACGCGGCCACCTCGAGGAGCCAGTACCACGTGACGGACCCATGGCCGCCATGCGCCTGTTCGGCCAGCACCACGACGAGCAGCACGACCGGCGCGTCGTTGAGGCCCGACTCCGCCTCGAGCACTCCCGCCAGCCGAGGGGTGATGGGAACCCGGCGCAGCACCGAGAACACGGCGGCGGCGTCGGTCGAGCTCAGCACAGCCCCGACGAGCAGGGCAACCACCCAGGGAAGGTCGAGCAGCACGTGCGCGGCGACGGCGACGACGGTGACTGACACCGCCACGCCGAGGGTCGACAGCACGGCCGCCGGACCCATCGACGAGCGCACGTCCACCCACGTCGTGGTGAGTCCGCCCTCGGCCAGGATCAGCACCAGGGCCGAGTAGCCGAGCACCTGCGTAAGGCTCTCGTTCTCGAACTGCAGCCCCAGGCCGCCCTCGCCCAGCGCGAGCCCGAGCCCGAGGTAGAGCAGCAGGGACGGCAGGCCGGACCGCAACGAGAGCCGCACGGCGGCCACGGCGACCAGCACGACGACAGCGCCCACCAGCAGGGCGCCGTTCAGCGTCTCGATCGTCGTCACGGGTGAGGTGGCGCGGCGGTCGTCAAGGTCACGTGTGCTCCGGCTCGCAGTCGGTCGGGTCGCCCCGGTGCGGCGCTGCGGTGCGCGGCCACGCCGGGTGGGTGGCCTAGTCTCGCAGCGTGCCTCGCAAGCGTCTGCTCCGTCGTGCCCTGCTGGCGCTGCTCGCGCTCGTGGTCGTCGTCGCCCTGGTCGTCTCGATCGGTGCCACGACCCTCATCCGCCGGTCCTTCCCCGACCGGGACGGCACCTCGGCCCTGCCCGGTCTCGACGGCCAGGTCACGGTGCTGCGGGACGACCGGGGAGTGCCGCAGATCTACGCGAGCACGGCCGATGACCTGTTCCGGGCGCAGGGCTACGTGCACGCCCAGGACCGGTTCTTCGAGATGGACCTGCGGCGGCACATCACGGCCGGCCGGCTGAGCGAGCTCGTGGGGCCGAGCGAGGACGCCCTCACCACCGACAAGGTCGTGCGCACCCTCGGGTGGCGACGCGTGGCCGAGCAGGAGCTGCCGCTCCTGTCACCCACGACGCGCAGCTACCTGCAGGCGTACGCGGACGGCGTGAACGCGTACCTGGCCCACCGCTCCTCCAGCCAGCTCGGGGTCGAGTACGCGCTGCTCGGCATCACCCTCCCGGACTACCGGATCGAGCCGTGGACGCCGGTCGACTCGCTGGCCTGGTTGAAGGCCATGGCGTGGGACCTCAAGAGCAACTACACGGACGAGATCACCCGGGCTCGCCTGGCGGCGACGCTGCCGGTCAAGCGCATCAACCAGCTCTACCCGCCGTACCCGTTCGACGAGCACGAGCCGATCATCACGGACGCCGACCAGAAGCAGTCGCAGGCCGCCTCGGACGTGCCGGTCGCGGCCCTGCGGACGTCGGGGGCGGAGCACGCGCTGGCGACGGCGCAGCAGGCGCTCGACGCCATCCCGGCACTCGTCGGTCGCGGCGACGGCGTCGGCTCGAACTCCTGGGCCGTGTCCGGGGCGCACACCACCACCGGCATGCCGCTGCTCGCCAACGACCCGCACCTCGCGCCGTCCGTGCCAGGCATCTGGTACCAGATGGGGCTGCACTGCCGGAAGGTCGACGACAGCTGCCCGTTCGACGTCGCCGGGTTCACGTTCTCCGGCCTGCCGGGCGTGGTGATCGGCCACAACGACCGGGTCGCCTGGGGGTTCACCAACCTCGGGCCGGACGTCACGGACCTCTACCTCGAGCGCACGCTCGACGACACCGTCGAGGTCGACGGCGCCTACGAGCCCCTGACCGAGCGTCAGGAGACGATCAACGTGCGGGGAGGCACGCCCGTGACGATCACGGTGCGCGGCACGCGGCACGGGCCGATCGTGTCGGACGTCATCGACTCGGTCCGCGCGGCCGGGCGCAACGCCACGGTCAACGGGGAGCCGGACTCCACGAGCTACGACGTGTCACTGGCATGGACGGCGCTGCAGCCCGGCCGGACGGCCGACGCCATCTTCGCGATCGACACCGCGTCGGACTGGGACTCGTTCCGGCAGGCGGCGCGCCTGTTCGAGGTGCCCGCGCAGAACCTCGTGTACGCGGACGTCGACGGCAACATCGGCTACCAGGCACCGGGCAAGATCCCGGTCCGCGGGTCGGGTGACGGCCGCTGGCCCGAGCCTGGGTGGCAGAGCAGGTACGACTGGGCGGGCTACGTGCCGTTCGACCAGATGCCGTCCATGCTCAACCCGCCCGACGGCCTCGTGGTCACCGCGAACCAGGCGGTGTCGGACGCGGTGACGCCGTTCCTGACCAGCGACTGGGACTACGGCTTCCGCTCCCAGCGCATCCGCGACCTGCTGCAGAAGAAGCCCAAGCTGAGCGCCGACGACATGTCCAGCATCCAGATGGACAACCGCAACCCGATGGCGCCGACGCTGGTGCCGTTGCTGCTCGCGGTGGACTTCTCGGACGACGCCTTCACGCGCGAGGCCCAGCAGCTGCTGCGCGGCTGGGACTTCACGCAGCCGCCGGACTCGGCCGCTGCCGCGTACTACAACGCGGTGTGGCGTCAGCTCCTGCGGCTCGGCTTCGACGACGAGCTGGGGGAGGACCTCGCTGCGGACGGCGGTGACCGGTGGTTCGAGGTGGTCAGCCTGCTGCTCAAGCGCAAGGACGACCCGTGGTGGGACAACAAGGCCACGCCGGGCGCTGTGGAGAACCGGGACGAGATCGTGCGTCAGGCCATGACGTCGGCGCGCATCGAGCTCACCAAGTCGCTGGGCAAGGACCCGACGCACTGGCAGTGGGGCAGGCTGCACCGCCTCGAGCTGCAGCACGCCGTCCTCGGCGGACCGACCGTGCCGGCACCGGTGCACTGGCTGGTCAACCGTGGGCCGTGGGACCTCGGCGGGGGGTCGTCGCTGGTCGACGCCACGGGCTGGGACGCGCACGAGGGGTACGCCGTCGACTGGGTGCCGTCGATGCGCATGGTCGTCGACCTCGGTGACCTGGACCGCTCCCGCTGGGTCAACCTGACCGGCGCCTCGGGGCACCCGATGGACGCCCACTACACCGACCAGACGGATGCCTGGGCGGAGGGACGCACCTACCCGTGGCCGTTCACGGAGAAGGCGGTGAAGGCGGCGACGGACTCCGAGCTGGTGCTGCGCCCCGAGCCGTGACGCCGGCGTGGCCGGCGTCTAGCCGTCGCCGGCGCGGAGGTCGCGTCCGCAGCGGACGACCTCGCGCGACGTGACGGCGGCGTCGACCCGCTGGTCCTGCGCCTCGGTCGGCAGGGCGTCGTCCCAGACCTCGCCGTCGTGCAGCAGGGCGACGACGAACGCGTCGGGACGGCGACGAGCCAGCGCCCGGTCGTAGCTGCCTCCGCCCTGGCCGAGCCGGCCTCCGGCCCGGTCGACCGCCAGGGCCGGTGCGACGACGACATCGGCCTCGCGGATCGCCTCGACGCCGAGTCGGCGGCCGGTCGGCTCCGGGACCCCCGGCCCGAGGCCGGGGCCGTGGTCGGTGTCGTCCACGGCCCAGTCCAGGTCGAGGTCCGCGCGCACCACGGGCAGCAGGACGCGGACGCCGCGCTCGTGCAGCGTCTGGCGCAGCAGGGCCGTCTGGGGCTCGCGCCCCACGGCGACGTAGGCGGCCACCGTGCTGCCCGGTGGAAGCCGGGCCAGCTCGGGCAGCGCGAGCAGCAGCCGCGTGCGACGCGGTTCGTCGGACATGTCCGGCATGATGTGGGCACGTCGTCGTGACCGGACGACAGCTCGGACCTCCCGCTTGCGAGCGGCCGTGTCCTCGGGGACGTCGTCGAGAAGGGGCACGTCGGCTCTCCGGCTTCTGCGACAGCTCGGCTGCGCGGGACGGACGGCGGTATCGCTAGCAGGATGATCCGTGCCACGATGCCACCGCCGGTGGGGGAGGTCACGTGGTGGCGGCGACGAGGGGAGGGACCCGATGAGCTCGGTGCGGACGCGCCTCGCGCTCGTGCTGGGTGTCGTCCTCATCGTGCCGGCGGTGGCGGCGGTCGTGGTGATGAGCGTCCTCGCGCCGCGGCAGGCGACCCGCGCCGCCGCCGAGTCGTCCGCGCGCGTCGCGAGCAGCACCTCCGCCCTCCTGGTGGAGGCGTGCCGGTCGATGGGCGAGTCGGCCCGGTCGCTCGCCCTGCAGGCGGCGTCGCCGCAGCTGAGCGCGGCCGCGCGGTCGGCCATCTCGCGGCAGCCGGACGCGTTCGCCGCGGTCGTGAAGGGCGGGACGGTCGTCGCGTCGGCCGGCACCGTGCCGAACCTCAGCGCGTCCCAGCTGGTCGATCTCAGCTGCTCGCGGCGGCAGGGGACGGGCCAGGCGCCGGCGGGGGTCACGGGTGAGCCGGTCCTGGCGGAAGTCGTGCCGGCAACCGGACCAGCGGGCAGCAACCTCGGTACGGTCGTGGTGGGCCGCGTCCTCGGCGGCACCGGTCTGCAGGCGCTGGCTCGCGAGCTCGGTCTGGACTCGAGCACCGCGTTGGCGCTGGCCTGCCCGGACGGCCGGGGGGCGTCGACGGTCACCGGCGAGGTGGCCCTGGTGCTGCGGCGGGCGGCCGCGAGCGGTGCGTCGACCGGTGAGCGGGGCGACTGGCAGGTCTCGACGGCGGGGGCGCGTCCGGGGCAGTTCTGCGCGGTGGCGGCAGCGGTCCCCACGCCGGGCTCCCGGCTGCTGCAGGGCACGGTGCTGGGCATCCTGCTCGCGGGCCTGCTGCTGGGCTTCCTGCTGGTGCTCTGGCTGGCCCAGAGCCTGACCAGCCCGGTGCTGGCGTTGACGGAGGCCGCCGAGAGGGTGGCACGAGGAGACCTCACCGGTCGGCTGCCGCAGGGTGGTACGGACGAGCTCGGCCGACTGTCCGGTGCCTTCAACCACATGACCGACGAGCTGCAGGTCAGCATCGGCGAGCTGCAGCGCAGCCGCGACCTGCTGCGCGAGAACGTGGCCCGGCTCGGCGACGCGCTGCAGCGCACGCACGACCTCGACGGCCTGCTGACGACAGTCCTCGCGGCCGCGGCCTCGGCGACCTCCGGCCAGCGCGCCACGGCGTGGCTGATCGAGGGCGGATCCGTCGTGGCTCGCGTCTCCGTGCCCTCGGGTGCGCCACGGCCCGCTGTCCGGCGGCTGCCGATCGGCGCCGACCTGGCGGGCGAGGTGGCGGCGGACGGGCAGCCGCGCCGGTTGGGTCACGGCCACGAAGACGGCACGACGGTGCTGGGCGGCCCGGCGCTGGGAGCGCCGCTGCGGCGGGGGCACAGCGTGCTCGGGGTCATCGTCGTCGAGCGCGACCCGCAGGAGCCGGCGTTCGACACGGACGACGAGGCGATGCTCGTGTCCCTGGCCGGGCCGGCCGGCATCGCCGTCGACAACGTCCTGCTGCACCGCGAGGCGCAGCGGCTCTCGGTCACCGACCCGCTGACCGGCGCGGGCAATCTGCGCCACATGACGACGACGCTGGCCCGCGAGGTCGAGCGCGCCACCCGCTTCGACCGACCGCTGGCCCTGCTGCTCCTCGACCTGGACCACTTCAAGCGGGTCAACGACACCTACGGGCACACTGTCGGCGACGCGGTGCTGCGCGAGCTGTCGCGTCGCGTCGCCGCCTGCGTGCGCGAGGTCGACACGGTCGCCCGGTACGGCGGCGAGGAGTTCGTCGTCATCACGCCCGAGACCGATACCGAGGGTGCCCTGCGCCTCGCCGCGCGCATCTGCGAGGCGATTCGTGAGGCACCGTTCGTCGTCGGGGACGACGTCGTCGTCGTCACCGTCTCCATCGGCGTCGCCTCGCTGCCCGGGCACGGCACCTCGAGCGGTGACCTGGTGCGCGCGGCCGACGACGGGCTCTACGCCGCCAAGCGCGCCGGTCGCGACCGCTACCAGCTCGCCCCGCTGCCGTCGTCGGCCGCGGCCACGGCGGGCAGCGAGGAACGGGCGGGCGATAACCTCGCCCCATGAGCCCCAGCACGGAGCCCGACCGCCCGGACCGCCTCGGCGGCGACCGACCTGTCACGAAGGCGGTGATCCCGGTCGCGGGACTGGGCACGAGGTTCCTGCCAGCCACGAAGGCGATCCCCAAGGAGATGCTGCCGGTCGTCGACAAGCCGGCGATCCAGTACGTCGTCGAGGAGGCGGTGGCCGCCGGGCTGGACGACGTCCTCATGGTGACGGGTCGCAACAAGGGTGCGCTCGAGGACCACTTCGACCGGCAGTGGGAGCTCGAGGCCGCGCTCGAGGCGAAGGGCGACACCGACCGGCTGGAACGCGTCCGCCGGGCGACGACGCTGGCGGACGTCCACTACGTGCGGCAGGGCGACCCGCGCGGTCTCGGTCACGCCATCCTGTGCGGCGAGCAGCACGTCGGCGACGAGCCCTTCGCGGTGCTCCTCGGCGACGACCTCATCGACAAGCGCGACACGCTCCTGACCACGATGCTCGAGGTGCGGGCCAAGCGCGGCGGCAGCGTGGTGGCCCTCCTGGAGGTCCCGCCGGAGCAGACGCACCTCTACGGCTGCGCCGCGGTCGAGCCTGTCGAGGGATCGGAGACGGTCGTGCGCGTCACCAGTCTCGTCGAGAAGCCCGACCCAGCCGACGCGCCCAGCAACCTGGCGGTCATCGGCCGCTACGTGCTCGACCCTGCCGTGTTCGGCGTGCTGCACGAGACGCCGCCTGGGCGGGGCAACGAGATCCAGATCACGGACGCCCTGATGACGTTGGCCGGCATGCCCGTCGAGCAGGGTGGCACCGTCTGGGGCGTCGTGTTCCGCGGCCGCCGCTACGACACCGGGGACCGGCTCGACTACCTCAAGGCCGTCGTCCAGCTGGGGGAGGGGCACGAGGAGTTCGGCGCCGACTTCTCGTCCTGGCTCGTCGCGCACGTCGCCGGTCGGCGATGATCAGCCTGGAGGACCACCTCCGGCGGTGCCTGGACGCGGTCGCGCCCCTCGAGCCGCTGGAGCTCGCGCTGCTCGAGGCGCAGGACTGCGTTCTCGCCGAGGACGTGGTGAGCCCCCTCGACCTGCCCGGCTTCGACAACTCGGCCATGGACGGCTACGCCGTGACGGAGGCGGACGTCGCGGCCGCCTCCGAGCAGTCGCCGGTCCGGCTGCCGGTCGTCGCGGACGTGCCGGCCGGGGCCACCCACCAGGCGAGGATCGTGCCCGGCCAGGCGGTGCGCATCATGACGGGTGCACCCCTGCCGGCCGGCGCCGAGGCGGTCGTGCCGGTGGAGGACTCCGACGGCGGTATCCGCGAGGTCGAGCTCCGGGCGAGCGTGCCCGCGGGGCGGCACGTGCGGCGGGCCGGCACGGACGTGAAGGCCGGTGACCTGGTGCTCGCGGCCGGGGCGCAGCTCGGGCCCGCTCAGCTCGCGTTGCTCGCCGCCGTCGGGCGGTCGCGCGTGCGGGTGCACCCGCGTCCCCGGGTGGTCGTGCTCTCGACCGGCAGCGAGCTCGTCGAGCCCGGCCGCACGCCCGGCTTCGGCCAGGTCGTCGACAGCAACGGCATCATGCTGACGGCCGCCGCGATCGACGCCGGCGCGCGCCCGTATCGGGTGGGGGTCGTCCGCGACGAGCCGCAGGAGTTCCTGCGGACCCTGACCGACCAGCTGGTGCGCGCCGACCTCGTCGTCACCTCAGGGGGCGTGAGCGCCGGTGCCTATGACACCGTGAAGGAGGTGCTCTCCGGGCTGGGCACGGTGTGGTTCGGCAAGGTCGCGATGCAGCCGGGCATGCCTCAGGGGTTCGGCACCGTGGGTGAGGACCACACGCCGATCTTCACGCTCCCCGGCAACCCGGTGAGCTCCTTCGTGTCGTTCGAGATGTTCGTCAGACCCGTGCTGCGCAAGATGGCCGGGCACCAGGGCCTCTTCCGGCGCAGCGAGACCGCGCGCGCGCTCGAGCCCTGGTCGGCGCCCTCGGGCAAGGTGCAGCTGGCGCGCGGCGAGCTCGGCACCACCGACGACGGCGAGCGCGTCGTCCGGCTGGCTGGTCCGTCCCAGGGCTCCTACGTTCTCGGCGGGCTCGCTGCCGCCACGTGCCTGGTCGTCGTCCCCGAGCACGTGACCCGGGTCGAGGCCGGCGACGAGCTGCGTTGCCTCGTGCTCGACCGGCGGCGTCGATGAGCTCGCTCGGCGAGGACGAACCGGGCTACGGCGAACCGAGGGACGACGCGGGCGACGACGTCCCGGCCGCTGGTGCAGCCGGGTCGGGGCCGACGCGCGCGCCCGCGCTGACGCACGTCGACGAGCGTGGCCAGGCGCGCATGGTGGACGTGTCGGGCAAGGCCGTGACGGCGCGCAGCGCCACCGCGCGCGGCCGGGTGCTGCTGTCACCGGCCGCGGTGGCGGCGCTGCGGGGTGGCACGGTGCCGAAGGGTGACGCGCTCGCGGTCGCCCGTGTCGCGGGGCTGCAGGCCGCCAAGAAGACCCCCGACCTCGTGCCGCTGGCGCACCCGATCGCCGTCCACGGTGTCGTCGTCGAGCTGGACGTCGCCGACGACGGTGTCGACATCGAGGCGACGGTGCGCACCGCCGACCGCACGGGCATCGAGATGGAGGCGCTGACGTGCGTCACGGTGGCGGCCCTCGCGCTCATCGACATGGTGAAGGCCGTCGACAAGCACGCTCGCATCACCGACGTCCGGGTCGTGGCCAAGAGCGGGGGACGGTCCGGCGACTGGACGGCACCCTGACGGCGCCGACCCAGAGTGCGCCAGGATGGGCGTCATGAGAGCGAAGGTCATCGTCGCGTCGAACCGCGCGTCCGCCGGGGTCTACGAGGACCGGGGCGGTCCGATCCTCGTCGAGGGCCTCCGCGCGCTCGGCTTCGAGGTCGGCGACCCGCACGTGGTGCCGGACGGCGAGCCGGTGCACGAGGCGTTGACCGCTGCCCTGGCCGACGACCCCGACGTGATCCTCACCAGCGGCGGCACCGGCCTGACCGCGGGTGACCTCACGCCTGAGATGACGCGGCGCGTGCTCGACCGCGAGGTCCCCGGCGTCGCCGAGGCGATCCGAGCCTACGGTCTGGCGAAGGGCGTGCCAGCCGCGATGCTCTCGCGGGGACTCGCTGGCCTGGCCGGACGCACCCTGGTCGTGAACCTGCCCGGCACCCGCGGCGGCTGCCGTGATGGGCTCGCGGTGCTCGAGCCGGTGCTGCAGCACGCGATCGACCAGGTCGCGGGGGTCGACCACAGCGCGAGCGGCACCGACCAGGTCGAGAGCGGCGCGCACGTCGGACGAGGGGCTGAGCGCCACGGGCACGGGCACGGCGGGCACGGGCGCGGCGGGCACGGGCGCGGGCCGGACGCGTCCCCGTCCGAACCAGCCCCCCGCAGGGAGCGGGACCGGCCGGATGCGCTGCGCGTCGACACCGACTGACGTGCGCCGGGTCGCCGAAGGGCATCGTCCATGACCTGGCCCGTGGAGCTGGTCGACGACGACATCGGCCTGCGTCCGCTGCGCTACCGCGACGCCGCGGCCTGGCGCCGGCTCCGCTACGAGAACAGGCAGTGGCTCGCACCCTGGGAGGCCACGACGCCGGATCCCGCGACGCCGCCCCTTCGCTTCACGCAGCTCGTGCGGTCGATGAACCGGGAGGCCCACGCCGGTCGGGCGATGCCGTTCACCATCACGCTCGCCGGAGAGGTCGTCGGCCAGCTCTCGGTCGTGGGAATCTCGTGGGGGTCGTTGCGGTCCGGGCACATCGGCTACTGGGTATCGCGGGAGGTGGCCGGTCAGGGCATCGCCCCGACGGCCGTCGCCCTCGCGACCGACCACTGCCTGCTGCACGCCGGCCTGCACCGCATCGAGGTCAACATCCGGCCCGAGAACACCGCGAGCCTTCGCGTCGTCGCGAAGCTGGGCTTCCGGGACGAAGGGCTGCGGCGGCGCTATCTCCACATCGACGGCGCCTGGCGCGACCACCGCACGTTCGCGCTGTGCACGGAGGACCTGCCGCCCGGTGGGCTGCTCGCTGCCTACCACGCGAGCCAGCGGCGAGCCTGAAACCCCAACTGTCACACCAGTCTCACGACACACCGGCTCGCCTGCCGGGCTGGCCGTGGTCGCGGACCTACGGTGAGTCACCGTGGACCCCAGCAGCCTCATCTTCTTGGCGATCATCGCGATCTGGGCTGCGTACCTGGTGGGTCACTGGATCCGTCGGCGCGACCAGCTGGCGACCGCTCGCTCGATCGACCGGTTCTCCGAGGCCATGCGGGTGCTCGAGCGCCGTGCGCCGACGCGTCCTGTCACGGCCGCTCGTCCCACCGCGCGGTCCTACGTGGTCGCGCCCGTCCGGGTGCCACCGGTGACGTCCGGGACTCGGACCGCGTCGTCCGCCTCCTCCGCGCCGACACGGCACGGCGATGCTCCGGCCGCCGGCCTGGCGGCACGTCTGCCTGCCGCGGGCGCGGCCGCGGCGGCCTCAGCCTCAGCGTCGGGAGCGCGTCTGGCCGAGCGTCGTGCTCGACCGGGCATCACCCGTGACGCCGCCCGCCGTCGCGCCCGGCTGGTGCTCGCACTGGTGAGCCTCACGGTGCTGGCGTGGTGCCTGGTCGCCGCGACGGGCCTCGTCTGGTGGCCCGCCGCCGTGGTGACCGCGCTGCTGGGCGCCGTGCTCGTGCGCATGCGCCGCACTGCCCGGTCGGCGCGAACCTCGTCGGGTGCCCGGCGCGGCCTGGCGTCGCGGGTGCCGGCACCCGCTCGTCGTCCACGGCACCACCAGGACGTCCGGTCGGTCCTCGCGCAGGTGCAGGCCGCCCGCCGGTCGCACGACACCGGGGCCGTTCCCGCCTCCTCGGTCGTGGGGCGTGCGGTGATCACGGTGGACGCCGGCACGCAGGCGGCTCTGCGCGCGTCGACGGAGGCGCCCGTGGAGATCGGCCAGTCGCACGGCTCCTCGGACGAGTGGCAGCCGGTTCCTGTGCCACCGCCGACCTACACCCTCAAGCCGAAGGCCCGTCCGGCGCGACGGCAGGCTGAGCGCCCCGGGCAGGTGGACGACGCCGCGGCCGAGCAGGGGGCCGGTGGTGGTCCGGGCGGTGGCACGATGGCCGCCGGCCCGGGAGCGGACGTCCCCGCCCCGGTCGCCGCTGACGAGCCGCCGCAGTTCGACCTGGACGAGATCCTCGAGCGCCGGATCGCCGCCAACGGCTGAGCGTCGGGCACCCTTGGCGGGCTGGTAACCTGGACGCCGCACCGACAGGTGCTCCTGGGGCTGTGGCGCAGCTGGTAGCGCACCTCGTTCGCAACGAGGGGGTCAGGGGTTCGAGTCCCCTCAGCTCCACCCTGGAAGGGCCGGCCACTCGCCCGGCCCTTCGTCGTTCCCGGACCTCTCGGCGCCAGCGGGCGTCAGAAGCGGGCAGCGAGCTCGGTGAGCTTGGCGACGTAGGCTGACCGGTCGCCGTCCGGGACGTTGGAGCTGGTGGATGACAGCCCGACGGCGCCGTCCACCTGCTCGCGAAGGATGTCGGCGTGACCCGCATGGCGGGCGAGGTCCACGGTGACGTGGACGATGACGCGCTGCAGCGTGACTGCCTGCCGGTCGGGTGGCCACCACGGAACGCGTCCGGGCGCGTCGAGCGGCAACGCGCTGATGGTCTCGTCGGCGAACACCCAGACGCGCCGGTACAGGTCCACGATGCCCTCGGCCGTCTCGTCCTCGGTCGCGTACCAGTCGGCGTCCGGATCCACCTCGATCGCCGACTCGGTCACGATCTCGTCGGGTGTCGGCCACGGCCGTCCGAAGGTGTCGCCGAAGTAGCCGACCTCGACGTTGAGGGCGTGCTTGACGATGCCGAGCAGGTTCGTGCCGGTAGGGGTGCGCGGCAGACGGAGGTCGCGTTCGTCCAAGCCCTCGACCTTCCAGAGCAGTGCCTCACGGGTCTGCTGCAGGTAGTGGTGGAGTGCCGCCTTGTGGTCGGTCAGATCAGCCATGTGCCCACCCTGGACCCTGCGTCCGTCAGTCGCCTCAGGCGCCCGGTGCCCGTCGGTCGGTCGAGAGACCTCAGGCTGCTGACTCCAGCGCCAGCAGGGCGCGCTTGGCGTCGAGCCCGCCGAGGTAGCCGCCCAACGAGCCGTCCGAGCGCAGGACGCGGTGGCACGGCACGACGACCGGCAGCGGGTTGGTCGCGCAGGCCGACCCCACGGCCCGTACGGCGCGGGGGCTGCCCACCGCGGACGCCACCTGCGTGTAGGTCTCCGTCCGCCCGAACTGGATCTCGGGCAGGTGGTGCAGGACGATCCGACGAAAGCCGGTCGACAGTGACAGGTCCAGGGCGACGTCGAAGCTCCGCCGCCGTCCCGCGAAGTACTCGTCGAGCTCGCGCGCGACGTCGTCCAGCCGTGCGGGAGCCTCGAGCACCCGTGGGCTCACCCGCTCGGCGAGCCGTTGCAGCACCGCGTCGTGCCCCTCGCTCGCGAAGGCCACGCGCACGAGCCCGCGCTCCGTGGCGGCGAGCAGCAGCGACCCGACCGGCGAGTCGACAGTGCGGTAGGCGACATCCAGCAGGCCCTCCCGCGCGGCGGCCTCAGCGAGGTTCGCGTGCAGGGGGTCGAGAAGGTGGGGGGCCATGGCGGGCGCCGGGCCGAGCACGGCGGCGAAGTCGATCTCGTCGGCGTCCGAACGGTTCGTGGTCATGCTGTCTCTCCTGTCTTCTCCGGCAGCCGGTCGCGCAGGGTTGCGATGCCGTCGGAGGCGGCCCGTCGCGCTGCCACGGCGGTCCCGCCGACCAGCTCCGCGACCTGCGCGTACGGCAGACCGCCCAGGTAGCGGTAGGCGATCACCAGCCGCTGCTTCTCCGGCAGGTCCTTCACGTGCGCCCACACGTCGTCGTCCCGGCCGGCCGGGTCGTGCGCGGACGACGCGCGCTCGGGCACCTCGTCGACCGGAACGGCACGACGTCGCCGCGCGCGCAGGTGGTCGATCGCCTTGCGGTGCGTGATCGTGACGAGCCACGCCTCGACGTTGGCGTCGTCCGCGAGCTCCGGGTACGCGCGCAGCGCGGCCAGGAACGCCTCGGACCACACGTCGTCGGCGTCGCTCGACCCGACCACAGCGCGGGCCACCCGCAGCACGGTGGGCCCGTGCTGCGTCACGACTCGCTCGAAGGGCTGCTTGACGTTCATCACCTCGTAGACGGCTCTCGGGCGCCCGACGTGAGGTCGGCTGGCCGATCCGGCACGGCGGTCGCCGTGGGGAGCACCGTCGCCCGGGTCGACGCCAGCCACCCCGGTAGGGTGCTGAGCCTCGTGACGGTGTGCCGACAGCCCACTGTCACGGGGCCCGAGTGTGGGACGCGCGCCCATTCTGACGGTTCACCAACGGCCATAGCGTCCCTGCATCCCGGCGATTTCCTCGACGCGCACCGCGCGGCATCGCCGGGGCTGGAGGACACCGAGATGTCGAACCGCACACGGCTCACCCTCGTGGCGATGGCGGTCGCCGCGGCCACCGGTCTCGCTGCGTGCGGGTCCCCCGGCAGCAGCGGCGACGAGGCGGCGGGCACCAGCTCGAAGGGCGCTGCCGACTACACCGTCGGACTGGTCTACTCCAAGTCCGGCCCGTTGGCGACCTACGGCGAGCAGTACCGTCAGGGCTTCACCGCCGGCCTCGACTACGCCACCAAGGGGACGGGCGCGGTCGACGGCCACAAGATCGTCGTCACCGAGCAGGACGACGGCGGTGACCCCGCCAAGGCGACGTCGGCGGTCACCACGCTCGTGGGCCAGGGCGCGAAGATCATCGCCGGCTCGACGGCGTCCGGCGTGGCGCTGCAGGTCGCTCCGCTCGCCAAGGACAACAAGATCCTGTTCATCTCCGGGCCGGCCGCGGCGGACGCCATCACCGGCGCCAACCGCTACACGTTCCGGTCGGGACGCCAGACGTACCAGGACATCCTCACGGCCGGCACGATGATCGGTGACGTCAAGGGCAAGAAGGTCACGGTCTTCGCGCAGGACTCGGCCTTCGGCAAGGCGAACGAGGCAGGCGTGAAGGCGGTCCTCGGGGGCGAGGGCGCGACCGTCGACTCGGTGCTCGCACCCGCGGCGGCCACCGACCTCACGCCGTTCGCCACGCAGCTCAAGCAGAAGAAGCCCGACCTGCTGTTCGTCGCGTGGGCCGGCACCAACGCCTCGACGATGTGGCAGACCCTCGACCAGCAGGGCGTCTTCGACACCACCACCGTCGTCACCGGCCTCGACATCAAGCCGACCCACCAGCTCTTCGGATCGGCTGGCGCGAAGATCGACTTCCTGGCGCACTTCTGCGACGGGTGCGCGGACAACCCGGTCTACCAGGCGCTCGACGCCGGCATGAAGAAGCAGGGCTCGACCGTGGACCTGTTCACGAACGACGGGTTCGTCGCGGCCCAGATGATCGTGCACGCGCTGACCGCCGGCGGAGACGACGTCGAGAAGATGATCGGTTCCCTCGAGGGCTGGAAGTTCGACGGGCCCAAGGGCTCGATGGAGATCCGCGCCGCGGACCACGCCATGCTGCAGCCCATGTTCACCGTGCACCTCGTGAAGGAGGGTGACGGGTTCAAGGCGAAGCTCGACAAGACCCTCTCGCCGGACCAGGTCGCGCCGCCCGTCACGCCCTTCAAGTGACGCGTACGACCACGTGATCTCAGCGAACCAGATCGGGTGGCGCATCGGCGGCGCCGCCATCCTGGACGACATCTCCCTGGACGTCGGGGCCGGTGAGCTCCTCGGCATCATCGGCCCCAACGGCGCGGGGAAGTCGTCGCTCGTCAACATCCTGTCTGGCACCGTCCGCCCGACCACGGGCTCGATCGAGCTCGACGGCCAGGACGTCACCCGGCTGTCCGCGACGGCTCGTGCCGCGAAGGGGCTCGCCCGGTCGTTCCAGACCTCGGCGCTCTTCGACGGGCTGACCGCGGGGGAGAACGTGCGGCTCGCCATCCAGGGCAGCAAGCCGGGCCGGCTCAGCCTGGTGCGGGCCGCATCGAGCACGGCCCCGGTCGAGCAGGTGGACTCCCTGCTCGACCGGGTCCGCATGCCGGGCCGTTCCGGAGCAGTGGCGGGGGCGCTCTCGCACGGCGACCGCCGCAAGCTCGAGCTGGCGATGGCGATGGCGTCCGAGCCTCGCGTGCTGCTCCTCGACGAACCGATGGCCGGCGTCTCGGCGGAGGACGTCGACGGGCTCAGCACGATCATCGCGGAGGTGCGCGACAGCGGAGTGGCCGTCCTCATGGTGGAGCACCACATGCACGTCGTCCTCGGGCTCGCCGACCGGGTGGCGGTGGTGCACCACGGCCGCCTGCTGGCACTGGGCTCGGCCGACGAGGTCACCGCCGACCCGGAGGTGCAGCAGGCCTACCTGGGGGAGGCCCTGTGACGGACGTCCGGACGCCGCCGGTCCTGCGCGTGCAGGACCTGCACGTGCGCTACGGGCGCCTGCACGTGCTGCAGGGCGTCTCGTTCGACGTCCCCGCCACGGGGGTCACGGCGCTGCTCGGCCGCAACGGCGTCGGCAAGTCGACCACGCTCAAGGCGGTGCTCGGCCTGGCGCCGCGCACCGGGACCGTCGAGCTGGCCGGCCGGGACGTCTCCTCATGGTCGGTCATGCGCACGGTTCGTGACGGCGTGGGCTACGTGCCCGAGGACCGCGAGGTGTTCGGCGACCTGACGGTCGACGAGAACCTGCGCCTGGTCGGCAAGGACGTCGGCGTCGAGGCCCCCGTCGTCCGGGAGCTCTTCGGTGACCTCCTCGCCCGGCGCACCCAGCGCGCCCGCACGCTCTCCGGCGGTCAGCAGCAGATGGTCGCGCTGGCCCGGGTGCTGCTGCGCGAGAACCGGCTGCTGCTCGTCGACGAGCCCACCAAGGGGCTCGCGCCGCGCCTGGTCACCGAGGTCGCCGACGTCCTGGCCCGGGTGGCGACGACGACGCCGATCCTGCTCGTCGAGCAGAACCTGCCGCTGGTACGGCGCATCGCCGACACGGTGGTCGTGCTGGACGCCGGTCAGGTCGTGCACCGCGGTAGCGCGGCCGAGCTGGTCGGCGACCCAGAGCTCACGACGCGACTGCTCGGGGTGTCGATGAAGCAGGGAGCCGCTGGTGACTGACTTCGTGCTGCTCGTCGTCACCGGAGTGGGCCTCGGCGCCCTGTACTTCCTGGCCGCGTCGGGGCTGAGCCTCATCTACGGCCTCATGGGTGTGCTCAACTTCGCCCACGGCGCTTTCATGGTGGCGGGGGCGTACGCCGGCTGGGTCGTCGTCTCGCACCTGACGGGCCTTGCCGGCGGTCTCGCGCTCGCGGTCGGCGTCGTTGCGGCGCTGGCCGTCGGGGCTCTCATCGGGCTGGTCGTCGAGCTCGTGCTGATCCGGCCGCTCTACGAGCGTCACATCCAGCAGGTCCTGGTCACCGTCGGGCTCTCGCTCGCCGCTGTCGCTGCGGTGCAAGGCATCTGGGGCCCCGACGCCCGCCAGCTGCCGAAGGGCGAGTGGCTGTCGAGCACCACGTCGGTGGCCGGCGCGCACGTGCCGAACGACCGGTTCCTCTTCATCGCCGCTGCCCTCCTGCTGTTCGTCGGGCTCAAGGCCCTGCTGCAGTTCACCCGCCTGGGCCTGGTGATCCGCGCGGGCGTCGAGAACCGGCGCATGGTGGCGGCGCTCGGCATCGACGTGCAGCGCACGTTCACCGTCGTGTTCGTGCTGGGCAGCGCGGCTGCCGGGCTCGCCGGCATCCTCGGCGGCGTGTACGCCAGCAGCGTCACACCGGGGCAGGGCGGCTCGATGCTCATCTACGCGTTCATCGTCGTCGTGATCGGCGGCATGGGGTCCTTGAACGGCACGGCCGTCGCCGCGCTAGCCGTCGGGCTGGTGCAGCAGCTCACGAACTTCTACGCCGCCAGCGGTGTCGGCGACCTCTCGGTGGTGCTGCTGCTCGCACTGGTGCTGCTGCTGCGGCCGAGGTCCATGGAGGGAGCACGATGACCCGCCGGCTGCGCACCGTCGCCCTCCCGCTGGTGCTGCTGCTCGTGCTGGCGTACCTGCCCTACGTGCCCACGGAGCTGCCCGGGCTGCTGCCCGACCGCGTCAACGGGCCCGGATCCATGCAGCTGCTCGCGATCTGCCTCACGACAGCTGGCATCGCCCTCAGCTACGACGTGCTCTTCGGGCGCACGGGCCTGCTCAGCTTCGGGCACGCGCTCGTCGTCGCCGCGGGCAGCTACCTGACGGCTATCGCGATGTCCTCGCTCGACCTGCCGCTGGCGCTCGCGGCTGTCGTCGCCCTGGTGGGCACGACGCTGCTCGCCCTCGTCGTCGGGGCGATCGCCTTACGCGTCGGCGGGATCGCGTTCGCCATGGTGACGCTCGCCTTCGCGCAGGCGGCGTCCATCGTGGTGCTGCGCAACCCGGGGGGTGTCACGGGTGGCGAGGAGGGTCTCACGCTCGACCGCGACCTGATGCCGAACCTGCTGCTCGGCGTCGCGAACGCGCCCTACCGCTACTGGGTGGCGCTCGGGTTCCTCGTCGTGGCCTGGCTCGTCGTCGCGTGGCTGGTGCGGTCGCGTGTGGGCCACGCCATGGCGGCCGTCCGCGAGAACGAGGCGAGGGCCGCCGTGCTCGGGCTGCCGGTGTACCGCACGAAGCTCGTCGCGCTCGTCGTCGGCTCGTTCCTCGGCGCTCTCGGTGGCGTCGTCCACGCCGTGGTGCTCGGCGGCTCGAGCCCGCACATCACCACCGCGGAGTTCACGCTGTCGCTGCTCGTCATGGTCGTGCTCGGTGGCGCCGGCAGCTCGTGGGGCGCGGTGGTGGGAGGGTTCCTCTACGCCTACGCCGACGCCCGGCTGATCGAGGTGAGCGGGTCGTCCCTGCTCGACCACCTGCCGGGGGCGCTCGGTGGTGTGCTGAGCGAACCGTTGTTCATCCTGGGCACGTTCTTCGTGCTCATCGTCTACTTCGCGCCGACCGGCATCACCGGGCTGGGGCGGCGCGTCGTGCGCAGAGGAGAGCCATGAGCATGGCCGAGACGTCGTTCGAGACCGAGGTGGACGGGGGCCGGGTCGTCGTCCACGAGCTGGCGAAGGGGGTGCCCGGCGGACCGACGGTCGTGGCGGCTCACGGCATCACCGCGAACGCCCTCATGTGGCAGCCGCTGGCCGACGCGCTCGCCCGCCGCCGCCCCGACGTACGGGTCCTGGCGCCCGACCTTCGCGGTCGCGCCGACAGCCGGGACGTCGGCGGGCCGCGGGGGCTCGCCGCACACGCCGCCGACCTGCTGGTCCTCGTGCGCTCGCTCGGCACGCGTCCTCTGCTGGTCGGGCACTCCATGGGCGCCTTCGTCACCGGGCTCGCCGCCGCGACGGACCCCGCGGCCGTCAGCGGTGTCGTCCTGGTGGACGGTGGCCTCGCGTTCCCGACTCCACCCGACCTCGACGTCGACGCAGCGCTGCAGGCGGTGATCGGGCCCGCGATGGAGCGGCTGTCGCTGCGCTTCGACGACCTCGACGCCTATGTCGCGTTCTGGCAGCGGCACCCGGCGCTCGGCCCGCTGCTCGACGGCCCGGCCGGAGGCGCCGTCCGGCGCTACCTCGCCCACGATCTCGTGCGCTCGGACGACGCCTGGGTCTCGAGCTGCCGGCTGGACGTCGTGCGCGCGGACGGCGCCGACGTGCTCGCCGACGCGCAGACCCATGCGGCCGTCGGCCACGCTGTCGCCGCCGGCGTGCCCGTCGAGCTGGTCTGGGCCGCTCGGGGCCTGCTCGACGAGCCGCAGGGGTTGTACGACGAGGGTCGGCTCGCCGCCCTGGCTGTTCCGGCCGACGTCCGCGTGACCGGTGTGGACGGCAACCACTACAGCGTCGTGCTGACCGACCCCGGCGTCTCCGCCGTGCTGGACGCCGTGGAGCGACTGCTGCCGGCCGCTGAGTGACCGCCACGCCCCCGCGACACGCCGCCCTCGTCGGCGAGTCACGGTCACTCGGCGAGCCCGCGGGTCAGCCGCCGACGACGACGTTCCAGGGCCGCACTGCCCAGCTCGTGACCAGCCCGCCCGCGACGTAGGGGTCGGACGCCGCGAACTGCTCGGCCGCCGTGCGCGCGGCGTCGGCGTCCGAGCCGGTGAACACGAACACCGCGCGGTCGGCGGGGTCAGCCAGCGCCCCCGCGAGCGCGATGTCGCCCCGCTCCGCGGCGGCCTGCGCCAATCCGAGGTGCTCCTCGCGAAGCTCGCCGCGACGATCCAGGTAGTCGCTGACCAGCTGGTACTCGAGCAGCGCGTAGGCCACGGCAGGTCCTCTCTCGGGCGGGTGGTTCCGCAGCCCATCATGGCGTTCGGGACCTGGCAGTGACGACCCACCCCGCGCTGCCCCCCCTCATGCCCGGCCAGCTGGTCGGGCATGAGGGGTGCCGATCATCGGCCGCGCTCGGCCGGTGCTGATCTTCCACGCAGGCCGTGACGACCCTGTGCAGGTCGAGTGAACTCCCTGGGCTGGCGCCCGCTGATCCACGAGCCTCGAGGCATGGGGACACCTGAGGTCGACGTTCTGGTCATCGGAGCCGGCCTCGCGGGGCTGCACACCGTCACAGCCCTGGCACGTCAGCAGCACGACGTCCTGCTGGTCGACCGGCGCCCGACTCTCGGCGCGGCGATTCGCACGACCGGCATCTTCGTGCGACGCACGCTGGACGACTTCACGCTGCCGGCTGACTGCCTGGGACCACCGATCCGGCGGATCGTGCTGTACCCGCCGAGCCGTCGACGTCCGGTGACGCTGCAGAGCTCGCGGGACGAGTACCGCGTCGGCGACATGGCGCCGCTGTACCTGGCCGCGGCGCGGTCGGCCGAGGACGCCGGAGTGCGGCTCGTCCTCGGCACCCGCTACGTCGGGCGCGACGGCAACGTCGTCCGGCTCGACGGGCCCCAGGGACCCGTCCGCGTGCGTCCGCGGTTCCTGGTCGGCGCCGACGGGGCGCGGTCGTCGGTGGCGCGCGACCTGGGTCTGGACCGGAACGAGCACCTGATCGTGGGCGCGGAGGAGGTCTTCGCGATCCCGCCGGTGTCGACGGAGCCGACGTTCCACTGCGTCGTCGACCCGGTCCTCGCGCCCGGCTACCTGGCGTGGGTGGTGAACGACGGGTGCCACGCGCACGTCGGCGTGGCCGGGTACGCGTCCCGCTTCCCGAACGGCCTGCGTGCCGCCCTGCGCAGCTTCAGCGCCTCCGCGCCAGGCCTCGAGCGCGTCGAGCGGCCGGACGAGACCGAGCAGCCGGGCGCGGTCGAGCGGCGCGGCGGCCCGATCCCGGTCGGGGGAGTGCTGCGTCGCATCAGCTCCGCCGAAGGGTTGCTGGTCGGGGACGCGGCCGGCGCCGTCTCGCCGCTCACCGCGGGTGGGCTGGACCCGTGCCTGCGCCTGTCCGAGCACGCGGCGTCAGTGCTGCACGAGGCGCTGCGCAGCGGACGGACCGACGCCGTCGCGGCCTATGACGGCGCGGCGTTGCGCGAGCGGTTCCGGGGACGGCTGCTGATGCGCCGAGGCTTGGCGCAGCTGCGTACCCCGACGATGTCGGAGCTCGGCTTCGCCCTGGTGCGGACGCCGCCCGGCCGCGCGGCTGCACGCCGGATCCTCTTCGGTGACGGGTCCTTCCCGTCGCCGAGACCGGTGTCACCCGCCCGTCAGGACGTCGACCGTGGCAGCTCGTCGGCGAGCCCGAACGCAGCGAACAGGCTCGTGTCGAAGTAGCAGACCACGTGCGTCACTCGATCGTCCTCGACGGTCAGCTGCTGCAGCTGGAAGGCGCGGTGCACGCCGTCGAGATCGCGCATGTACAGCGCCAGCACCGGCTGGCCGTTGGCCGAGGTGCGCACCATGCGCATGTCGCCTGCGCCGCTGGCGGGGCACTGCGTGGAGATGAGCGACGCGATCTGCTGCGAGCCGGAGTACCAGCCGGTGAAGGGCGGCATCTCCCACACGGCGTCCTGGGTCAGCAGATGCACCAGCGCGTCGATGTCGTAGTTCTCGAACGCCGCGACGTACCGCGTCAGCAGGTCGCTGGACCGCTGGTCCGGCACCGTCCCCCCTCGCGACTCCGGCGACGCGGCCAGCTTCTCGACGTGGGCGCGCGCCCGCTGCAGCGTGCTGTTGGCAGCGGCGACGCTGATGTCGAGCGCGTCCGCCACCTCGGCCGCTCGCCACGCGAGCACGTCGCGCAGGATGAGCACCGCACGCTGCTGCGCCGTCAGGTGCTGCAGGGCGGCCACGAACGCGAGCCGGACGCTCTCGCGGCTGACCGCGGTGTCGGCCGGGTCGGGGTCGGCGTCCGCCCACACCATCGCGTCGGGCAGCGGCTCGAGCCAGGTGATCTCGGGACGGCTGTCGAGGGCGCCCGTGGGATCACCGGGCGGGGCGCCGAGGCCGGTGGGCAGCGGGCGGCGCTCACGGCCCTTCAACGCGGTGAGGCACACGTTGGTGGCGATCTTGTACATCCAGGTGCGCAGCGACGACCGGTGGTCGAAGCCGTGGAACGCCCGCCACGCGCGCAGGTACGTCTCCTGCACGAGGTCCTCCGCGTCGTGGACCGAGCCGAGCATGCGGTAGCAGTGCGCCGTGAGCTCACGTCGCAGCGGCTCGACCTGCTGCATGAACGCGTGGTCGACGTCGGTCCCCTCCGCGGGGTCGACGGAGATCTCGAGGCCGGTGCTGGCGAGGTCTGTCATGCACAGAAACGGTAGCCCGGACCGATGACATCCGGGGAGGTACGGAGTCAGTCCACGTGAGAGCGCGAAGACGCTCGATCCACGGGACCTGAGCCCGGCCGACCCTGGAGGACCAGATGGACCGCATGATCTTCGTCAACCTGCCCGTGAAGGACCTCACCGCCTCGACGAGCTTCTACCTCGGTCTGGGGTTCACCAAGAACGACATGTTCTCTGACGACCAGTGCTCGGCGGTGGTCATCTCCGACACGATCGTCGTGATGCTGTTGACGGAGAAGCGGTTCAGCGACTTCGTCGTCGGCGACGTGCTCAACGAGAAGGGCGCCACCGAGGTCATCAACTGCCTCTCCGCGTCGACTCGTGCGGAGGTCGACGATCTCTACGAGCGTGCCCTCGCAGCCGGCGGCTCGGAGTGGAAGGGCCTCATGCAGGAGGGGCCGATGTACGGCAACAGCTTCGCCGACCCGGACGGTCACGTCTGGGAGGTCCTGCACATGGACCTGACGGCGGTGTGACAGCGGCCGCCCGTCGGCTCAGTGCAGCAGGAGGGGCACGCGGCTGTACCCACCGGACGGCGGCAGGGACCGCTCGCGGGCGCGGTCAGGGTCCGCCGTCATGGCCATCGACCGGGCGAGCACCGCCCGGGTCAGGAGCCGCAGCTCCATGGTGGCCAGACCGCGGCCGGGGCAGACGTGGCGTCCGGTGCCGTAGACGAGGTTGTGCGCCGCGTTGCCCACCGGGTCGAACGCGTCGGGGTCGCCGAAGACCTCAGGGTCGCGGTTCGCCGCCGCCCAGCTGAGCGCGACGCGTTCCCCGGCCCGGACGTGACGGCCGTGGACGACGGTGTCGGTCGTGGCGACACGCCGGTTGCTGGCGAACGGGTCGTCGATCCGGAGCGTCTCGTCGACGATCGCGTCGAGCTCGCGGTCGCTGACGCCGCTGCGCACGCGGTCCTGCAGGCAGGGGTGGTCGGCAAGGTAGGCGAGGACGACGCCCGCGCACAGCGCCAGGGAGTCGAGGTCGCCGCCCGTCCAGTTGCGCAGGATCGACGTGAGCTCGGCGTCGGTGAGCGGACGGCCGAGCGACTCGTCGGCGACGAGCTGCGCCGTGACGTCCGGCGCCGTGCTGGACGCCGGACCTTCGAGCGCCGCGCGCCGCGCGACCACCTGCTGGTGGACGACGCGGTCGAACCAGGCTGCGACGTCGGCGGTTCGCTCCAGCTCGCCGGACCGCGTGGCCGCGCGGTTCGCGGCGATCCACTCGAGCAGCTCGTCGGAGAGGTCGGCCGGCCAGCCGAGCCACGCGCAGGAGGCGCGGACGGCGAACCGCGCGCCGAGTGCGACCGCGTCGACACGCGTGCCGAGGCCGGGGTCGGTCCCCGCGACCGCGTCCCGGACGACCTCGTCGGCGATCCGTTCGATCACGGGATGCAGCTCGGCGAGCCGGTCGGCCGTGAAGTAGCGGTCGATGAGCGTGCGGAAGGCGGTGTGCTCGTCGCCGTCCAGACCGTTCGGCACCTTGAGGAACCGTGACGTGGCGTTCGAGAACGTCACGTCGTCGCGGGCTGCGGCGACGACGTCCGCGTGCCGGGAGAGCGTCCAGGTGCCGTCGCTGCCGTGCGCGACCGGGCAGCGGGGACGTCCGACGCCGTCCGAGGCCCACGGGTCCTGCTGGTCGTGACGGTCGAGCTCCCGACGTCCGGACACGTGGCTGCGCATGGTGTCTCCATCGTCGGCCACGACGGCGACCAGGCGAAGGGGTCGAAAGGCCCGACCTCAGATCCAGCTGGGGAACCACATCCGGGCCGCCCACTCGGAGTAGGGGATGACCTGAGCGGTGTAGATGGGCCAGAAGAAGAAGAACAGCCAGACGCAGCTGATGACGAAGGCGCCGGACAGCACCACGCCCGCCATGCGCCGGCGCAGCGACTGCCCCGGCCGCCCGAGCGCCATGCCGATGACGTAGGTGACGGCGAGCACCATCCACGGCACGAACGCGATGGCGTAGAAGGAGTAGATCGTACGGCCCTCGAACGCGAACCACGGCACGTAGCCGGCGAGGACGCCGCTCAGCACCGCCCCGGCGCGCCAGTCCCGGCGCAACGCCCACATGACCACCAGGATCACGATCGCCACGGCCGCGCCCCACCACAGCGTCGGCGTGCCGATCGAGGTGATGGCCTTCGAGCACTGCGCGACCGTGCAGCCGTCGTGGCCCTTCGTCGGCCCTTCGTAGAAGAACGACGTCGGTCGACCCTGGACGATCCACGACCACGGCTCGGTCTTGTACGGGTGCGGGCTGTGCAGCCCGACGTGGAACCGGTACATCTCCGCGTGGTAGTGCCACAGCCCGCGCAGCGCGTCCGGCACGACGCCCCAGTGCTGGCTGGGGTGCTGTGCGCCCCACTCGCGGTCCCAGCCGCCCTTCGTCGCGAACCAGCCGGACCACGAGACGAGGTAGACGCCCAGTGCGACCGGCGCGATGCTGACGAAGGCCTTGAACCCGTCCAGCAGACCGGCGCGCACCCAGGTGCGGTTGCCGACGGCACGCCGCATGCCGACGTCCCAGAGGAACGTCATGACGCCGAACACGGCGATGAAGTACAGGCCGCTCCACTTGGTGCCCGTGCAGAGACCGAGGCACACGCCCGCAGCGATGCGCCAGGGACGCAGCCCCAGTCGCACGCCGAAGCCGCCGAGGCGGGTCGTCGCCGCGCTCGCCAGGTACGGCGGCGCGCCAGGTGCGTGGTCGCTGTGCGCGCCGCTGGCTCGTCCCAGCGCGACAGCGAGGCGTTCGCGTGCCCGGTCCCGGTCGATGAGCAGGCATGCGAACGCGGCCAGCGCCCAGAACATGACGAAGATGTCGAGCAGTCCCGTGCGGCTGTGCACGAAGTGGTGACCGTCGAACGCGATCAGCAGCCCGGCCACGCAGCCGAGCAACGTCGACCCGAACAGCCGGCGCGCGACCCGCGCCAGCATGAGGATCGAGAGCGTGCCGCACACCGCGGAGGCGAACCGCCAGCCGAACGAGCTGGTCTGGCCGAAGAGCAGCTCGCCGAGGGCGATCATCCACTTGCCGACCGGCGGGTGGACGACGAAGTCGGGCGCGTTGGCCCAGACGTCGGTCGTGCCGGCCGTGAAGAGCTTGTCCGGCGTCGTGCCGAGACTGGGCGCCACCGACTTCTCGAAGCCGTAGTCGAGGAACGACGAGCCCTGCTTGACGTAGTACGTCTCGTCGAAGACGAGCTGGTGCGGCCTGCCGAGCTGCCAGAACCGGAAGAACCCGCCGACCGCCGTGATGATGAGAGGCCCGAGCCAGCCCCACAGCACCTCGTCCGGTCGGCGTCCGAGAAGCTGTCTGCGCAGCCGCGTCGTCTCCGTGCGTTGCCCGACCGCGGGACGCAGCTCGGAGACAGCGGTCGTCGTCACCGCGTCATCGTAGGGCGGGGGAGTCCAGGTCGGGCCCGCACGCGCCACGGTGTGGCGATGGGTGCGGTGGGCAGGTCGTGATCGCAGCCGCCCCGACGGCACCCATCCCCGCACGCGCGTCAAGATCGCCCCCTCGCCCTAGGGTGGGGCGCATGGATCTCGGACTGCGCGGGGCTCGTGCCGTCGTGACCGGGGCGAGCCGCGGGCTGGGGCTGGCCATCGCGGACGCGCTCGCGGCCGAGGGCTCGGACGTCGGTCTGCTGGCACGCGGCGAGGAGGCCCTGGCCGCCGCAGCCGAGCAGGTAGGCCGGCACGGGACCCGCGTCGTCACGCGCTCGGTCGACGTCACGGACCACCCCGCGCTGGCGACCGCGGTCGACTCGGTCGCCAAGGAGCTGGGTGGCCTCGACAAGGTCGTGGCGAACGCCGGCGGCACGGTGGGTGGCAACCTGCTCGACAGCTCGGTCGACGACTTCACCGACACGTTCACGCTCAATGCCGGCCACGCGGCCAACCTGGTCAAGGTGGCGTACCCCCACCTGCTGCGCTCCCCCTCGGCTGCCGTCGTGATGATCGCGAGTATCACGGGTTCGCGGGTGGCGCCGCGCACGACGTACGCCGTGGCCAAGGCGGCAGAGATCCAGCTCGCTCGCGTGCTGGCCGACGAGCTTGCCGCCGACGAGATCCGCGTCAACGCGGTCAGCCCTGGCAGCATCCTGTTCCCCGGCGGCGGGTGGGACGACATGCGCCGCAACGACCCGGAGACGTTCGAGCGCTTCGAGCGGGGCGAGTTCCCCTGGCGGCGGCTGGGCCGACCCGAGGAGGTCGGTGACGTCGTGGCGTTCTTGCTGTCCGACCGCGCGTCCTGGGTGACCGGCGCCGACGTCGTGGTGGACGGCGGCCAGCACCGCGCCAGCGCCCGCCGCTTCCGGTGACTGGGTCACGTGCGCACCGCCGGCCTCCCCAACGCCGACCCGTTGCCACCGTGCACCTCGTAGCCTGCGTGCACGCCTCAAGCGCTTCACGCGTGCACCAAGGCGACGGAGTGCCTGATCCGGACGCTGTGGGGTGCTGGCAGTGAGCGAGGAGCAGCGGGGAGTGCTGGTGCTGGCCGGCACGCCGATCGGTGACGTCGCCGACGCCTCGCCCCGGCTGGCGCGAGTGCTCGCTGCAGCGGACGTCGTCGCCGCCGAGGACACGCGCAGGCTCGCTCGGCTCACGTCGTCCCTCGGCGTCCAGGTGGCCGGTCGGGTCGTCAGCTACCACGAGCACAACGAGCAGCGTCGGACGCCGGAGCTGCTGGAGTCGTTGCGGTCCGGCGCGACGGTGGTGGTGGTCACCGACGCCGGCATGCCGTCGGTCTCCGACCCGGGGTACCGGCTGGTCGCCGCCGCGGTGGACGCCGGGCTGCGGGTGACCGCGGTGCCTGGACCGAGCGCGGTGCTGACGGCGCTCGCGGTGTCGGGGCTCCCCGTCGACCGCTTCTGCTTCGAGGGGTTCCCGCCGCGCAAGGCAGGGGAGCGGTCGCGAGTGCTGGCCGAGCTCGCCGACGAGCGCCGCACGATGGTGTTCTTCGAGGCCCCGCACCGGCTGGCCGTGACGCTGCGGGCCATGGCTGACGCCTTCGGGCCGGACCGGCGCGCCGCCGTCTGCCGCGAGCTCACGAAGACGTACGAGGAGGTCAGGCGCGGCCCGCTCGCCGAGCTGGCCGCATGGGCGCAGGGCGAGGTGCGCGGCGAGATCTGCGTCGTCGTCGAGGGCCGGACACAGCGCGCGGCGCCGGACGAGCAGCAGCTCGTCGCCGAGGTGCAGGCGCTCGTCGAGCAGGGCCACCGCCTCAAGGAGGCAGCCGGCGACGTCGCCGCCCGTCACGGCGTCAGCAAGCGAGACCTCTACAACGCCGCCCTCGCCGTCCGGCCCTGAGCTTCGAGTCGGCTGCGCAGGCGACTCGACACTCTCCACGAGGCGACGCAAGTCCTTGTGCCGCAAAGCATTGACGCGCCCCAGGTGTTGATCACTACACTCCGACTCGGCGTCAAGGGGGCGCCACCAAGTCAGGGGAACACCATGAAAAGAAGAGTCAGTGGGTCGCGCCTTGCCGCGACCCTGGTCGGCGTGACCGCACTCATCACGGGTGTGGTGGCAGCAGCGCCGGCCGCCCAGGCAGCGGGAGCGATCGACCCGTCACAGTTCGTGCTGACGCGGGTCTCGACGTCCTCCGCGGTGTCGAAGCTGGATGCGCTCTTGCCCAACGCGACGGTCGAGCAGGTGCTGGCTGACTCACCCAGCGCCGCGGTCCCGATGTCCTCACCGCCCACCCCGATCACCGGCTTCAGCACCGGCTTCCGATGGGCAGGTACGGACAACACCACGCGGGACTGGTACCCGCAGGGGGTGACGACGAGCTCGGACGCCTACACCGACGGCCTGTATGCCGGTCGCAAGCTCATGATCGTGGCGTGGCACGCGGAGGACGGGAACGACGCGAACCTGGACCAGAACGTCCGCATCAGCTTGGTCGACCGCACGGATGCGGCGCACCCGGTCTACCGCCACATCCTGCTCGTCGTGCCCTACATGTCCGGGACGACGCCGAACTTCCGTCGTGTGGTCGGCGTGCACGCCGGCGGCATCAGCTGGTACGGCGACTACCTCTACGTGACCTCGTCCGCATCGACGGCGCCGGACGGGGGAGGCGGCCTGAGGGTGTTCGACCTCCGGCACATCTGGCACCTGAGCACGGCCAAGACCACCGTCGGGCTGGATGCAGACGGCAGCTACTACGCCGGCTCGTACGAGTACGCCGTGCCGCAGGTACTGGCGTACACCGCACCGAGCAGCCAGGCCGGCATGTTCGACTCCATCGGCTTCGACCGATCGACCTCGCCGGACAGCATCGTCGTCAGCGAGACCAGGAGCTTCGACACCACGGCGGGCGCGCACGTCGTTCGCTGGCCGATCGACTACACCAACCGTGAGCTCGTCAGCCGCGCTGGCAAGGCGACGGCGACGCAGGCCCGTCTGTCGACGGTTCGCTACCTGCAAGGGGCCGTGAGCTACAACGGCACGTGGTACCTGACTGCCGCGACGATCGCGAACGCCGATCACTACGGCAGCGACATGTACTCGTGGCGGCCCGACGAGTACACGCACCGGTACACCAACACGCTGATCCATGGCACGAACGACCTGTCCTACGATCCGCTGACCGACCTGATCTGGACGGAGGCGGAGACGCCGACCAACGGAACCGACCGGTTCGTCTACTCCGTGCGGCGGACCGCCTTCCCGTGATCGACGGGACGACCTGAACCCGACGCCGTCTGGCAGGAGCAGTCGGTCCGGCGGCGTCGTCCTGACGTGCCGGGCGGGCTGCTCCTGCTGCGCGGGCGACGAGTCTCGGCGGGCAGCGTCAACCAGCGTGCGAGAGCCGCCAGAGGGATCCGGCGTTCCGTGCGGTCCGGATGGACGGCGAGAAGCCGACTGGCACGCGCTCACTAGGCTGACCCCCATGACCCATGTCCTGTCTGCTGTCGCCTGGCCGTACGCCAACGGCCCGCGCCACATCGGCCACGTGGCCGGTTTCGGCGTGCCCTCCGACGTGTTCAGCAGGTACATGCGCATGGCGGGGCACGACGTGCTCATGGTGAGC
>DASSTJ010000101.1:0-8383 GCA_035707965.1 Actinomycetales bacterium
GGGGCAAGGTCACGCACCTGTACCAGCACCCCGGGCAGGTGAGGATCTCGGTGACCGCGCGGTACTCGGCCGACTTCAGCGTCGACGGGGGAGCGTTCCGCGCGCTCGACGACACCGTCGACATCACCGGCCCGGCCAGCAGCCTGACCGTCTACCAGGCCCGCGCCCAGCTCATCCCCGTCGAGGACGAGTAGAGCGTGTGGGCCTGGACGGAGGATCAGGACGCGGCGGCCTGGCGCAAGGCTGACAACGTCGCCGCGACCGCCGGCACGCGGAGGAGATCGGGCGTCGTGACGGCGAAGACCTCGCGCCGCGACGCGGGTTTCAGGGGGCGGGTGACCACGTCGTGGTGGTGGGCCGACCGCAGGACGAGACCTGGCACGAGCGCGACACCAAGCCCCGCGGCCACCAGACCGAGCACGGCGACGTAGTCGTCGGTCGCGTAGTCGATGCGCGGATCGAAGTCGGCCCGCCTCGCCAGCTCGAGCAGGTGGCCACGGCACTGGGGACAGCCCGCGATCCAGGTCTCACCCGCGAGATCGCCCAACGCCACGGCGACATGGTCGGCCAGCGGGTGGGCGGACGGCAGCGCCACCTGCACCTCGTCGTCCAGCAGCGGCACCCGGCTGAGGCCGCTCAGGTCGGCTCGCTCCTCGGGAGTGCCTGGGTAGGTGAACGCAACGGCGACGTCGCAGTCGCCGGCGCGCACGGCAGCGAGCGACTCGGGCGGCTCCGCCTCGGTGAACGACACGGTGAGGCCTGGGTGGGCGGCCCTCAGGGACGCGAGCGCCAGGGGCACCACTGTCGCGGACGACGACGGGAAGGCCATCACCCGTACGCGGCCCGCGCGCAGCCCCGCGATCGCGGCGACCTCCTCGTGCGCAGCGTCGATGGCGCCGAGCACCGTCACCGCGTGCCGGGCGAGCACCCGACCGGCCTCGGTCAGGCGCACCGAGCGGCCTGACTTCTCGACCAGCGCGGTCCCGAGGCGTCGCTCCAGCCGCCGCACCAGCTGGCTGACCGCTGGCTGGCTGTACCCGAGGCGTTCGGCGGCGGCCGTGAAGCCTCCTTCGTCACCGATCGCCCGAATCACTCGCAGGCCGTTGACGTCAATCATGGCTCAATCATAACGAGCTGTTATGACGAACCAAGGGAACATGCCGTTGTGCCCAGGTGTCGGCTCCGGGACCCTCGACTCATGACGACCCTCAGCGCGCCCACGTCCGCCGCACCGACTCCCGAGGAGGAGCTGGCCGCGAGCTTCGACCCGGCGCCGGGATTCCTCAACGCGGCGACGATGGGGCTGCCGCCCCGGCGCACCAAGGCGGCGCTGTCGTCAGCCGTGGAGCAATGGGCGGCCGGGCAGGCGTCGGCCGCCGAGTACGACCTGTCGGTGACGCGAGCCCGTGAGCTGTACGCGCGGCTCGTCGGCGTGGACCAAGGCGACGTCGCTGTCGGCTCGCAGACCTCCGTGACCGCCGGCATGGTGGCGGCGTCACTCCCGGACGGGGCGAACGTGATCTGCGTCGACGGAGACTTCACGTCGATGGTCTTCCCGTTCCTCGCGCAGGCGGGCCGCGGGGTGACCGTGCAGCACGTGCCGTTGGAACGCCTGGCGGAGTCGATCGACCGCTCGACGAACCTGGTGGCCTTCTCGATGGCGCAGTCCTCCGACGGTCGCATCGCCGACGGGGTGGCAGTGGCAGCCGCGGCTCGTGCGCACGGCGCGATGACCTTCGCCGACGTCACGCAGTCGGCAGGGTGGCTCCCGTTGAGCGCGAACGACTACGACGTGACCGTGTGCTCGAGCTACAAGTGGCTGTGCTGTCCGCGCGGTGTGGCCTTCACGACAGTCACGCCGGAGGCCAGGGAGCGGCTGCGTCCGGTCAACGCCGGTTGGTACGCGGGCGAGTCGATCTGGGACTCCTGCTACGGGCCGCAGATGCAGCTGGCGGACAGTGCGCGCCGGTTCGACGTGGCGCCGGTCTGGCTGTCGTTCGTCGGTTCCGTGCCCAGTCTCGAACTGATGGTGTCGCTCACTCCGCAGCAGCGCAGCCACGGCACTCGGCTGGCCGACGCGCTCCGCGGACAGCTCAGCCTGGCACCCGAGGGTCGCCCGGTGCTCTCGCTGAGCGACCCCGACGGCGAGCTGCAACGCCGGCTGGTGGACGGAGGGTGCACGGTCGCTGCACGTGCCGGCAAGGTACGCATCGCCTTCCACCTCTGGAACACGGAGCGTGACGTGGACGTGGCCGCCCGCGCGTTGACCGCGTAGCCAGCCGAGCCGACAGCCGCTGCCTGCCGAACCTGTCACGTGCCTGACCGTTCACGCGCCGTCGGGCTCACACCTTGCGCAGGACCGTGGTGACGCGGCCGAGGATCGTGGCGTCGTCGCCGAGGATCGGCTCGTACTGCTCGTTGTGCGGAATGAGCCAGACGTGGCCGTCCCGCCGGCGGAACGTCTTGACCGTCGCCTCGCCGTCCAGCATGGCTGCGACGATGTCGCCGTTCTCCGCGACCGGCTGCTGACGCACGACGACCCAGTCGCCGTCGCAGATCGCGGCGTCGACCATGGAGTCGCCCACCACCTTGAGCAGGAAGAGGTTGCCCTCGCCGACGAGCTGCCGGGGGAGGGGGAACACGTCCTCTACGGCCTGCTCGGCGAGGATCGGCCCACCCGCTGCGATCCGCCCGACGACCGGCACGTACGACGCCTCAGGCCGCTCGTCGCCGATGCCGGTCTCGTCCACTGACGGTGCTGGCAGCGAGACCAGGGTGCGGCGACGCTCGTCGGACCGCGGGCCGGGCCGTGCTGATGCGTCCGGCGACATCACCTCGATGGCTCGTGGCCGGTTCGGGTCGCGCCGGAGATAGCCCTTGGACTCGAGAGCCCTCAGCTGGTGCGAGACGCTGCTCGGGCTGGCAAGGCCGGCCGCTTCACCGATCTCCCGCATGCTGGGTGGGTAGCCGCGGCGCTCGATGCTGTCGCGAATCGTCTCGAGGACGCGACGCTGCCGCACGGTGAGGCCGTCGGGCGCCTCGCTCTCGGGCAGCTCGTGCACGTCAGCCTTCGGACGCCCTCTGCGCGGGGCCTGCGGTGCCTTGCCGTCCTGCCGTGCCATCGCCCCTCCGGAGGTGCCGTGCGGTGGGCGGCCCCTGCTGGCCGCCGACGTGATCACCGTAGAGCCTTGCGACTCGGGAATCAAACACGTGTTCGAACGTGTCGCGATGGGTCCCGGTCTGCATGTCACGGTCTCCATGGGGTCCCGGTCAGTGGAGAGCGAAGGAGCCCGTCTCCCGGGCGGCCACCAGCAGCGCGTCGGTTGTCGGTGGTCGCTGATGAGGTGAGACCTCGGTTCGAGGAGCTCGATCAGTCCCCGTCTCGACACTGTCAGCCCCTTGTGCTAGAAATCGTACGCACGTTCGATAGAACACACGTTCGACACCCGGAGGCCTCGATGAGCACGCTGACGATCAGCGCACCGATCACCGCACCGCGCGGTCTGGGCCGGCGCCCTGTCGCGGCCTCCCGGCCAGGTGGCCGCGCGACGCCGCAGCCGCGGCCCGTGGCGCATCCGCGCGTGACCGTCGCCACCCGCCGGACGTCAGCCGGGTCGTTGCGTCTCACAGGTCGTGGTCGCGTGGTGGCACTTCTCCTGCTGCTCGTGGTCGGTGCCGTGGTGTCGCTCGCCGTCACGTCCTCCGGCGCGGCCAGCAGTGCAGCACAGCACGTGCCGGTCCAGTACCTCACGGTCGCGCCGGGCGACACGCTGTGGAGCATCGCCGGCGAGGTGGCGCCTCACGCCGATCCTCGCGACACGGTTCACGAGATCCGCGAGCTGAACGCCCTCGATGGCTCGATGCTCCACGTCGGCCAGCGGATCGCGGTCCCGCTGAACCGCTGAGCCGCGGCGAGCCTGACGATGCTCCCGGGTGGCCGGCGGATGAGCGCCCGTCGAGACTGTCGACATGGCACGAGCCGACCAGCCGGAGCGGCCGGGTGCCCAGCGGTGGGTGCCCGACGAGGCCGGCGTCGCGACGTTGCGTGCCGCAGCGGAAGGCTGCCGCGGCTGCGAGTTGTGGGCGCCAGCCACTCAGGTGGTCTTCTCCAGCGGCAGTCAGCACGCTCGGATGATGATGGTCGGCGAGCAGCCGGGCGACAAGGAAGACGAGCAGGGAGAGCCGTTCGTCGGACCGGCGGGTGCCCTGCTCCGACGAGCGATCGACGAGGCCGGTATCGCCATCGACGACGTGTACCTCACGAACGCCGTGAAGCACTTCCGCTTCGAGCAACGTGGCAGGCGCCGGGTCCACCAGAAGCCCGAGCTCGGGCAGATGGTGGCCTGCGCGCCGTGGCTCGAGGCAGAGCTGCAGGCCGTGGACCCGGAGCTGATCGTTCCGCTCGGCGCCACGGCGGTTCGTGTCCTGCTCGGGCCTGAGGTACGGGTGACGAAGCAGCGAGGGCAGCTGCTGACGCACGAGACGATCGCCGGTCGCCGCCAGTTCGTGCCGACGGTGCATCCGTCCTCGATCCTTCGCGGGCCGTCGTCTGCTCGGCACGAGGGGTACACCGCCTTCGTCGCCGACTTGCGTACCGCCTCAGCAGCGCTGTCTCGCTGAGTGAGCGCGGCCTCACGCTCCGACACGCCGACGACACGCGGTAGTTCGCCAGAACGCTTGCGGGATGTCGGTGGCACGTTCTAGCGTTACCCCTACATCTAGTAGTTACATCGCTGGGATTCCTCCACAGGTTGTGGTGCACCGTCCACAACCCAGCGATCTTCATCCACAGGTCACCCACACGTTCGTCCACAGCGGGACGTGCCGAACCCCGTATCGACAAGGCCGAGAGGAGCCGACGTGCACTGTCCGTTCTGCCGACACACCGACTCCCGGGTCGTCGACTCGCGCGCGGCCGACGACGGCCAGTCCATCCGCCGCCGTCGGCAGTGCCCCGACTGCGGCCGACGCTTCACGACGGTCGAGACGGCGGCGCTCAGCGTGGTGAAGCGGTCTGGCGTCACCGAGCCGTTCAGCCGCGCCAAGATCGTCACGGGTGTCCGCAAGGCGTGCCAGGGCCGTCCAGTGGCAGAGGACGACCTCGCGCTTCTGGCGCAGCGGGTCGAGGAGCAGCTGCGCTCGGCGGGCAGCGCCGAGATCGAGGCCCACGAGGTGGGCATGGCGATCCTCGGCCCGCTGCGTGAGCTCGACGAGGTCGCCTACCTCCGCTTCGCGTCGGTCTACCAGGCGTTCGAGTCACTCGAGGACTTCGAGGCGGCGATCACGCTCCTCCGAGCCGAGCGTGAGGCCACCGGGATCGAACCAGGTGAGCCGTCCGAGGCCGTGGAGGCCCGGGCCAACCACCCCTAGACGCCGCCGGTGGCGGCGGGCGGGGAAGCCGACGCCACCGGTGGCCACCAGACGCCGTGCCGAGACGGCACACCGTCGCGCAGGCGACGACAGCGACAGCAGGGCCAGCGGAGAGCACCACAGCACCAGAGCCACCACTCAGCACCAGCAGACGTGTCAGCGCAGGACGACCGGCGGACGAGGGGTCCGCAGACGAGGGGAACGAGACGATGACCGAGACCACGAACGGCGCACGGGCGGCGGCACGTCGCAAGGGCGCCAAGGGCGTCACGGTGGAGCGGATCTACACCACTCCAGGCGTGCACCCGTACGACGAGGTGACGTGGGAGCGGCGCGACGTCGTCCAGCAGAACTGGAAGACCGGCGAGACCATCTTCGAGCAGCGCGGGGTGGAGTTCCCGGACTTCTGGAGCCTGAACGCGTCGACGATCGTCACGACCAAGTACTTCCGGGGCGCGCTGGGCACCGACCAGCGCGAGTCCAGCCTGCGCCAGCTCGTCGACCGGGTCGTGCTGACGTACGTCAAGGCCGGCAAGGACAACGGCTACTTCGCGACGGACGAGGACGCCGAGCTGTTTGAGCACGAGCTCACCTGGGCGCTGGTGCACCAGGTCTTCAGCTTCAACTCGCCCGTGTGGTTCAACGTCGGCACGACGTCCCCTCAGCAGGTGAGCGCCTGCTTCATCCTCGCCGTCGACGACTCCATGGACTCGATCCTCAACTGGTACAAGGAGGAGGGTCTGATCTTCAAGGGAGGGTCGGGCGCCGGCCTCAACCTCTCGCGGATCCGGTCGAGCAAGGAGCTGCTCCGCAGCAGCGGCGGGACGGCGTCCGGTCCCGTGTCGTTCATGCGCGGTGCTGATGCATCCGCCGGCACCATCAAGTCCGGCGGTGCGACGCGTCGTGCGGCGAAGATGGTCGTGCTCGACGTCGACCACCCGGACATCGAGGAGTTCGTCGAGACGAAGGCCCGCGAGGAGGAGAAGATCCGCGTCCTGCGTGACGCCGGCTTCGACATGGACCTCGGTGGGCAGGACATCACCTCGGTGCAGTACCAGAACGCCAACAACTCGGTGCGCGTCACCGACGAGTTCATGCGTGCCGTCGAGGAGAAGGGCCAGTTCGGTCTTCGCGCCCGGACGACCGGCGAGGTCATCGACACGGTGGACGCGGCGGGCCTGTTCCGCAAGATCGCGGAGGCGGCGTGGGCGTGCGCCGACCCCGGCATCCAGTACGACGACACGATCAACGACTGGCACACGAACCCCGAGACGGGCCGCATCACGGCGTCCAACCCGTGCTCGGAGTACATGAGCCTCGACAACTCGAGCTGCAACCTCGCCTCCCTCAACCTGCTCAAGTTCCTGCAGGACGACGGGTCGTTCGACGGGGTGACGTTCGCCAAGGTGGTCGAGCTCGTGATCACGGCGATGGACATCTCCATCTGCTTCGCCGACTTCCCCACCGAGGCGATCGGCGACACCACGCGCAAGTACCGCCAGCTCGGCATCGGTTACGCCAACCTGGGGGCCCTGCTGATGGCCTCCGGTCTGGCCTACGACAGCGACGGCGGTCGCGCCCTCGCGGCCGCCATCACCTCGCTGATGACCGGCACCGCCTACAAGCGCTCCGCCGAGATCGCCGGCGTCGTCGGCACCTACGAGGGCTACGCGCGCAACGCTGAGGCGCACAAGCGCGTCATGCGCAAGCACGCGGCGGCGAACGACGCGATCCGCACCATGCACACCATGGACAAGGACGTGCAGCGTCTCGCCACCAAGGCGTGGGACGACGTCGTGAAGCAGGGTGAGAAGAACGGCTACCGCAACGCGCAGGCGTCCGTGCTGGCACCCACCGGCACCATCGGCTTCATGATGGACTGCGACACCACGGGCATCGAGCCGGACTTCTCCCTGGTGAAGTTCAAGAAGCTCGTCGGCGGTGGCTCGATGCAGATCGTGAACCTCACCATCCCGCGAGCGCTCGAGAAGCTCGGCTACACCGGCGAGACCATCGAGGCGATCGTGGAGTACATCGCCGAGAACGGCCACGTCATCGACGCTCCCGGTCTCAAGCCCGAGCACTACGAGGTCTTCGACTGCGCGATGGGTGCTCGCGCCATCGCCCCGATGGGCCACGTGCGCATGATGGCCGCGGTGCAGCCGTTCCTGTCCGGCGCGATCAGCAAGACCGTGAACCTCCCGGAGGAGGCGACGGTCGAGGACATTCAGGACGTCTACCTCCAGGGCTGGAAGCTCGGCTTGAAAGCTCTGGCCGTGTACCGCGACAACTGCAAGGTCGGTCAGCCGCTGTCGGACGCGAAGGCGAAGTCGGCGTCGACCGGCGAGTCGGTGGAGGCTAGCGTCGAGAAGGTGGTCGAGTACCGCCCCGTGCGCAAGCGCCTGCCGAAGCGTCGCCCGTCGCAGACCATCTCGTTCGCGGTCGGCGGCGCCGAGGGTTACCTGACGGCCGGGTCCTACCCGGATGACGGCCTGGGCGAGCTGTTCCTCAAGTTCGGCAAGCAGGGCTCGACGCTGGCCGGTGTGATGGACGCGTTCTCGATCGCGGTCTCCATCGGCCTGCAGTACGGCGTCCCGCTCGAGACCTACGTCGAGAAGTTCACGAACCTGCGGTTCGAGCCGGCCGGGCTGACGGACGACCCGGACATCCGCATGGCTCAGTCGATCATGGACTACGTCTTCCGGCGTCTGGCGCTCGACTACCTGGACTTCGACACCCGGTCGTTCATGGGCATCCACACGGCCGAGGAGCGCCAACGTCAGCTCGAGACGGGCTCGTACACGCCGATCGACAGCGAGGCCGCCGACGATTCGGACGACGACACCGAGGCGCAGCTGGAGACGTACTCGCAGTCCGTGTCCATGAAGCCGTCTCACAAGGCTCCGACTGAGGCCGACACCAAGTCGGGCGCGGGCGCTGCGTCCGCACGAGCGATCGACGACAGCTCGGTGCACTCGTCCGCCGAGCTCCTGGAGAAGTTCCAGGGCAAGGC
>DASSTJ010000102.1:0-2247 GCA_035707965.1 Actinomycetales bacterium
CCGTGTCTACCTGCACCTGCTGGCCCGGCCCTACGAGTCGGTGACGGTCCGCGGCGTTCGCGTACGCCGGGTCCGTGCGGTCACCCACGTCGCCTCGGGCGCGGCGCTCGCCTGGCAGCCGCGGCTGGCTGCCGCCGACGAGCTCGGGCTGACCGACGACCCGATCGGAGAGGTCGTCATCGACGTCCCTCCGGACTGCGTCGACGAGCACGCGACGGTCATCGCCTTGGACCTGTGACCCGCCGGCCGACCGCGCCGGTTTCGCTGTCACGTCCTCCCGTTCTGTGTGGGATCGCTGTCACACGTAGGTCCGCGATTCCACACAGTTCGGGAGGGACGGGGTCAGGCGGGATCAGGCCACCCGGTGCAGACGGGCGGACAGGTGGGGCTGCAGTTCCTGGCCGACCGCGGCCAGGTCCATGGCGTACATCAGCTCGTCGCCGACCAGACCGTAGAGCCGGTGCTCGGCGGTGACCTCCTTGGCGGTGCGGGTGCGCGCAAGCAGGTCCGTGGCGATCTCGATCTTCGTCCCGTCGACCCGGCCGTAGAAGATCTCGACCAGCCCGGTCGGCTGGGCGAGGAGCACCTCGATCGACCCGTCGTCCTGCGGTCGCCAGAAACCGACCTCGCGGGCCATGGGCACGCCGGGGTCGTCGAGCCGCCAGGTGCGCGAGGCGTACTGCACGACCGGCTTTCCGTACGTGGTGAAGGAGATCTCCTGCCCGTAGGCGAAGTCCTGCTCCAGCGTCGGGTAGCCGCCGACGCCCTCGCCGCGCCAGGTGCCGAGCAGGAAGTCGAGGCTCACGGAACGTCCCGGAGCACGAGCCGGGCGGCCGCACTCATCCGACGAGCTCCCAGCGCTGCGGGCGCTGGCCGGTCGACCGGATGCGCCCCTGGGTCTGCAGCACGATCAGGTGGGCCAGCGTCTCGCCGTTGGCGGCGCGGCGCATGAAGCCCTGGATGTCGTCCCACGACCGTGACCAGGTCAGCCGGGTGGTGACCTCCCAGCAGGTGAGGCCGGGGCTGGCGGCGACGACGGCCGCGATCTCGTCGAGCCGGCGGTGGTGGTGGGCGAGGAGGTCGTCGACCCGTTCGGCCAGGCCGGCGAAGCGCCACTCGTGTGCGGGCAGCACCTCGTCGGACGCGCAGCCGCGCACCTTGGCCAGCGACTCCATGAAGTCGGCGAGCGGGCTGGTCGTCGACTGCGTGTGCATCGACACGTTGGGCGTGATCCGCGGCAGCACGTGGTCGCCGGTGAGCACCAGGCGGCGGGACGGCTCGGCGAAGCACAGGTGTCCCGGCGAGTGGCCCGGCGTCCAGATCGCGTGCAGGTCCCAGCCGGGCAGGTCGAGCTTCTCGCCGTCGTCGATGTAGCGGTCGGGCTCGGCGAGCGTCACCAGCTCGCGCACGCCGAGGGACGCCGACGACATCACTCCCAGCTCGTCGTCGGGCACCCCGCAGTCGGCGAGCAGGTCGCGCATCTGCGTGACGAGGTCGTCCATTCCGGGGCCGTAGCGCGCCGGCAGCAGCGACGCGTCGGCCTCATGGATACCGACCCATGCTCCGGACGCCTCGCGCACCCGGCCGGCGAGCCCGAAGTGGTCGGGGTGGATGTGCGTGATGAGCACGGCACGGACGTCGGTGATGTCGTAGCCCGCGGTCCGCAGGCCTGCGCACAGTGCCGCCCAGGACTCGTCGGTGTTCCAGCCGGAGTCGACGATCGCGACGCCGTCGGGCAGCGCGAGGGCGTAGACGAGCACGTAGCGCAGCGGGTTGTTCGGGATCGGGACCGGGATCGACCACAGGCCGTCGCGCACCCGCTCGACCGGCGGCAGCACGTCGTCGTGCCACGCCTGCCGCTGCGCGGTGCCGGTGACCTCGATCATGCGGGCTCCTCCATCACCACGAGCACGGCGCCCGCGTCGACCTGCTGCCCGGCGTCGACCCGCACCTCGGCCACGGTGCCGTCGACGGGCGCCGTCACCGCGTGCTGCATCTTCATCGCTTCGAGCACGACCAGCTGCTGGCCGGCCTTGACCTTCGTCCCCGCCGCCACCTCGACCCGCAGCACGGACCCGGGCATCGGCGCTGTCAGCGAGCCCGCGTCGAGGGCGTGCGCCGGGTCGGGGAACCGCGGCACCTCGGTCAACGCCGAGTAGCCGAGGGGGGAGTCGACGTGCCACCGGTCCGCGCTGTGGCGCACGCGGAAGACCCGGCGTACGCCGTCCGTCTCGAGTGTCACCTCGG